>NZ_LIPQ01000139.1 GCF_001418135.1 Streptomyces aureus
CCATCCCCGCCCCCGCCTGGAAGTCGGCCCTCCAGGACCGGGTCTCTCCCTGAAGACGACCGGGTCCCGCGCCGGCTTGCCGCGCACGGACACGGTGTCGCCGACCGGATCGAACCCGCGATCGACCGCGCCCAGGAGGGCGCCGCCCGCGTCGAGGCGACCGCCTCGGCGCGGGCGCGGCGTGTGCGGCCACGGCTCGCCGCGGAGCCCGGCCTCGCTCCGAGGATCAGGGCGGGAGGGCCGGCGATCGCCCGCGCGCGGTACGAACCGACCGGCCAACTGGTGCACCAGGCCCACTGATTGCTCTTTGCTCCCCGAGCCCGTCCGTCGGCCGGTGCGCATGCCGGTCGGCGAGGGGGTGGACCGGCCCGGGGTCCCAGCCCTGCCTCGTGGGGTCAAGAGGTACGTGCGCTCTTCCACGCCAAAAGTGGGTGGTCCGCAGGGCGGTTAATGGCTGGGCGCCACCCTGTCCCGGCGTGCGCGGGCACCTAGCATTCGACCATCCCCGCTCACACCGGCGGGGCGGACGGACAGAGTTCATACGCATGATAGTTCAACCATTGCCGGTTGGACTACCCCACTGCGTACTTCTGGCCTTCCGGATTCCTCGCACCAGGTCTCCATCGAAATAGGTCCGTGACGGCCGCCGCCCCTGAGCGTGGCGCGCCGCATCCCAGCCCGTGGCGCGGACGCACCCGTGCGCCCCCGCCCGTCGGGAACCGAAGCACCGGATGGGAGAAACATGAGAGTTCCCCTGCTCGTGAGCGCGGCGGTCGCCGCCCTGTTCGCCTCCGCCCTGCCCGCCCTGCCCGCCCAGGCCGGCCCGGGGTCGATCGTCGACCCGCCGCCGGACAGGATCGTCATCGACATCGCCACGGTGAACGGATCCGGCTGCCCCCTCGGCACCGCCGCCATCGCCGTGTCCGACGACAACACCGCCTTCACCGTCACCTACAGCGAGTACCTCGCACAGGTGGGCGGCGGCTCGTCCCCCACGGCGGCCCGCAGGAACTGCCAGCTGAACCTTCTGGTGCACGTGCCGCAGGGGTTCACGTACGCGATCGCCAGCGCCGACTACCGGGGTTACGCCTCGCTCCAGCGCGGAGCGAGCAGCACGGAGAAGGCCTCGTACTACTTCCAGGGCTCGCCGAACACGGCCTCCCGCACGCACACCTTCCAGGGCCCGTACGAGGACAACTGGCAGGCGACCGACGACACCGACTGGGCACAACTGGTGTGGGCGCCCTGCGGCGTGCAGCGCAACTTCAACATCAACACCGAACTCCGGGTGAACGCCGGTACGTCGAGCCCGGGCGCCACCAGCTACATGACCATGGACTCCACGGACGGTGACATCAGCACCGTCTACCACCTGGCGTGGAAGGAGTGCCCGGCCGGCTGACGTGCGCGGCGGCCGCGGCGCACCGACCCGCCCCGGCCGCCGACCGGCTGCGGCCCGCCGACCGGCTCGGAGGCCACGGCCACCGCACCGAGGCCCTCAGCACCTCACACGCCGCAACCGCTCCGACGTCCGTCTCGCTGAGGAGCGCCGGCCACCGCGTAGTACTTGAGGATGATCCACTCGCCCCCACGGAGACGGACATCGCGACCGATGGGGAACCTGGGCCCGGGAGACACGTCTTGATCCTCGCGTCGGCTTGATCGTCGAGCCGACCCGAGGAGGTTCTGATGGCAGGTCAGGTGACGGAGAGGCCGGCGATGGCGTCGGCGCCGGAGTACCAAGGGGCGCTGGGGTCGCTGTCGGTGAATGCCTCCCTGCCCGAGGTTCTCGCCCGCGGCGTCCGGGAACTCCGGGCGGCGGAGGAGGCCGGGGACCAGCGGGAGGCGGCGCGGTGCGGGCTGGCCGTGGCGGAGGCATGCCGCAGGCTCGGGCGGATCGATGAGGCCGACCGGGCGTGGAAGGCGAGCTATCGGGCGGCACGTTCGGCCGGTCACGAGGGGGCCATGGCGTGGGCCCTGTGGAGCGGCGGCACACTGGCCCGCCAGCGCGGTGCGCTCAGGCTGGCGTACCGGCTGCTGGGGCTCGCGGCCGAGGCGGGCGAGCGGGGCGGGGACGTCGTCGTGCGGGGCTACTCGCTGGCGGGGCTCGCCGAGACCGGGCGCATCCAGGGCGACTACGAGGCGGTGGGGAGGCTGCACGAACAGCTGCTGGCCGAGGCCCGCCGTCGCGGCGAGGCCCGCCACACGGTCTGGGCGCTTGAGGGCATCGCGCAGATGCACCGCAACACCGGCTCCTACGACAAGGCCCTGGCCCTCTTCGAGGAGGCGGCAGAGACGGCGTCGCGCGCCGAGGACCGACGCGGATGGGCCTGGGCCCTGCGGGGCATCGCCGACGTGGTGTCCGTACGGGACGGGGACGTGGAGCGCGCCCTGTCCCTGCTGTCGCGGGCGGAGGAGGCATGCCGGGAGATACGGCTGGCCGGCGCGCTCGCCTACAACCACAAGATGCGCGGCAACGTGCTGTACCGGGCCGGCCGCTACGAGCAGGCCCGTGCGCTGTACGCCCAGGCCCTTGAGGAGTTCCGCGAGATGGAGGAGCCGAGGGGGACGGCACTGTCGAGGCTGGGGCTGGTCAAGGCCGACGCCCGCCTGGGCCGCGACGCCGCGCACACCGCCGCGGAACTCACCGGACTCCGCGCGACCCTGGACCGCATCGGGCTGCGGCACGCCCGGGACATGGTGGACAAGGCCGCGGCCGAGCTGGGTGTCGGCCCGCTGCCGGACCCCACCGGAGACGGACCGGACGCCGGCCCGGTGCTGCCGGCAGTCGGGGCGGAAGCCCTGCGGAAGGTCGACGCGGAGGGGCTGCGGTGAGCGCCCTCCCGACATCCGCCCGATCGGCCCGCACGCTCACCGGGGCGCCGGGCGCCACGACCGTGACCGGGGTGACCACCTTCCGCGTTCACGAGGCCTCGGCGGCCGGCCTCTTGGGCCGGTGCCGCGACCGGGTGCGGCCCGCGCTGGTGGAGGCGGTGGCCCGGCTGCACCCCTGGACCGGTGAGATGGCGGCGTACGCGCTGGGCTGGGCCGATACGGCCGGAACCCCGGACCCCGGCGGATCCGAGGGCAAGGGGGTGCGGCAGGCGCTCGCCCTGCTCGGGGCCGAGGCGGTCGGCGCGGACGGCGCCGAAGCCGTCCCGGGCGCCGTCGCCGTCGAACTCGTGCACACCTTCTCCCTGCTCCACGACGACATCATGGACGCCGACACGCTGCGCCGGCAGCGCCCCGCGGTGTGGAAGTCCTACGGGACCGGCCCGGCCGTCCTGGCCGGCGACGCGCTCCTCGCCCAGGCCGTGACGAGCCTGGCGGAGGCCCCGGGCCGCCGCACGGGAGCCGCGGTGCGGCAGCTCTGCGGGACCCTGACCACGCTGGTGTCCGGCCAGGCGGAGGACCTCCGCTTCGAAGACCGCCCCTGGTCCGGACCCGGCGCGGTCGAGCCGGACGAGTACCGGTCCATGGCCGAGCACAAGACAGGCGCCCTGCTGGGCTGCGCGCTCGCGCTCGGCGCGATCCTCGGAGGCGCCCCCGACAGGACCGTGACCACGCTCGACCGAGCCGGCCGCCACCTCGGCCTCGCGTTCCAGGCGGTGGACGACATCCTCGGTATCTGGGGCGACCCGGGAGTCACCGGAAAACCCGTGCACGCCGACCTCAGGCAGGGCAAGAAGACGTACCCGGTCCTCATCGCACTGGCCGGCGGAGGCAAGGCCGCACACGAACTCGACACGCTGCTCGCGTCCGGCCGGGGGATCGACGGCGCGACCGCCGAACACGCCGCGGCGCTCGTGGAGGAGGCAGGCGGGCGGACCCGGACCCGCGAGGAAGCACGTCGGCACCTGGACGCCGCCCGCCACGCACTGCGAGAGGCGCCGCTGACGCACCCCGCAGCACAGGAACTGGACGTGCTCTTCACCCACTTGCTCGACCGCACCTGGTGACGTGACGCCGACCGGCTCCCCCGTCGAAGGCGCGCGGGTGGCACCGCTCAGGACGGGTCACGGACCCCGCGGGGAATCGCCAGGTCCGTCAGGAGCGCCTCGCCCGGGCGCAGGTCGGTCCAAGGGCCGTACAAGGTCAGGAAGGCGATCGCGGAGGTCGGGAACTTGGTCCGTACACGGTCCAGGACGTCCTTGTCCGTGCCCGCCACCCCCGCCGCGCCTTTCGCGCCGGCCGCCAGCAGCAGGACCAGGTCCTCGAGGCCGGGGTTGTGCCCGACCAGGAGCAACGTCGCGACCTCGTCGGACACGCCGTGGACGACGTCGAGCAGTTCCGGGCCGTCGGCCCCGTACAGCCGCGGGTCATGGCGGATCGGCACAGCGCCGTCCAGCTCCGCGGCTGCCAAATCCCAGGTGTGGCGGGCGCGCCGGGCCGGCGAGCACAGGACCAGGTCGGGCGGCCCGCCGGCCCCGGCCAGGAAGCGCCCGACGGCCGGGGCGTCACGCAGACCGCGCGGGCCGAGGGGCCGGTCCTGGTCGGCGACGCCCTTCGGCCAGGCGCTCTTGGCGTGTCGCAGGACCAGCAGGCGGCGCGGTCGGCCGGTGGCGGAGCGGACGTGCTCAGGGAGTTCGGTCGGGGGCTGCACGTCCATGAGCGTACGGGGTGGGTCGCCGAGCGACCATGGACGCTGCGGGAAGGCACGCGGTTCACAGGCGGATGACGACGAGCGCCGCGTCATCCGTGGTGCGGTCGGTGTTCAGGAGATCCGAGAGGAGGGTCGGCCACGACCTCGGGGTGGTCCCGCCCATGCCCCTGCAGGGAGTCGGCGAGGCGCGCGAGGCCGACGTCGAGGTCCTCCGTGCGGCGCTCGATCAGACCGCCGGTGCGCATCACCAGCGTCGCGCCCTCGCGGAAGGCAGTGTTCGCCTGGGGGCGCGAGACGTGTTCCGGGCGGGCGCCGAGCGGCGGATCGGTCCCCTGGTCGAGGAAGACCACGCCGCCACCGGGGGCGAGCAGCGCGGGCGGAGGATGTCCGGCGCTCCTGTACGTGGGGGTGTGAGTGCTCCAGTCGATGAAGGTCGTCGCCACGGTGGACGACTCGCCTTCCACGGAGCGGGCGTAGAGCCCGAGGACTTAGAGGGCCTGGGCCGGGCCGTCGGCGACGAGCGCCGCCGCGCTCAGTGCGCTGCGCGGCTGTCCCATGACGCAATGTCGCGGCCGCCGAGATGCTGCACTTCGCAGCCTTGGACCGTCACCTGGTCGGCCCCACGGGGAGGTACGGCGAGGCGGTCGCCGACAGCCTCCGGCACCCGCGCGGCCGGACGTCGAGGCCGCGCCGGCACGCTGTCCGGCAAGGTGAGCGATCGCGAGCGAGGTCCCGTGCCCGGCCCGTACGTGCACGTGGGGCTCGTGGAGTCCAGCGTCGGTCCGTGCCTCCGGGCACCGCTGCGCGAGGGCCGTGCGGCCGCGGGCCCAGCCCGCCGCGGCGAACGCCTGCTCCGAGTGGAGTCCTTGAGTGGTGAGCCCCCTGCCACGGACGCAAGCTGGCGAGCGCCGACCTCGCCGGACCACGCGGCGGGCGGCCACGCCCACGCGCCCCGGCTCCGAGCGGCAGGGGACGTCCGAGAGACGGGATCACATGGCGGAACAGAACATCGGTCCGGACGACCTGCCGTCCGTTCGCGGGACCGTCAAGACCGTACGGCGCCGAACGGCGCGACACATCGCCCTGGCGGGGAGCCCCCACCGCGCGCGTACCCGGACGGCGCTCGTCGCGGCCGGCCTGGCCGTGATCGGCGCGCTCAGCCCCACCCCCGGCAGCGCCTTGTCACCCCCTGCCGAGGGACCCGGGCCGGGACACCCGGCACGCTTCGTGCCCGGTCCGTGCCCCGAGGCGCCGGAGCCGATCCCCGGGCGGTGCGGGTTCCTGGAGGTGCCCGAGAACCGCACCCGCAAGAAGACCCGGACCATCCGGACGGCCGTCGTGATCATTCCGGCCACCGCGGCGAAGCCCGCCGCGGACCCGGTGGTGTTCATGGAAGGCGGTCCGGGTGGCGACGCGATCGGGGCCATCCCCTTCCTGATCGCCTCTCAGGTGAACCGGGACCGCGATCTGATCGTCATGACCCAGCGCGGCGCTCTCCACTCGCAGCCGAACCTCGCCTGCCCGGAGATCGACCGGTTCAACGCGACCGCCGTCGGACTGCCCTACGACGCGCCGTCCACCGGGCGAGGGCTGGTACGCGCGGCGAAGCAGTGCCGGGACCGCCTGACGGCGGAGGGAAACGACCTCGCGGCCTACAACACCACCGAGAACGCCGCGGACTTCGCCGACCTTCGCAAGGCCCTGGGCATCAAGCGGTGGAACGTCTACGGCTACTCGTACGGCACCGACCTGGGCCTCACCTACCTGCGCCGGCACCCCCAGGGCATCCGCTCGCTGGCGATCGACTCGGTCGTGCCGCCGCAGACCGTGAGCCTGCCGTGGGCCTGGGACAGCGCCCAGGAGGGAATCAACGCGATCTTCAGGGCATGTGAGGCCCAGCCCGCCTGCACATCCCGCTACCCGGACCTCTCCCGCACCCTCACGGAGCAGGTCCGGCGGCTTGAGGCGAACCCCCTGACGCTGACCGTACCGCCGCCCGGTGGCGGAACCCCGGTGAGGGTCGTCCTCGACGGGGGCACGCTGGTGAACCTGCTGGTCGCCGACGGCCGGCTGGTCCCGTCCGCCGACGTCCCCGCCGCGCTCTACGAACTAGCCGCAGGCAATCCGGAACGCCTCGCACGGGCCCAGGCCGCCGGAGCGACGCCCGCCATCGGCGAGTTCGCCCACGGCCTGACGCACTCGGTGGCCTGCGCCGAGTGGGTGCCGGGCTACTCGAAGCGCGACCTGCTGGAGGCGGGCCGACGAGCCTTCCCCGGCTTCCCCGACTCCGTGCTGGCCCACGCACCGCAGCTGCCCTTCGAACACGACCTGTGCCGCGCCTGGAACGTACCGGACCGCACCCCGGTCCAGCGGGTCGCCACCCACAGCAAGGTGCCCGCGCTCATCATCACCGGGACCTTCGACGCGAAGACCGGCGCGAGCTGGGGGCCGTTCGCCGGCCGCACACTGCCCCGCTCGACCGCCGTGATCGTCCCCGGGATCACCCACTGGGTGGTGCCGCAGGAGCCCTGCGCCGCGTCGGTCCTGCGCTCCTTCCTGGCCCGGCCGACCGCGCCCGACACCGGCTGCGTGGCGGGTGTCGTGCCCAAACCGTTCACCCTCATCCCCTGACCCGGAGGACGCACGATGTCCCCTCGCACGACCCCCCGTCGGCGCCCCGCCCGACGGCTGCCGGCGACGCTGGCAGGAGCCACGGCCGGCGCCCTCGTCGTCGGCCTCGCCGCGATGCCCGCGCACGCCGGGTCCGGCACCGACGGCCCGCACGTCCCGATCGGCACGGTCGCCCGTACGGTGGGCGACGCCCGCTTCGAACCGGGCCCCTGCCCCAGGACGGCGGACCCGATCCCCGATCTCGCGCGCGCCCGCTGCGGCACCCTCACCGTGCCCGAGAACCGCTCCCGGCCGAACGGACCCAACGGACCCAACGGACCCAACGGACCCAACGGACCCCACGGACCCCACGGACCCAAGGAGTCCAAGGGCCCCAGGGCGCACGAAGGACGCAAGATCACCCTCGCCGTCGCGATCATGCCCGCGGAGTCCGGCAGACCGGCGCCCGACCCGATCGTGTGGCTCGCCGGCGGACCCGGCGACGACGCGGTCTCCGAGATCCCGATGGCGCTCGCCGGCAACCTGAACCGCGACCGTGACGTGATCTTCATGTCCCAGCGCGGCACCTACTCGGCCGACCCGGTGCTCACCTGTCCGAACATCGACGAGTTCAACGCCCGCGCCCTCGGTCTCGTCTCCAACGCGCCGTCCACCGGCCGCCTGCACGTCGACGCCACCCGGGCCTGCCGTGACCGGGTGGACGGCCTGGGCGCCGACCGCGGCGCCTACAACGACATCGAGAGCTCGGCCGACTACGACGTCCTGCGCAGGACGCTGGGCGTCAAGAAGTGGAACGTCTTCGGCATCTCCTACGGCACCCACCTGGCCCTCAACTACATGCGCCTGCACCCGAAGGGCATCCGCTCGGTCGGCATCGACGGCATCCTGCCGCCGTCCCTGGGCGGCGGGGCCGTCACCTGGAAGGCCGCACGAGAGGGTTTCGACGGCCTATTCAAGGCCTGCGCGGAGCAGCCCGCCTGCAACACCCGCTACCCGAACCTGAAGGCCACCTTCCTCCGCCTCGTCAGTGAGCTGGAGGCCAACCCGATCACCACCACCGTCACGGTCCCGGTACACCCGGAGCCGGTGAAGGTCGTGCTGGACGGGGGCAACCTGGTGACCTGGCTGACCTCCGCCACCCATGTGGCGGCCGGAGTGCCCCGCTCCCTCGACGAACTCGCCCACGGCAACCCGCAGCGGATCGCCGAGCAGCTCGCGGGCGGCAAGTACAGCCCGCAGGCCATCGGAAGGGTCGCCCACGGGCTGGTCTACGGCGTCTTCTGCAGCCAGTGGACCCCGTACGAGAGCCGCGCCGACATCATCCGGGGCGGACGCCGCGCGTTCCCCTCGTTCCCCCGGTCGATGCTGGCCAACGCCCCGCAGCTCGCCTGGCTCCACGACGACTGCCGCGCCTGGGACGTCCCTCCGGCACCTCCCTGGATCCGGGACGTGACCCGCAGCGACATCCCTACCCTCGCCCTGTCCGGCGGCTTCGACGCCCAGACCGCGCCCAGCAACGGGGCCTACGTGGCCCGTACGCTGAGCCGGTCCCACGCCGTCACGGTCCCCTACGTGGCCCACGTGGTCTTCGCCGACTCGCAGTGCGCGCAGACGATCACCACCTCCTTCTTCGCCGACCCGGCCGCGCCGGACACCCGTTGCCTGGCGGGCCTCCAGCCGCCGCGGTTCGAGATCGCGCCCTAGGCACGCCCGGCACCGCACCGGTGACACCCGACCGCCCGGCCCCCGCTCGTATCGGAGCAGGGGGGCCGGGCGGCTCCACGCTGTCCGCGGCTGGTGGTCGGGCGGTGAGCACCGGCGGCTTCACCCAGTCCGCGGCTGGTGGTCCGTGCGGTGAGCACGGCACCTCGTCCCCCCATCCGCCCGGCGTCGTCCGTGAGCGGCGTTGGCCCGACCGGGTCCTCCGTACGGGCGCCCGCCGGTGTCGCCCCCCGGTCGGCCGCCGCCCCGGTGAGGATCGGGCCCATGGGCGTCGTCCTGCCGGTCCTCTTCTCGCTGTTCGCCGCGTTCAGCAACGCGCTGGCCACGGTGCTCCAGCGGCGTGCGGCGCTCACCGTCCCGCAGTCCGACTCCTTCCGGCCCGGACTGATCCTCGACCTGCTGCACCGCCCCCTGTGGCTGGCCGGCATCCTCGCCGTCATCGCCGCCGGTGTCGGACAGGCGGCGGCCCTCGCGACCGGGCCGCTGGCCCTCGTGCAGCCGCTCTTCGTGCTCGAACTTCCCCTCGCCCTGCTGATCGCCACCCTCCTGACACGCGAACGGCTGCCCGCCCGGCTCTGGGCCGCCGTCGCAGGGGTCGTGCTCGGCCTCGGGGTGGCGCTCGCGGCCGCCTCGCCCACCGGCAACCGCACCCATGTGGCACTGGACCGCTGGGTGCCGGTCCTGGCGACCTGCGCCGTCGCCGTGGTGGCGCTCGCCGCGGTCGGACTGCGCAGACCGCCCGGGCGCGCGAGGGCCGGCTGCCTCGGCGCCGCGACGGCGATCTGTTACGCGCTCACCGCCGCCCTCATGAAGACGTCCATGCACATCCTCGGCGACGGCGGAATCGGCGCCTTCCTGACGTCCTGGCAGACCTACGCCTTCTGCGCGGCGGGGATCGCGGCCCTGCTGCTGCTCGAACACGCCATGCAGGGCGGCCCGCTCGTCGCCTCGCAGCCCGCCCTGACCCTCGGCGACGCCACCGTGAGCCTGAGTCTCGGCGTCCTGCTGTACGAGGAGCACGTACGGGCGGGCTGGTGGCTGCTGCCCCAGCTCGCGGGGATCGCACTGATCGTGCTGGGGGTGTTCGCGCTCGCTCGTAGCGGCGTCGGCACGTCCTGACCGCGTACTCCCGGGGCGTCCGCCCCGGACGGCGGTGTGTCACTCCGGACGGCTGAAGCGTCGCGCTGCCCAGAGCAGCGCGACGATGCCGGTGGCGAGAAGCAGGCCGGCTTCGAGGGGGAGGGGCGGCTGCCGCCCCGCCCATTCGATGCCGGTGGCGGCCTCCTGGTCGGGTACGCGGTGCGTGATGCAGCGGCGGAGGAGGTCCACCGCGTAGGCGAGCGGGTTGGCGGCGGCGAGGGTGTGGGCCCAGCCCGGCAGGGCGTGCAGGGGGAAGAAGCCGCCGGAGAGGAACAGCAGCGGCATCATGATCAGGCCGAGGAGGGTATGGAACGTCTCCGCCCCGCGGAGGGACACGGCCAGCGCCAGCGCCAGGGCGGTGATGGTGAACGAGGCCAGGATCATCCCGCCGAGGAGCAGGACGAGGAGCAGCGGGTCGTAGGGCAGGCCGACCGTGCCGGCGAGGCCGAGCAGTACGGCGCCTTGCGCCGTGGCGGTCATGGTGCCGCCGGCGCAGTGTCCCAGGAGGAGCGTGGCGCGGCTGACCGGGGCCATGAGGAGCTCCCGCAGGTAGCCGCTCTGCCGGTCGGTGATCAGACGGATGCCGACCATGATGGCCGGTGTCTGCACCGTCATCATCAGCATGCCGGGGAAGAGATACGTCTGGTAGCCGACGCCCAGGGAAGCACGGGGGATGAGGGCGGCCAGTCCGCCTCCCAGGACGAGCAGGTAGAGCATCGGGTGGAGCAGCATCAGCGCGGTGTGGGTGCGCCGGCCCGCCAGACGCAGCAGGTCGCGGTGGACCAGGGCGTGGATCGCGCGCAGTTCCTGCCGGAGACGAGCCGGCGCCCCGCCGCCGTGGGCGCCCGAGTCGCCGGAGATGCCGGAGGCCGCCGGGGCCGGGCCGTCCGGAGTGTGGGGAGCGTCCGGGGTCTGCACCGTGGGGCCGCTCATCGGCGGCCGCCGGTCTCCGACGTGGTTGCGCACGACGGTGTGGGGGCGGCCGGAGACGGGCCGGCCGGTGCCGTGCCGGGCTCGGTGGTGTCGAGGCTGCGGCCGGTGTGGCGGAAGAAGACGTCGTCGAGCGTGGGCGGGGCCGCGGAAGCGGCGTGTACGGCGATGCCGTGGCGTTGCAGTGCCGCGCAGAGGCGCGGAATCCAGGTGCTGCCGTCCGGCACCCGCAGGGAGACCCCGCCGCTGTCCGCCGCGATGGCGCGGTCCGGCGGAGCGATGCCGCGCACGACCTGACGTGCCGCGGTGTCGTCGCTGGTACGCAGTACGACCAGGTCGTCTCCGATCGCCGCCTTCAGCGCGACGGGCGTGCCCAGCGCCACCACGCGGCCGCGGTCGATGATGGCGATGCGATCACAGTTCTCCGCCTCCTCCAGGTAGTGGGTGGTGACGAAGAGCGTGCTGCCGTGCCGGTCGCGCAGCGCGCGCAGATGGTCCCAGACCTGGGCCCGGGCATGCGGGTCGAGTCCGGTGGTCGGCTCGTCCAGGAACAGCACACGGGGGGAGTGCAGCAGGGCCCGGGCGATCTCCAGGCGGCGCCGCATGCCGCCCGACAGGGTGCGCACCGGGGAGCGCCGCCGGTCGGTCAGCCCGGCCGTCCCGAGCACCTCCGCGGCGCGCGCACGGGCATGGCGGCGGGACAGCCCGTAGAGCCGTGCGTGGATGTGGAGGTTCTGTTCGGCTGTCAGGTCCGCGTCCAGAGCGCTGTGCTGGGAGAGCACGCCGACTCGTCGCCGTACCTCGCCGGGCCGGCTGACCACGTCGGCGCCGGCGACGGTGGCGTGACCGGCGGTGGGGCGGGCCAGGGCACACAGCACGGCGATGGTCGTGGACTTCCCCGCGCCGTTGGGCCCGAGGAAGGCGAAGGTCTCGCCCTGCGGCACGTCCAGGTCCAAGCCGCGCACCGCGTGGGTGGTGCCGCCCTGCGGGCCCGGGTAGCTCTTGACCAGGCCGCGCATGCTGATGGCGTACGCGGGCTCGGGAACGTGCTGTGCGACGGGCCGGCTGATGACGGCGGCCGGCATGAGGCCTGTGGGAGCGAGGTCGTCGGCATCGGCGGGGCGTTGCGTGTGGTCTGGTCGGTCCTCGTCACCGGCGGCTAGCTGCATGCGGTCCAGTCCTCTCTACGGGTTCGCCGTCCGTGGCCACTCGGGCGCACGGCAGCGCGGCGCATCCGGCCGGCGGCTTCCCGGGTGGGCCGCCGGCCGGATGGTGGTGCCTGTCCTACGCGCAGCTGATGCCGATACAGACCGTGTTGAGCAGGGTCAGCTGGCCGACGCACTCACACGTCGCGGCGAACGGCGCTCCGTCGACGCCGACCGGGTCGGTCTCCGGAAGGGCGTGGAGACGGGCCAGCAGTTCGATGTCGTTGTTCTCCATGGGTCTCTCCTTCGTTCTGTGAGCCGGCGGCAGACGTGCTGCCGCTCAGACCGGCATCCGGACCATCCAGTGCCGGGGGTCTGCGTGACGGATCCGCAGGAGGAAGGCCAGGATTCCGGCAGATCCGTCGCTCCAGCTGGTCGAGACGTCCCCGTACTCGTTGGGGAAGACCACCTGGGCATGGCGGTGGGCCCTCTCGCTGACGATGAGGCGGGCCAGGTCGTCGGCCATGGCGCGGTACACGGGGTCACCCGTGGCGTCGGCCATGTCGAGGAGGAAGTCACCGTTGCCCGCCAGACCGTGGCACTGGGCAAGGGCGGCGCGGGAGGCGCGCTCGGTGACGGCGTACGTACTACGGCGGGCGAGGTCGCCGAACCTGTCGTCCCCGGTGGCCTGCCACAGCCGGACGAGGAACGTTCCGATGCCCGCCGCGCCATGGCACCAGTACGGCGCCGTGGGCAGGTCCTCGGACTGGGCGGGCCACTGGGCCGCTTCGCCGGTCAGCACGGCGTCGCCCAGCAGGTGCTCGCCCACCTCCACCGCGAGGTCCCTGTGCTCCGGGCGCCGCGAGACGGTCGCGGCGGCGAGGAGGAAGCATCCGATGCCGGCGCTTCCGTGGGCGAAGCCGAGGTACCGTTTGCCGCCCTCGGAGGAGACGGCTTCCGCGGGCACCGGCCAGCTCACTCCGGACGGATCACGCCGGGCCGCGGCGACCAGCCGGTCGGCCGCGTCGACGGCCAGTTCGGCGAAGCGTGGATCACCGGTGCGATGCCACAGGTGGACCGCGGCCAGCCCGCTGCCCGCGCTGCCGTGGGTGATGTCGTGATGCGGTGTCGACTGCTGCGGGGCCAGCGCCAGGGCCAACGCGTGTTCGGTGAGCCCCTGGTCGTCCACGGCGCGCCCGGCGTCGTACAGCGCCCAGGCGGTTCCGCGTCCGCCGAAGTGCAGGCCGGGGCGTGTGGAGCGGAGATCGGTGCGGCCCGCGATCCAGTGGCCCGCGGTGGAGATCAGCTCGGGCAGGCGGTCGTCACCGGTGAGTTCCCAGTACCGCGTCAGCACGGCCAGGACACCGGCCGCGCCCTGCTGCACGGTGCAGGGGTCGGCCTCCCCGGCCATCGTGGACACGGGCCACAGGCGGTGCTCGTCCCCCGGAGTCATCGCATCGATGAGATGGCCCACGATCCCGGTCACCGCGCGGTCCACGGTCCCGTTCACCGGCGGACGACCCTCACTCCGGCTGTCGTCACGGCGTGCGTTCCCGGGCCGGCGTGGGGCGGAGTGGTTCCGTGGCCGCGACGGGTACGTCTTCCGGACGGCCTCGCGCGCCCGGACAGGGTCCCACCGCTCGGCGGGGTCGTCCTTCATCAGCCCGAGGACCATCTCCGCGAGGCCTTCCGGGAGTCGGAGCGGCCCCGTGCAGGCGGTCAGCCATGCGGCGAGCCGCTGCTCGGCGGCCCTGGTGGCGGGCTCCTCGGGCAGCAGGTTCGGCACTTTCCCGGCCAGCACGAAGCACGCGGTGGCACCGAGGCTGTAGTAGTCGCCCGTCGGGCTGACGGGTGCGTCGGCCAGGCGTTCGGGGGCGCTGAAGCCGGGGGTTCCCACCCGGGTCGGCAAAGCGGCCTCGTCTTCCAGGACGGCGAGTTCGAGGTCGATGAGGCGCAGCTCACCGTCCGGACGGACCATGACGTTGCCGGGGGTGAAGTCCCGCAGGACGCAGCCTCGCGCGTGCGCCGCCGCGACCAGGTCCACCAGACGCGCGACCAGAGCGGGCGCGTCGGCGCGGTAGCGCTCCGCTCCGACGTCGCGGAAGTGCTCGGCGACCCAGGTACGCAGGGTGACGCCCGGCACTTCGTCCTGTGCCAGGAAGAGGTGCCCGCCGTGCTCGAACAACGCGAGCGGCTCCGGAGCCAGTCCCGTGCCCTTGAGCTTCTCCAACGTCCGGGCCTCGGCGCGCAGCCAGTCACGGACGTCGCAGCCGGAGGCGTCGGCCTCCACGTGCGGCCGGGCTTCCTTGATCACCACGAGGGCGCCCGTACGGACGTCGCTGCCCCGGTAGACGCCGCCCTTGTTGGTGTGCCGGATCGCCTCCCGTACCGCGAAACGGCCACCGAGCAGCACCGGAGCACTCACCCTGTCAGCCCCGTCAGCCCCGTCCCCCTCCTCCGCCCCTTCCGTCGCGCGCGGCGCGACGGGAACCGCGGCAGGGAAGGGGCAGACCGCCCAAGGGGGAGGAGAGTACTGGCCGGTGCGCTTGTCCTCCACGGGATTGCCGTCGGGGTCCTCGATGAACCACACCAGCAGCCCGTCGTCCGAGAGCCGCCTCCGGCCGACGAACGAGCCGTACCGGTAGTGCACCAGCGAGTGCACGGCGTACGGCTGGTCGGACAGGATCCGAGGACCTGCCAGCCCCGCCGTGGCCTCGTGCAGCTCCTGGGCGAGCCGGGCCGCCTCGGCGTCGGAGCGCGGGTAGACGGTGATGAACTTGCCCGAACTTCCCCGGGGCGTCGCACGGGAGTTGAGCGCACTCACCCGGTCCAGCGACCGGGCGAACTTGAACGCGGACTCCTCCCGCAACAGCACCCCCAGGGCCCTCTCGAGGACAGCCGGCGCGGAGGCGGCCGTCGCCGACAGATGCAGCTTCCACCCCTGCTCGCGCCGTGTACCCGACCCGGGCGTGACACGGCACCACATCTCGTCCGAGTCGGCCGCCCAACGTGCGCCCGTACCCGTGGTGTGCAGCGCCTTGCGGAGAAGGCCTTCCAGTTCAACTTCGGTAACCTGGCTCGTCATTCGTGTCCTTCGCGACGGTGAGGTCCGCTGACCGGAAGGTGCCCGGAGGCATGACGAGACCAACACGCCCCCGCCCGTATTCACTTGATCCGGCGAGCGCACAGCGCGATGGCGCGGCCCATGGGTGCGCCCAGCGCGGAAACAGGCTCACGAATCCCGGGCGAGGTGGGCGCGCCGAGAGCGCCGTCACGGACGCGCCGTCGCCGGTGTCTCCGCTACGGCAGCATGGAGTCGACGTACCCGCCGTCCACGCGCAGCGCGCCGCCGGTCGTGGCGGACGCGTGCTCGGAAGCGAGGTACACCACCGTGCCGGCGATCTCCTCAGGCGCGCTGTCGCCCAGCCGCGACGGCCGCTGCTCCCGGCACCCTGGGGAAGACACGGTCACCGTCGGCGGCTCCGCGGCGGAACCCGCCGCATGGGCCGGCACGGCTCAGTAGCGGAGCAGCCCCGCGTCGATCCGCTCCCAGGCCGCCCGCAGCTCGGCGAGTCGCGCCGGCTCGAACGGTGCCCGGTCCGCCTGCTCGCGGGAGTCCTCGGACAGGCGGAAGAGCTGGTCGCGGCCGGACTTGCCCCGGTAGTACTTCCAGTCCCCGCGGCGCAGCGCCCGCTCGCCCCGCACCCGCCAGAAGAGATCCCGCTCGGGCACGTCTGCGCCGCGGAGCAGGTGTCCGGCGAGGCTGGTGCCGTCGAGGGGGTACGCGGGATGGGGGCGGGCTCCGGCCAGGTCGAGCAGGGTCGCCGTCCAGTCGGGCGTGAACACCGGCAGGTCGCTGACCTGGCCGCCGTCGATCCGGGCGGGCCAGCGCAGGATCGAGGGGACGCGTATGCCGCCCTCCTGGAGCGAGCCCTTGTTGCCGGCGAGCGGCCAGTTGTAGGAGAAGCGCTCGCCGCCGTTGTCGCTGGCGAAGAAGACGAGCGTGTCCTGTTCCTGACCGGAGCGCTTCAGCGCCTTGAGGACCTGCCCGATCGAGCGGTCGAGGTCCTCGACCATCTCCTTGTACTTCCCCACGGAGCCACCGTCCTGGTGCCAGAGGGCGGAGCGGTCGCCGGCCTTGATCCGGCGGACGATCTCGTCGCTCGCCTCCTTGTCGCCGTCGGCGATCCAAGGCCAGTGCGGGGTCGTGAAGTTCAGGTTGAGCAGCCAGGGCCGGTCGTGGTCGCGGCCGATGTACTCGCCGGCCCGCTCGGTGAGGATCCGGGTGTAGTAGCGCAGGTCCTTGTACTCGGCATCGCCCTCGTAGAGGTCGTACTCGCCGCCGAGGCCGAGCTTGGAGTAGTACTCCAGGGCGCCGCCGAAGTTGCCGAAGAACTCGTCCCAGCCGGACCGGGTGGGGGAGTAGTCGGGCAGGTAGCCGCAGTGCCATTTGCCGATGAGGGCGGTGGCGTACCCGGAGTCCCGGAGGAGCGAGGCGAGCGTCGGATGGGTGGGGTCAAGGCCGACGGACTTGTCGGCGATCGGCTCGGCCAGGCCGCCCTTCGTACGGCCCGGGTAGCGGCCGGTGTAGAGGCTGAAGCGGGTGGGCGAGCAGGTCGCGGAGCCGGAGTAGGCGTCGGTGAAGCGGACGCCCTCGCGGGCGAGCCGGTCCAGGTGAGGGGTGCGGATGTGCGGGGAGCCGTACGAGGAGAGGTCGGCCCAGCCGAGGTCGTCGCCCAGGATGAAGAGGATGTTGGGTCGTCGTGAGTGGCGGCGCGGCTGCGCGGCTCGGAACGGCCGCTCCCGCGGGTCGGCTACGGGGACCGCTTGCGCGGCGGACGCGGTGGCTCCGAGGGCGGCGGCAGCTGCGGCACCTGCGGCGACCCCGCCGAGGGCACGGCGGGACAGGGGCGTGGACATACAGGTCTCCAGGAGGGCGTGCGGGCATGCCTCCGAGGCCCCGGCGGACGGGGTGGGCGGAGGAAGCGTGAGTACGGGGCGAGTGGTACGGCGACCGGTCAGGGGCAGCGACAGACAGCGCTCGCGACACGGACGAGGTCCACGTGTCGGCGCTGGACGCGGGTGACCGAGCGGTCACGCAGGGGCTGCATGAGTCAGGAGTCTTGCCGGGACGAACCGGGCCGTCAACGGCGTACGGGCAGGTCGACGCGCGTAGTTCGCATGATCGAAATGCCGGCGCATTCCGGTGACGCCTCGCGCGAGGTGCCTGCTCGGACCGCGTGACCGGGCGCGTGTGACGATCGTGCCGAGGGCGCCGAGAGGGCGGGTTCGCGCGGGACCGCGGCCTGCGTCGACGGCCCGGTGGCCGCCCTCAGGTCGGCTTGCGCCACACGGAGATGTGCTTCGCGGAGTCCTGGGTGAACGGGGACCCGTCCCAGTCCGCGACGCGGCGTTCCAACCCGAGCCCGGCGATCCGCGCCATCAGGTCGAGTTCTGCCGGCCAGGCGTAGCGGTGCCGGGAGTTGTCACGGCGGTAGTGGCCGTCGTCGCCGTCGCGGGTGAGGTGGTGCGAGACGAGGATCTGCTCGACGAGGTCGAAGGTGTCGAAGCCGAGATGCTGCTCGGAGACGTCGAACGGCACCGCGACCTGGCCGGGCGGCAGGAAGCGCAGTGGCGGCACGCCCAGCTCGATGACGAATCGGCCGCCGGGCGCCAGATGACGTGCGGCGTTGCGGAAGCACTCGACCTGCTCGTCCTGCGTGAGCAGGTTCGTGATGGTGTTGTAGACGAGGTAGACCAGGGTGAACTCGCCGGGAACGACGGTGGTGGCCATGTCCCCGATGACGACCGGGAGCGTGTCCTCGTCGGTCTTGCGCCGGAGCACCGCTGCCATGTGCTCGGACAGTTCGATGCCCACGACCGGCACGCCACGTTCCCGGAGCGGGACGCCCACTCGTCCGGTCCCGATGGCGAACTCCAGCGCCCGGCCGTCTCCGGCGAGCTCGGCGAGGAAGGCGAGAGTCGGTCCGAGGACGGCGGCCGACGACGTCTCGGCCTCCTCGGCGTCGTAGCGTTCGGCGGTCGCACGGGTCCACAGCTCACTGCTCGTCACGGGCGGCCACTCTGCCGGGTACCGAGGGATGCTGTCGACGCGTTTTCCCTCCACGGGCTCCGGTCGGGGGGCCCGGGGCGCGTGGTCGTCGAACGCCCCTGCACTGGCGGCGGCACTGTCAGCCCTGGATGCCAGAATCGTCGGCATGCCGCTGTGCGACTACTTCTCCGCCACTGACGATCGGACCGCCCTCACGGTCCTCCGGACTCCTGGAGGGCCGGGGCGGGCGGGGTTCGACGTGGTCTTCCTCAAGAACATCGACCCGGTCGTCGCGATCGTCCGGCTCGAAGCCGTCATGACCGGTTGCAGCGACGAGGAGGCCGGTGAGCGCCCGCGGTCCGGCCAACTGCTGTCCGAGCCGGAGGACGGCCCGCCGTTCGTGGTCGGCCTGACGGAGACGCTGGTCGATGCCCTCGCCACGGCGAAGCCGGACGACCTCCTCCGCTCGGCCGAGTCGTGGTCGACGACCGACGAACTCCGGCAGGTCGGGATCAGCGTCGAGGCCACAGCCGGTGTGCTGGAGGCCCTGGCCGGGCTGGCTCGGCGCGCTCGGGCTTCCGGCCGGCGGCTGTACTGCTGGTGGGCCCTGTGACGCGGCGGCGTCCGGCGCCGCTGTCCCAGTCCAGCGGTTCGCGGCACCGGCCGGTGCCGTAGGAGTCCTCGGTCGCCGGGGCATGGGGCGGGGCGCGGACGACGACGCGTCGGGCCGGGCGGTCGTACCGCTCCCGCCCGACGCCGCCGCCCGGTGGGCGCGTGTCGTGCCCGTTCGGTGAGTACGGGTCAGCCGACGGGCGCAGCCGTGTCGTCGCCGGTCTTGGTGACGGCCGGGTGGACGGTCTCGGCGGGCGGGTCGGCCGTGCGTCGCACCCACATCCAGTACAGGGCCGCGGTGACCACGAGCCCGACGATCCACGAGATGTCGGCGCCGTCGAGCCTCTTGGTGATCGCGCCGGTGTACAGCTTGGTGGCCAGGAACGGGATCTGGACGGCGACGCCCACGACGTAGCAGGTCAGAGCGGTGACGTTCCATCGGCCGTAGCGGCCGTCCGGGTCGTACAGGGCGGGGATGTCGACGCGTTCGCGGGAGACCAGGTAGTAGTCGACCAGGTTGATCGCGCTCCACGGGGTGAACACCATCAGGATCAGGAGCACGAAGTTCTTGAAGTTGTTCAGGAAGTCGTCGCTGGCGGCCAGCGCGATGACCATCGACACGGCTGTGAAGCCGACGATGTAGGCGGCGCGGGCGGCGGCCGAGACGCGCGAGCGGCCGTCGAACGCGGTGACGGTGGTCAGGATCGACATGAAGCCGCCGTACGCGTTGAGGCAGTTGACCGTCAGCTTGCCGACCACGATCACCAGGTAGATGAGGAAGGCGAGGACCGCGGGCCCGGCAAGGCCCCCGAGGAAGCCCACCTGGTCGCTGAGGAAGGTCTTGCCGGCGACGGCGGCGGTGAGCGCTCCCAGCGTCATGGCCCACTGGGAACCGATGACGGAGCCGGTGAACGTGGACCAGAACGTCGCGCGCGTGCTGGTGTCGCGCGGCAGGTAGCGCGAGTAGTCGGCGACGTACGGGCCGAAGGTCAGCTGCCATCCGGCGCCGAGCCCCACGGCGAGGAGGAAGGTCGCCGTCTCGAAGCCCTTGTTCCCGACGTGTGCGCCGACGTCGTACTGCGTGAACAGCCGCACCAGCAGGTAGCCGAGGCCGAGGACGCCGACGACGGTGGCGATGCGCCCGGCGATGTGGATGAGCCGGTAGCCGGTGACCGCGACCACGGCGGTCAGCGCGCCGAAGACGAGGATGCCGACGTCGGTGTTGTCGATGTGCAGCATCTCGGACAGCGCCTGGCCGGCCAGGACGCTGCCGGTCGCGGCGAAGCCGAGGTACATGAGGATCACCAGCAGCAGGGGCAGGACCGCCCCGTGGACGCCGAACTGCGCGCGGCTGGAGATCATCTGCGGGACGCCGAGCCGCGGTCCCTGCGCGGAGTGCAGCGCCATGACGATGCCGCCGAGCAGGTTGCCGATGAGCAGCGCGGGTATCGCCCACAGGGCGTCGGCGCCGAAGACGACGGCCAGCGCACCGTCGACGATCGCGGTGATCTGCATGTTGGCGCCGAACCACAGGGTGAACTGGCTACGCGGCGTGCCGTGCCGCTCGGCGTCAGGAATGACCTCGATGGTGCGCGTCTCCATCGAGAGTCGCTCCCCGGGGGTGTGCTGGACCGGCATGGTGGAGACCTCTCCCGCAGCGATTCCGGTGTGCCCGGACGGAACGCAGCCGTTGACACGTGACTGCGTGCGCCGAATCTCGCATAGGGTTGAACAGGTATCAAGATCCTGAATGAAGAATTTCATAAAGGCCGTGTCTCCCGAACCTGGGCCGGGCCCTCGCCTGCTCCGGCCGGCGTGCGGCTGGACAGGGGAGTCGCCGGAGCGCCGCGCAGGCGGCCACACCCGACGCGAGGCAGGCTGGCCGGAACAGTGGGGGCGAGCAAGGAGAGCGAGCATGGCGAACGAAGAGATCTGGGGCTACCGCACCGGCTCCGGCTACGAGACAGGGAGTGACCTGGTCGGCTACAAGGTCCAGGCAACCGACGGAGACATCGGGAAGGTCGACGAGCACACCGAAGAGGCCGGAACCGGCTACATCGTCGTCGACACCGGTGTCTGGATCTTCGGCAGTCATGTACTGCTCCCCGCCAGCGTGATCCAGCGGGTCGACCGGGACGACGAAACGGTCTACGTCGACCGTACGAAGGACCAGATCAAGCACGCCCCCGAGTTCGAGCGGACCAAGCAGCCGCGTGACCCCGGCTATCTCGAGCAGTTCGCCAAGTACTACGGGATGCCGCACATGTGAGTCGCCGCCGCACGCACCACGTACACATGACGCCCAGTACGGCCGCGCTCGATCGCCGGCCTTCCCGCACGCCGCTTTTGCCGGACCGGCAAAAATCGCGCCACCAGAGGGGCCCGATGGGCATGGTGGGTCCGTGACCGAGAACATCGCAGCGGGATCGCCCGCGCCCGACGCCACCCCGCCCGTCGACGCCTACGTCGGAGACCCCGCGGTGCGGGCGGAGTGGGACAACCGGTACGCCGACCGGCAACAACTCTGGAGCGGCCGGCCGAACGGTGCGCTCGTGGCGGAGGTCGACGGGCTCACCCCCGGGCGTGTTCTCGACGTCGGCTGCGGCGAGGGCGCGGACGCCGTCTGGCTCGCGCGCTGCGGCTGGGACGTGACCGCGCTCGAGGTCTCGGGCGTGGCCCTGGAGCGGGCGGCCGGGCACGCACGAGACGCAGGCGTCGCCGTTCACTGGGTCCACGCCACACTGACGGACGCGGCTCTCCCGCCGGCCTCCTTCGACCTGGTCTCCGCCCAGTACCCGGCCCTGCTGCGTACCCCCGACGCCGCCGCCGAGCGGGCGTTGACCGGGGCCGTCGCCGTCGGCGGTGTGCTGCTGCTCGTCCACCACGCGGGAATGGACACCCGGCAGCCGAACGAAAGCGGCTTCGACCCGGCCGACTACGTCTGGCCCTCGATGGTCACGGCCCTCCTCGGCGACGACTGGGTGGTGGAGGTGGACGAGCGGCGCCCCCGCGTGGCACCCGACGGAGGAGCCGGCGCGCACCACGCGGATGACCTGGTGCTGCGCGCCCGCCGACTGCGCTGATCCTGATCCGATGCGCTGGGATGCGGTCCAGAACAGGCCGCCCCTGTAGGCGGAGACGTACCGGAGCGAGGAGTGAGATCACCCCGGTCCTCACGGGGTGTCCCTGCCGAACTAGTCTTCGCGCCATGGCTTTGCGACCTGACGAGTTCTACGACCACGCGCTCGCCGCTGCCGATGCTGAGCGTCGGCTCCCCCTCGCGCGCATGACGGGGTGGAGCATCAGCCCGTTCGAAGCGGACGGGCTGCGCGTCTCACCCCTGCGCCCTCCCGTTCTGCCCGAGCCTCCGCGACACGGCGAGGACCCGTCGGACTGCGAGTCGTGCCGCGCCCGGGGCGAGGGGATCTGGTTCAACGACAGGTGGCGGCTCACGCGGATCGCGGGAGTCGGCGTGCCGCTGGTGCTCATGCTGCATCCGCTCGCGCACCACGACATGGCCGACCTGCCCGATGAACTGGCGGCCGAGTTGGGGGTCCTCTCCACTCACATCGTCCGCCACGTGCAGGCCCTGCCCCACATCTCGCGAGCCCACGTCTACCGCATCGGGGACGGAGGCGCGCACCTGCACATCTGGTTCTTCGCCCGGCCCGAGGGACAGTCCCAGCTGTACGGGTCGTGGATGCCGGTCTGGGACGATCTCCTGCCGGAATACCCGGCGGATGTCGCGGAGGCGGACGCGGCGGTCGTGGCGGACGCCTTGGTCGCCTCCGTCGGCGGGCGGCGCTCGGCTGCCGACGAAGCGACCGAGGGCTGAACCACGTCGGCGCGTACGGCGGCCGGCCTCCGAAGGACGACGACGGGTTCTGTGCCTGGACCGGCGTGGCCCCTGGGAGGACGCCGCCGATGAGCGGCACGCCGATGCCGCGTCTCCGCTGCGCATGCGCGAGACACGAGCACGCGGGAAGGCCGGGAGGAGCCCGGGGACGCTCTGGAGCGACCGGGCCGGAGTGCCCGACCGCGGCGGCCGAGCGGACCGGCGACTCCCCGTTCCGCGCGTCCGCGCGCGACGATGGAAGCGTGAACATGTCCGAGAGATCGGGTCCGGGCCTGCGTGAGCGGGTCGGCACCAGTCTGTTCAGCCACGTCGCCGGACCCTCGGGAGCACAGAACCGGGCCCGTATCCACGGTGCCCCCGGCCCTCGCTGGTTCGGCCCCGAGCGGCCCATCCGCACCGTCCACGGGGACGCGTCGATGTTCATCGGCGGCCTGAGCGCGCTCCTCCTGCAGTCCTTGCACCCGCGCGCCATGGCCGCCGTCGCCGGGCACTCGGGCTTCCGGGGCGACCCCTGGGGGCGCCTCCAGCGGACCAGCACCTTCCTCGCCTTCACCACCTACGGCACCGCCGAGGACGCCCAGCGCGCCGTGGACCACGTCCGGGAGGTGCACGAGCGGATCAGGGGCACCACCCCCGCCGGCGAGCCTTACCACGCCGCCGACCCGCACCTGCTGTGCTGGGTGCACGTGGCGGAGGTGGACAGCTTCCTGCGCGCGCACCAGCGTTTCGGGGCCGGTCCGCTGGACGGCGCCGGCTGCGACGCGTACATCGCCGACGCGGCTCGGGTCGCCCGCGCCCTCGGCGTCCCCGATCCGCCGCTCGACCGCACGGCCCTCGCTGCCAGGCTGGCGCTCTACCGCCCAGAACTGCGTGCCACGTCGCAGGCCCGGGACGCGGCCCGCTTCGTACTCCACGAACCCCCGCTGCCGTGGGCCGCCCGCGGTCCCTACGCCGTACTCGCCTCGAACGCGGTCCGGCTGCTGCCACCGTGGGCCCGGGCGCTGCTGGACCTCCGCACGGCGCCGTACCTGCCAGAGGGTGTCGTACGGCTGTCCGGACGGGCGCTGACGGGGACGATCCGCTGGGCGATGGCGGCTCTCCCGCCCCGCGAGGAGGCCTCGGTGCCACGCTGATCCGGCACCGCGGGCGGGCGATCTCGTAGGGGTTCACCGCCACGAACACGGGACCACGCCCGGCCGGTCGGTCATGCGGTCGTCCGGTCCCCCGGTCGGCCTGCCGGGGCGTGCCGGACTCCCGTGACGGCTCCACAGTGGCCCCATGGAGCAGGTCGCAGCAGGAGCGAACGGGTCGAGCGCGAGCCTGGCGGCGGTCGACCGGCCGGCTGAGGAAGCCACGTCGCGCGGAGCCGGGCTTCAGCTGGTGAACGCGTCGCTGTGGCCGGAGCACCAGGTCGCCACCGTACGGGAGTCACGGGACGTCCGCACAGAGCAGGCGAGGACCCCGCCGGCGGAGGCGAGCGGGCGCGCCCGCGCGAGCCCTCCGGAGGTCGTGACCGCGACCCAGGAAGCCCCCTCCGCGACGCACGGTGAGTTCGGCGGCCGTGGCGAAAGGAAGATCTGACGTGGCCACACCCCCCAGCTCCGGCGGGCCCACCCCCGACGACCACGTCATCGTCATCTCCGGTGCCACCGGCGACCTCGCCCGCCGCAAACTCCTGCCGGGCCTGTACCACCTGGCCAGAGCAGGGCTGCTCCCCGACCACTACCGGATCGTCGGATCAGCCCCCGCCGCGGTCGCCCTCAGCGACGACGCGTTCCGCGAACACGCGCACGAGGCGGTCGCCGAGTTCGGCCGGACCAAGCCAGAAGGCCGGGAATGGCGGGATTTCGAGAGCCGGCTGACCTTCGGCGCCGCCGACCCCGAAGACCCCGGTCCGCTCCTCGCCGCCGTGCAGGAGGCCGAGCGGGCGATCGGCGGCAGTCCCGGACTCCTCCACCACCTCGCCGTACCCCCTCAGGCATGTGCCTCGGTCGTGCGGATGCTCGGTTCCTCCGGGCTCGCCCAGGACGCCCGCGTGATCGTGGAGAAGCCCTTCGGTACGGACCTCGCCTCCGCCCGTGCCCTCAACCAGGCCATCCACACCGTCTTCGACGAGTCCCGCGTCTTCCGTATCGATCACTTCCTGGGCAAGGAGTCCGTCGACAACATCCTCGCCCTCCGCTTCGCCAACGGACTCCTCGAACCGGTCTGGAACCGCGACCACATCAGCCACGTGCAGATCGACGTCCCCGAACACATCGACATCCAGGGCCGCGCCCACTTCTTCGAAGGCACCGGCACCTTCCGCGACATGATCGTCACCCATCTGTTCCAGCTCCTCGGGTTCATCGCCATGGAGCCGCCGGCCACCCTGGACGCGCACTCCCTGCGCGCGGAGAAGGACAAGGTCTTCCAGAGCCTGCGCCCCCTCGACCCGGCCCGGGTGGTCCGCGGACAGTACGACGGATACCGCGACGAACCCGGAGTCGACCCGGCCTCCGACACCGAGACCCTCGCAGCCCTGCGCCTCGAGATCGACAACTGGCGCTGGGCAGGCGTCCCCTTCTACCTGCGCTCCGGCAAAGCCCTCGCCGAGAGCCGCCATGTCATCACCCTCGGCTTCCGTGAACCGCCCCTGCGCATGTTCCCGCCGGCCGCCCAGGAATCCGCCGACGGCCGCCACAACGAACTGGTCATCGACTTCGAGGACCCCGGAACCGTCACCGCACGCTTCCTCGCCAAGCAACCCGGCCCCGCCATGCGTCTGACCCGAGCCGAAATGGTCTTCGACTACGCCGGTTCCTTCGCCCAGGACCACGCGCTGGAGGGCTACGAGCGTCTCATCCTGGACGCGATGCTCGGTGACCAGTCACTCTTCACCGACGCGGCAGGCATCGAACGTCTCTGGGAGGTGGCCGCCCCACTGCTCCAGTCCCCGCCGCCGGTCGAGCCGTACGCCCCGGGATCGTGGGGCCCGGACGGCCTGCGACACCTCATCCGACCCCACCGCTGGTATCTGCCCGAAGCGAGCTGACGCCGCGACCGGGGCCCGGTCTCACAGCATGCGGGCCAACAGGTGGTCACGGTCGACCAGCTGGTGCTTGAGGACCAGTCCGACATGCGCCGCGACAGCGACGTAGAGGAGCACCTGGGCGGCGATGTGAAGGGGGAGCAGGTCGTCACCGGACAGCAGGAGGGCGAGCCCGGTGGCGGGGACGGCGAACGTCGCCACGTACAGGACGAGTTCTGTGGCGTGGGCGAGGCGGCGCTCCCCGGCGGTGAGCGCCGGTGCCCACGGCGGAAGCGGCGTGGCGAGCCGCCAGACGAGCCGGATGACACCCAGCAGAAGCACGGTGCCCCCGAGTACGACATGCACGGTGAGCAGCGCGTCGTCCCCGAAGGGGGTGTACGCGTCGCTGTCTCCGCCACGGCCCCGCCCCCGTCCGGAGTCCTCGCC
>NZ_LIPQ01000014.1 GCF_001418135.1 Streptomyces aureus
TCGGGCCGGGGCACGCGCGCGTGCCCCGGCCCGACAACGAGCGGCGCACGGCCGCGCGGATGAACCCGCGCAGGACCGTCGAGCTCGACGCGGGCCACGCCTCGCTCGCCTCCCGCCCGGTCGACGTCTGCGACCTGATCGAACGGGCCGTACGCGAGACCGCCTCCTGACCGCACCTCCGCCGCGTGACCCCCGTCCTCAGGGCCGGGGGTCACGCTTCGCTGTGCCCGCTCACCCTTCGTGCGCCCCCTCCGGCGTGCGGGGGCGGGGTGGAGGGCGGAGCATGAACGTGAGAAGGAGCGGCAAGCGGGGGCGTGAGCCAGGAGGGTGACATGCCCGTCCCGGAAGGTGGCGACGCGCTCGTCGTGCTGCGCGGCGTCGACAAGCACTTCGGCACCCTGCACGTCCTCCAGTCCATCGACCTGACGGTGCACCGCGGCGAGGTGGTCGTCGTCATCGGGCCGTCCGGCGGGGGAAAGTCGACGCTCTGCCGGGCGATCAACCGCCTGGAGACCATCGACTCGGGCGAGATCGTCATCGACGGACGCCCGCTCCCGGCCGAGGGGCGCGAACTGGCGGCCCTGCGGGCCGACGTCGGCATGGTCTTCCAGTCCTTCAACCTCTTCGCGCACAAGACGGTGCTCGGCAACGTCACCCTGGGCCAGATCAAGGTCCGCAAGAAGGACCGGAAGGCGGCAGAGGAGCGCGCCCGCGCGCTTCTCGACCGGGTCGGAGTCGCCTCTCAGGCGGAGAAGTACCCGGCACAGCTCTCCGGTGGCCAGCAGCAACGCGTGGCGATCGCCCGCGCCCTCGCCATGGATCCGAAGGTGATGCTCTTCGACGAGCCGACCTCCGCGCTCGACCCCGAGATGATCAACGAAGTGCTTGAGGTCATGCAGCAACTCGCCCGGGACGGCATGACGATGGTGGTCGTCACCCACGAGATGGGCTTCGCCCGTTCCGCCGCCAACCGTGTCGTCTTCATGTCGGACGGACGGATCGTCGAGGAGACGACCCCGGACGAGTTCTTCAACAATCCGCGCAGCGACCGGGCCAAGGACTTCCTGTCCAAGATCCTCCACCATTGAGCCGCGGCCGTCGCCCGACCAGCAGCCCCCAGGGGTGATCCACATGAACCCGCTCAAGACCGGCAGGGCCGCCGTGGCCGTCGCCGCGGCCGTCGTCCTCTCCTTCACCTCCGCAGGATTCGCCAACGGCGCGACCGGCGCCGTACCACGCGACCACGGCGAGGACGAGATCACCGTCGGCATCAAGTACGACCAGCCCGGCATCGGCCTGAAGACCCCGGACGGCACCTACACCGGCTTCGACGTCGACGTCGCCACGTACGTCGCCAAGGAACTCGGCCACGACCCGTCCGACATCGTGTGGAAGGAAGCCAAGAGCGCCGACCGGGAGACGCTGCTCCAGCGCGGCGACGTGGACTTCATCGCCGCCTCGTACTCGATCAACGACGAGCGGGCGAAGAAGGTCGACTTCGCCGGCCCCTACCTCCTCGCCCACCAGGACGTCCTGATCCGGGCCGACGACGACTCCATCAAGCAGCCGTCCGACCTGAACAACAAGAAGCTCTGCTCGGTCACCGGCTCGACGTCCGCGCAGAACGTGAAGGACAAGATCGCCCCCGACGCCCAGCTCCAGGAGTACGGCGGCTACTCCGAGTGCCTGACCGGTCTGGAGAACGGTGTCATCGACGCCGTCACCACCGACGACTCGATTCTCGCCGGGTACGCGTCGCAGGACGAGTTCAAGGACAAGTTCAAGCTCGGCGGCTTCAAGATGAGCAACGAGAACTACGGCATCGGCGTCCAGAAGGGCAGCGAGCTCAAGGCGAAGATCAACACCGCTCTGGAGAAGATGGTCGCCGACGGGTCCTGGGACGCGGCGGTGGAGAAGAACTTCGGCCCCGCCGGCTACCAGAACGAACCCGCCCCGAAGATCGGCGTCATCGTCAAGTGAGCAGGCCGTCGTGTTCGACTTCCTCCAGGGGTACGACCTGCTCGGAGCCTTCTGGGTGACGGTGCAGCTCACCGTCTACTCCGCGATCGGCTCCCTGATCTGGGGGACGCTGCTGGCCGCCATGCGCGTCAGCCCCGTCCCCCTCATGCGGGGCTTCGGCACCGTCTACGTCAACATCGTCCGCAACATCCCCCTCACCGTCATCATCGTCTTCACCTCCCTCGGCCTCTTCCAGACCCTCGGAGTGAGCCTCGGCGCCGACAGGTTCACCGTCATCAACTTCCGGCTCGCCGTCCTCGGTCTCACCGCCTACACGAGCGCCTTCGTCTGCGAGGCGGTCCGCTCCGGCATCAACACCGTCCCCCTCGGGCAGGTCGAGGCGGCCCGCGCCATCGGACTCAGCTTCCCGCAGGTCCTGCGCATCGTCGTGCTCCCCCAGGCCTTCCGCTCCGTCGTCGGCCCGCTCGCCAACGTCCTCATCGCCCTCACCAAGAACACCACCGTGGCGGCCGCGATCGGCGTCGCCGAAGCGGCCCTGCTGATGCGCGAGATGATAGAGAACGAGGCCCAACTCATCCTCATCTCCGCGATCTTCGCGTTCGGGTTCATCTGCCTCACCCTGCCCACCGGACTCTTCCTCGGCTGGGTGGCCAAGAAGGTGGCGGTGAAACGGTGAGGAAGGACAGACCTACAGTCCTCTACGACGCCCCCGGGCCGCGCGCCCGGCGGCGCAACGTCCTCTGGACGCTGCTGTTCCTGGTCGCCCTGGCGGCCGTGGTGTGGTGGGTCGTGGTGAGCCTCGCCGACCAGAACCAGCTCGAATGGTCCAAGTGGGCGCCCTTCTTCACCGACGCCCGCATCTGGGAGACGTACATCCTGCCCGCTCTGAAGAACACCGTGATCGCCGCCGCGCTCGCCATGGTGATCGCGCTGCCGCTCGGCGCACTCCTCGGCATCTCCCGGCTCTCCGAGCACCGCTTCGTGCGCGGCGCGGCCGGCACCGGTGTCGAGTTCTTCCGGGCCATCCCCGTCCTGATCCTCATGCTCTTCGCCAACGCCGCGTACTCCGAGTTCACCGACATCAGCCCGGACATCCGCCCGATGTACGCCGTCGTCACCGGCCTCGTCCTCTACAACGCCTCCGTACTCGCCGAGGTCGTGCGGGCCGGCATCCTCGCTCTCCCCGCGGGCCAGACCGACGCGGCGAAGGCCATCGGCATGCGCAAGGGCCAGACGATGACGTACGTGCTCCTCCCGCAGTCGGTCACGGCGATGCTGCCCGCGCTCGTCAGCCAGCTCGTCGTCATCGTCAAGGACACCGCGCTCGGCGGCGCGATGCTCGGGTTCTCCGAACTCCTCGCCTCCGTCCGCCCGATGAGCGCCAACTACGGGGCGAACACGATCGCCTGCTTCACCGTCGTCGCCGTCATCTTCGTCATCCTCAACTTCGCACTCACCACCTTCGCCTCCTGGCTCGAAGGGCGGCTGCGGCGCGGCAAGAGGTCCACGGGCGCGGTCGTCGGAGCGGGCGCGGTGGAGGAACTGGCCACACCGGGAGAACACGTGGGCCCGACCGACGGGGCCAAGTGATCCTCCGGCCGGGGCGGGGGCACGCGCGCGCGTGCCCCCGTCAGGTCCGGGACGGGCGGGCAGCGCCCCCGTCAGGTCCGGGGGAGGGCGAGCACCGCCACCGGTGCCGAGGTCGGGCTCGGCGAGCCGCCGGCCGGTTCGACGGTGACCCCCACCCCGGACGCCCCGTTCACCGGGCCGTCGAGGAGGGTCGTCTCGGCGGTCGCGCCCGGGTCCATCAGCCCCGCGGACCGCATGGTTCCCCCGTCGTCGTACCAGAGCTGATAGACCTTGCCGGCCGGTGGCGGCGCCATGCCGGAGGCGGCGAACACCGCCCGGTCGAGCGAGGCCGAGACGACGACCGTGCCCACGGCGCCCCCGTCGAGCCGGCTGGTGGAGACCCGGGCGTCCGGGGCCGCGAGGACCTCGGCGACGGCGTCGTTCGCCCCGCGTGCGCGGGCCGTCTCCTGCCGGGCGTCCTCGGCGAGGCCGTGCTGCCAGGCGGCGACGCCGCCGAGCCCGACCGCCCCGGCGAGACAGGCCGCCAGCGCCCAGTGCGACCACCGCTGGAAGCCTCGCGGCCCGCGCGGGGCCCGTGCCGCCCTCGTGGTCGCCGGCGGCTCCTGGCGTACGGTCGCGATCCGCTCCAGGACGCCCGTCCGCAGCGTGGCGGGCGGCGTCACCGCGACGGCGAGACCGAGCCGGACGACGGTCTCCGAGAACTCCCGGACCTCCTGGGCGCACGACGGACACTCCGCCAGATGACGCCGTACGGCCTCGTGCTCCTCGGGGTCCAGTGCGTCGAGCGCGTAGGCGCCGGTCATCGTGTGCGGATCCGCGGCGTTCACACGCCCACCCCCAGACAGTCCCGGAGCCGGACGAGCCCGTCGCGCATCCGCGCCTTGACGGTGCCCAGCGGCACGGCCAGCAGTTCCGCGACCTCGCGATAGGTGAGGCCCCGGTAGTACGCCAGGTTCACCGACTGGCGCTGCAGCTCGGTGAGGCCCCGCAGACAGCGCCGGACCTGTTCCCGCTCCAGCCGGCCCTCCACCTGCTCCACCACCTCGTCGTAGGCGGCCGTGTGCTCCAGCAGAGCCACCCGCCTCTCCCGGTTCGACGCCGCCTGCTCGGACCGCACCCGGTCGACCGCCCTGCGGTGCGCGAGCGTCATGACCCAGGCCAGGACCGACCCCCGGGCGGGTTCGTAGCGGGCCGCGGTACGCCACACCTCGACCAGCACCTCCTGGGCGACCTCCTCCGACTGGGCGGGGTCCCGCAGCACGGTGCGGACGAGGCCGAGCACCGGCCCGGAGACGGCCTCGAAGACGGCCGTGAAGGCCTGCTGGTCGCCCAGCGCCACCCGCCCCATCAGCTCGGGAAGGTCCGGAGCCGCTGGTCGGACGTCGCCGATCCACACGTTCTCTCTCACCGGCGGTTTCCTCCAGGAATCGCTCGAGTACAGGAGGTGTTCGGAGCCGACGGCCCGGCGGACGGGTCGCGCCGGGGGCTTTTCCGCACAGCTCCGCCGGCCGAGGCGCGGCAGCCGATCCTCGTCACTCATTCGGGTGAGGGGAGCCATCCGGACGCAGCCGCGCACCGAATGACTGGTGACGGGCCGCCGAACGGTGGACCCGAAGCCCGAGGAGTGATCATGAACACCCAGACCTTCCGTCGCGCCACCGTCGCCGTGACCGCCGCCGTGCTGTTGCCGCTGGGCCTGACCGCCTGTTCGGCCGAGGCGAGCGGTGACGGAGCGGCGGCCCCCGCGGCGGCGTCCTCGCAGTCGGCGGCTGCCACCACGACGGCCGACGGCCCCTTCGGCCCCGGGTGCGCCTCGGTGCCGAAGGACGGCGCCGGTTCCTTCGACGGCATGGCCGAGGACCCGGTGGCCACGGCCGCCTCGAACAACCCCGAGCTGTCGACGCTGGTCACCGCCGTCAAGCAGGCAGGGCTCGTCGACACGCTGAACAACGCCGAGAACATCACCGTGTTCGCGCCGACCAACGCCGCCTTCGCCAAGATCCCCAAGGCGGACCTGGACAAGGTCCTCGCCGACAAGGCGATGCTGACGGACATCCTCACCTACCACGTCGTGGGCCAGAAGCTGACCCCGAAGCAGCTGGAGAACGGCTCCTTCGAGACCCTCCAGAAGGGCAGGCTGACCACCGAGGGCTCCGGCGAGTCCTTCACGGTCAACGACTCCGCGAAGGTGGTCTGCGGCAACGTCCCCACCGCCAACGCCACCGTCTACATCATCGACACGGTGCTGATGCCTAAGTAGCGGAGGCGTTCTTCCGGGCGGCACCGCCCTCCGGCCCCGTCGCTTCCCGGCTGAGCGCGCCGGGCCACCACGCGACGGGGCCGAGGTCCCGTACGAGCGCGGGCACGAGCAGCGAGCGGACGACCAGGGTGTCCAGGAGGACGCCGAACGCGACGATGAAGGCGATCTGCACCAGGAAGGCGAGCGGGATGACGCCCAGCGCCGCGAACGTGGCGGCCAGCACCACACCGGCGGACGTGATGACACCGCCGGTCGCGGTCAGTCCGCGCAGGACGCCCTCGCGGACCCCGTGCCGCAGCGACTCCTCCCGCACCCGGGACATCAGGAAGATGTTGTAGTCCACGCCGAGCGCGACCAGGAACACGAACCCGTAGAGCGGGACCGAGGAGTCCGTGCCGCTGAAGCCGAAGACGTACCGGAAGACCAGGGCCGAGACGCCCAGGGTGGCGAGGAAGTTCAGCGCCACCGTGGCCACGAGCAGCAACGGCATCAGGAGCGAACGGAGGAGGACCACCAGGATGGCCAGGATGACGGCGAGCACCACCGGCACGATCAGCATCCGGTCGCGCTCGGCGGTCCGCTGGGTGTCGTACCGCTGCGCCGTGTAGCCGCCGACGAGGGCGTCCGCCCCCGGCACCGCGTGCACGGACGCGCGGAGCCGGGCCACCGCCGCCGCGGCCGCGTCGCTGTCGGCGGCGTCGGTCAGGGTGACGTCGATCCGGACCCGTCCGTCGACGACCAGCGGTGCTCCGGCCCCCGGCCGGCCGGATGCGGTGACGGCCGCGGCCGAGTCCACCCCCTCGACCCGCTCGGCCGCCGAGGTCACCCGGGCCGCCGCGTCCGCGTCCGTGATCACGATCGCCGGGTTGCCGGCCCCGCCGGGGAAGTGCCGGCCGAGCGCCTCCTGCGCGGCGACGGAGGGGGCGTCGTTGACGAAGATCTCGTCGAGCGGCACCCCCTTGGACTCCAGGACCGGGGCGAAGGCGGCGCAGGCGAGCAGCCCGGCGAGCGACACCGCCCACACCTTGCGGGGAGCGCGGTCCACCAGCGCGGCCACGCGGCGCCAGATCCCGTGGCCCCCGCCCTCGGACTCGGACGGGCGGGGGCGGGAGGGCCAGTACGCGGCGCGGCCGAGCAGGACCAGGACGGCGGGCAGGAAGGTCAGCGTGCTCAGGACGGCGCAGACGATGCCGATGGCGCCCACCGGGCCGAGGGCCCGGTTGTTCGTCAGATCGCTGAAGAGGAGCGCGAGCAGGGCGAGCGCCACGGTGGCCGCGCTGGCCGTGATGGGACCGGCGGACTGCCGCAGCGCCGCGCGCATGGCCGGTACACGCTCTCCGTCGCGTCCGGCGAGTTCCTCGCGGTAGCGGGCGGCGAGGAGCAGCGCGTAGTCGGTGGCGGCGCCGATGACCAGGATCGACAGGATGCCCTGGACCTGCCCGTCGACCCGTACGACGTCGTGGTCGGCGAGCACGTACACCACGGCGCAGGCCAGGGCGAGCGAGAGCACCGCGCCGACGATGATGATCAGGGGCAGCAGCACGCTGCGGTACACCAGCAGAAGGATGAGCAGCACCGTGACCAGGGCGACCGCGAGCAGCAGCCCGTCGATGCCGGCGAAGGCGTCCGACAGATCGGCCTGGGTGGCGGCGGGACCGGCGAGCCACACGGTCGTCCCCGGCACGGCGGAGGCCGCCCGGTCGATCTCCGCGAGCGTGGGCGCGAGCTCCTCGCCGAGGTCGGGGCGGAGCTGTACGACCCCGCGCAGCGCCTCCCCGTCCTCGGAGGGGAGCGCCGGGCTCGGGGTGCCGACGACCCCCGGCCGCCCGGTGAGCGTGGCCAGCGCGCGCGTGGCCGCGGACCGTGCCTCCGGACCGAGCGGTGCGCCGCCGGCCGAGGTCCAGACGACGATCGCGGGGAGCGTCCCGTCCTGGCGGAAGGCCCGCTGGGCCTCGATCACCCGGGTGGACTCGGCACTGCGGGGGAGGAAGGCGGCCTGGTCGTTGGTGGCCACCTCACCGAGCTTTCCCGCGTACGGGCCGAGCCCGCCGCCGACGGCGAGCCAGAGGACGAGCAGGACGAGGGGCAGCAGTCGGGCGGCCCATCGTGCGGGGCGGGGCATGCGTACTCCAGGGCAGGGGTCTCTCGACACGGAAGAAGTATCACAAGGACAAAGAATCTCAATGATTGAGAGAGATTGAAGCATGGAGAGGCCGCGCGAGGGTGCAGGGGGTGCCCGGGGCTCGCCGGGGAGCCGGACGCACGCGGCCGGCGGGGCCTGCCGGGGGCGTGGGCCGGCAGTGTGGGTCAGCGCCGAGCGTCGGCGGTAGGGGGCAGCGGCGCGGGTCGGCGGCGCGTGTCGGCGGCGACGGTCAGCGGCGCGGGACGTGCAGGTCGCCGAGTTCCTCGTTCAACGCGTCCAGGAAGCGCACGGCCACAGCCAGCTCCTCCGCGTCGAACCGCAGCCGGGCCCGCTCCGCCGCCTGCGCCAACGGCATGAAATAGCTGCGCGCGGCGGCCTTCGCCCCCTCCACGTAGTGCACATGGACGACCCTGCGATCGGCGCTCTCCCGGGAGCGGCGGATGTGCCCGGCCCGTTCGAGCCGGTCGAGGCAGGCCGTGACCGCCCCCGAGGTGAGCCCCAGGTGCTCCCGCAGCCGACCCGGCGTCAGCGGCTCCGGGCTGTCCAGGACGACCGAGAGCGCCTGCACGTCCGTGGGATGCAGCCCCTGCGCGAGCGCGAAACCATGGACCAGACGGTTGATCTCACCGTTCGTCCGCCGCAGCGCGCGGGCGAAGCTCTGCGCATCACCCGGCACGCGCGCGTGCGCGGTCCCACCGGTCTCGGGTTCCTCTGTACTGGCCACACGATCAGCCTATAGAAACCGGCCGACGCATCCGCGGCGGCCGTACCTCCGGAAGAGAAGCAGGAGGACGCCGAACCCCCGGCCGGGGGGGAGCGCGGCGACCTCCCCCGGACAGCGGAACGGAGCAGATCCATGAGCGACGCGTCAGGGCACGAGACCCCCGCACCGCTGTGCCTGGTCACCGGCGCCAGCGGCTACATCGGCGGCCGCCTCGTCCCCGAACTCCTGGAGGCCGGTTTCCGGGTGCGGTGCCTGGCCCGTACCCCCGCGAAACTGCGCGACCACCCCTGGGCCGGTGAGGTGGAGACCGTCCGGGGCGACGTCACCGACGCCGAGACCCTCGCTCCCGCCTTCCGCGACGTCGACGTCGCGTACTACCTGGTGCACGCCCTGGGCGCCGGGCGCGGCTTCGAGCGCACCGACCGCACGGCGGCCCTGAACTTCGCCCGACAGGCCCGCGCCGCCGGTGTCGGCCGCATCGTCTACCTCGGCGGCCTCACCCCTCGTGGCGTGCCCGACGGGGAGCTCTCGCCGCACCTGCGGTCGCGCACCGAGGTGGGCCGCGTCCTCCTGGAGTCCGGGGTCCCCACCACGGTGCTCCGCGCCGCCGTCATCATCGGATCCGGCTCGGCCTCGTTCGAGATGCTCCGGTACCTCACCGAGCGCCTGCCCGTGATGGTCACCCCGAGCTGGGTCCGCACCCGGATCCAGCCGATCGCCGTCCGGGACGTCCTGCGCTACCTGGTCGGCAGCGCGCGGATGCCCGCGGAGGTCAGCCGGACCTTCGACATCGGCGGCCCCGACGTCCTCACGTACCTCGGCATGATGCGCCGCTACGCCGCGGTCGCCGGGCTGCCCCGGCGGCTCATCTTCCCCGTGCCGGTCCTCACCCCCCGGCTGTCCAGCCACTGGATCGGCCTTGTCACCCCGGTGCCCCGCTCCATCGCCCGCCCGCTGGCGGAGTCGCTCCGCCACGAAGTCGTCTGCGACGAGCACGACATCGCCGACTGGGTGCCGGACCCGCCCGACGCCCCGCTCGCCTTCGACCGGGCTCTAGCCCTCGCCCTCCAGCGGGTCCGCGAGGCGAGGACGACCACCCGCTGGTCCTCCGCTTCGTTGCCCGGCGCACCGAGCGACCCCCTGCCGACCGACCCCGACTGGGCGGGCGGCAGCCTCTACACCGACGAGCGCGAGATCACCGTCGGTGCGTCACCGCAGGCGCTGTGGCGGGTCGTGGAGGGCGTCGGCGGGGAGAACGGCTGGTACTCCTTCCCGCTCGCCTGGGCCGTCCGCGGCTGGCTCGACCGGCTCGTCGGAGGCGTCGGTCTGCGCCGGGGCCGGCGCGACGCCCTGCATCTGAGAGCCGGCGACTCGCTGGACTTCTGGCGGGTGGAGGAGATCGAACGGGGCCGGCTGCTGCGGCTGCGCGCCGAGATGAGGCTCCCCGGCCTCGCCTGGCTGGAGATGTACGCCGAGCGCGACGAAAGCGGGGACACCCGCTACCGGCAGCGGGCCCTGTTCCACCCCCACGGCCTGGCCGGTCACGCCTACTGGTGGAGCGTCGCGCCGTTCCACGCCGCGGTCTTCGGCGGCATGGCCCGCAACATCGCGCTGACGGCGGAGGCGAGCGAGGCGGAGGCCGCCGGCTCTGCCCCGGGTTCCGGCTCGTCAGCCGCTTCCGGTTCGTCGTCCGCTTCCGGCTTGTCACCCGCTTCCGGCTCGTCGCCCGCTTCCGGTTCGTCGTCGGCATCCGCCCCGGCGCCCGCATCCGGCTCGCCCCCGCCGGGCGAATGACCTCAGCACGTCAGTACAGCGACCCACCGGGCAGGCGCCTCGCCGACCCGGTCGGTGACCCCATGCCAGGAGCGGTGCCATGAACGTCTCGGTCGTCCTGTTCACCTCGGACCTCCGCGTCCACGACCATCCGCCGCTGCGCGCCGCGCTGGGTCAGGGGAACGAGGTCGTCCCCCTGTTCGTACGGGATCCGGCCGTGGCCCGCGCGGGCCACGCGGCGCCGAACCGGGAGGCGTTCCTCGCGGACTGCCTCGCCGCCCTCGACTCCGGATTGCGCGAGCGCGGCGGCCGGCTCGTGGTGCGCTCGGGCGACCCCGTCGCCGAGGTGTGCGCGGTCGTGCGGGAGGCCGACGCCGACGACGTCCACATGGCGGCCGGCTGCAGCGGGTTCGCCCGGCGCCGTGAGGACCGGCTGCGCCGCGCCCTGGAGGCGGACGGGCGGCGCCTGTACGTCCACGACGCCGTCGTCACCGCTCTGCCCACCGGCGCCGTGACCCCGGACGGTTCGGACCACTACGCGGTCTTCACCCCCTATTTCCGCCGCTGGTCGCGCGAGCGGCTGCGCGAGCCGCTCGCAGCGCCGCGGGTGGTCCGGACGCCCCGGGGCGTCCGCTCCGAGGACCTTCCGGCCCGCGCGGACGTCCCGACGGTCTCCGAAGGACTCGCCGGGGGCGGTGAGCAGGAGGGCCGGAGGCGGCTCACCGCCTGGCTGGCACGGGGCGTCGACACGTACGGGGACGGCCACGACGACCTCGCGGGCGACGCGACGTCCCGGCTCTCGCCGTACCTCCACTTCGGCGCCGTCTCGGCGACCGAGGCGGTCCACCGGGCCCGGTCGCGGGGCGGGGCGGGCGCCGAGGCGTTCGTACGCCAGCTCTGCTGGCGCGACTTCCACCACCAGGTCCTCGCCGCGCGCCCCGACGCCGCGGCCGACGACTACCGGACCCGTCACGACCACTGGCGGCGCGGGAAGGAGGCGGACGCCGACCTCCGGGCGTGGCGTGAGGGCCGCACCGGCTACCCCGTCGTCGACGCCGCGATGCGGCAGCTCGCCCACGAGGGCTGGATGCACAACCGGGGGCGGCTCCTCACCGCCTCGTTCCTGACCAAGACCCTGTACATCGACTGGCGCGAGGGAGCACGGCACTTCCTGGACCTGCTGGTCGACGGCGATGTCGCCAACAACCAGCTCAACTGGCAGTGGATGGCCGGCACGGGCACGGACAGCCGCCCCAACCGGGTGCTCAACCCGGTGATCCAGGGCAGGCGGTACGACCCTGACGGCGCGTACGTACGGCGATGGGTGCCCGAACTCGCCGGGCTCGAAGGCCCCGCGGTCCACGAGCCGTGGAAGCTGCCCGGGCTCGAACGGGCCCGGTACGACTACCCGGACCCCATGGTCGAACTCGCCGACGGCCTGGCCCGCTTCCGGCAGGCCCGGGGCAAGGACTAGGGGGGCGGCGGCCAATGCAGTTGCTTTACGCCGTGGGGCTCTCTGAAGTTGCATCCCTCGCGCCGGGTGCTTCTGACCGGGCTTCGCGCGCTCCCCATGCGCCGTGGTGCGCTCTGCCTTGATGGCCAATACAGGGATATGTTCGCGCTCAACCAATCCAGCGGCGGGCTGCCCCGCCCCGTTCGAAGGACTTGTAGTTGCCTCAGCGCATGAGACTTTCCCTGCTCTCGTCCGCCGTACTGGCCGCGGCTCTGCTCCCAGTCGGCTCCGCCAGTGCCGCTCTGGCCGCACCCGCCACCGCTCAAGCGCCGACCGCGGTGGCGGTGACCTGCCGATCCACCGTCGACACGGGGCTCTACTGCGGCTACGACCTCAGCAACGCCTACACGGATCGCGGCGACTCCGGTGCGAAGGTGAAGGAACTCCAGGCGCTGCTGATCTACCGGGGCTACTCGGTGGGCTCCACCGGCGTAGACGGCTACTTCGGAGCCGCCACGGAGTCCGCCGTGAAGCGCTTCCAGACTGCGGAAGGCATTCGGGCCGACGGCATCGTCGGCCCGACTACCTGGGGATACCTCCGGGCCTAGTGCACTATCAAGCAACGTTCACCCTGCTGTGACGCGCCGCCCGGATCGATTCCGGGCGGCGCGTCGTGCGACATGCTGTGCGGGTGGCTGAGCATGTGCGGCCCGTACTCCCGTGATCAATCTCAGCGCCAACCACGGTTCCAGTCGAGGTCGACGAAGGTCCGGTACTCGTGGCAGCACACCATGAGTACCGGACCGCGGCGGCTAGTTAGATCCAGCGCCGCTTCTTCTCCTTGGGCGGGCTGTCGAAGAGGCCGATGTACCCATCGCCCCCACAGGAACTGCACACGCCGTCTCCATCGCAGACGTCGCACCGGGTGTTGATGAAGCCATCAACTCGCCCTGTCCCCTTACAGTTGCGGCACTTTCCCTTGTCTCGTTCGCACGAGGAACAGCGGGCCATGGAAGATCCTCTCGGTGTCAGAGCCCGTACGAGGTGTTGCTGTGCTGCACAGGGAACGAACTCTCTACGCGCGTAGTTCCCAAGGGTGCGTGGGTACATCTTCGTCGCGCGTAGCTGTGAGCTCACCAGCACACCACGGCCCGCTTTAGGGCGGTGACGGGGTCGAGGACGACTTGAGCACGGGTCTACCCGCCCGTCGATTGCTCTTGGGCTTCTTGGTCTGGTTGAGGGCCCAACGGCCAGGCTCGACAGCCCCTCGTCTGGCGCGGGTCCGGTGCACGGGCCAGCGGTTGGGCTTCTTGATCGCTCGTGGGCAGTTCCTGTTCCGGCGGGCCGGGAGCAAGCGGCTGCGCCCCTCTTGCCCGGCCTCGGCCAGGGAGCGGGTGAGCTTGGCGATGGTGGCTCCGAGCTGGGATGGAACGCTTCGGCGGACGATGCGGACGCACTTGAGGTAGGAGACGCGGTCCGCGTCGACGGCGGGGCCGGCGAGTGCTGCGGTGTGGGCGAACCGGCGGATCGCGTGGTGGGCGGCGAGGTAGGCCCACAGTTCCTGCCGGACGCCTTCCGGTGTGCGAGACCGGATCGGTCCGCCGGGGCCGAGGTGGTTCTTGATCTCGTCGAAGGCCAGCTCGATCTCCCAGCGTTCCCGGTAGAGCGCGACCAGTTCGGCTGCTGGGTATTGCTCGGGGTCCAGCAGTGTCGTGCCGAGGAAGGCAACCTTGTGGTCCTTCGAGAAGGTGATGACGCGGTAGATCGTGTGCTTGGGCAGGGTCCGGCCTTCCCGTGCGGCTCGGCGCCGGACGTCCTTGCCTGGACGCGCCATCGACAAGTACGAACCGTCGGGAAGCTCCTCCTGAAGGGTGCCGAGGTGATTGGACTGGAGCCTGACCAGCAGGTCCGCGCCGGTCACGGTGAAGGCGTGCGCGAACTCCACCGACCAGAAGCCGCGGTCGGCGATGACCAGGTCTCCCGAACCGGTGGAGCCAGCCAGTCGGTAGGCGAGGCTCCGTTCGCCGTCGCGGTAGCCGCCGAGGCGGGCATCAAGCACTCCATGGGTTCCGATCTCCGCGAGGACCACCGCCCTCACCTTGGGGAAACCGAAGGGGAGGCCACCCGTAGTGGAAGGGCCGTCGAAGGTGTCGCCGTTGCTCACCGAGTCGGGAAGGTCGAACTGGGTGCCGTCCAGCGCGAGCAGCCGTAGTCCGCGCCACCATGCCCCAGGTGTGTCCGGTGTGGCGAGCGGACCGGCCACCTCTCTGAACAGGGTCTCCAGCACATCCTCGCCGAGCCGGGACCGCGCTCGGCATAACGAGGATCGGTTCACCCTGGCCAAGGCCCGGCTGCCGGGTATCCCGCTGGTCAGCACGCGCAGCACCTCCTCGTACGACTCCCGGGCGAACAGACACAGGGCCAGGACGAAGTGCACGACCAGCCGCGCCGGTAGGAGGCGGCGCCGCCGCTCAGCTCGGTCGTGCTTGGCTATCGCCGCGTCGACCAGCTCGGTGGTGAACACCTTCGTCAGAATCCCGATCCGCACCCGCTGCCCTGCTCCCCACCCCGTCACACCCGGCGCAACGTCCTCCGCGCCTCAAAAGCAACTGCATTGGGGGCGGCGGCCCGTCGCCCGCCCTTGCGCGAGAGTGCCTGGTCCGCGATGTCCATGGCGGTATCGGTCCCGGGCGTGGGGGGAGTGCCCACAACGACAAGTGTCACAACAACTCTTTTGAAACAACTGTTGTAGGTCTACCCTCTGCTCCATGACTGAGTCTTCTGGGGCACCTCACCCGGCCGGGACGGAGCCGGACGTCCGGCTCGACACCGCCAGACTGCGGGTACTCGCTCACCCTGTGCGCGTGAACGTGCTCACCCTGCTGCGCCGGCGGGGGCCCTCCACCGCCGGCCAGATCGCAGCCGAACTCGGCATCAACCCCGGCTCCGCGAGCTACCACCTGCGTCGCCTCGCGGCAGGCGGGCTCATCGAGGAGGTGCCTGACCGCGGAACCGGTCGCGAGCGCTGGTGGACGGCCCTGCACCGGCAATCGATTCACGATCCGGCGGACGAGCCTGCGGGCGAGCGCGCTGCTGGACGGGCCTATGCGCACGCGGTCGCCCTCGCCTCCATCGAGCGACTGGAGAGGGCGGCGCAGGAAGTGCCGTTGCTTCCCGCAGACTGGTACGAGGCCAGTTTCTACAGCGACTTCGTCCTGTGGCTCGCTCCGGGCGACGTCGAGCGGATGCGGGCCGAGCTCTTCGAGGTGATCTCTCGATACCGCGCCGATGAGACCGGAGCGCCCGCGTCATCCGTGCCGGTGTCGCTGCAGCTGCAGGCGTTCCCGGCGCCCGGCACCGTCGAACTGGGCGCGGGGGAAGCATGACCGCGCACGATGTGGCCGCGGCCGCGCCCCCTGCCTACCGGGACCTCAACGTGCTGCGGTGGCTTGCCGCGTACGCCGCTTCGGTCACCGGCGACGTCATGTACTTCCTCGCCCTCACCTGGTGCGCCACGCGTGTCGCGGGGCCTTCCGAGGCGGGCCTCGTCATCATGGCCGCAGCCCTTCCCCGCGCTCTGCTGATGCTCGGAGGCGGTGTGCTGGCCGACCGGTTCGGGCCACGACGCGTTGCCATCGCCAGCGACGCGACACGCTGCCTCGTGATCCTCGCCGCGGCTCTGGCACTCCTGCTGGCCTCACCCGGCCTGTGGCTGCTGATCGCCGTGGCGGTGGTCTTCGGCGCGGTCGACGCGGTGTTCATGCCGGCGGTGGGCGCGTTACCCCCGCGCCTCACGGCACCGGAGCAACTCGCGCGGGTGCAGGGGATGCGCGGCATGTCGATCCGGCTGAGCAACTTCGTCGGTCCCCTGCTGGCCGGAGCGGTGCTGGCGCTCAGTGGAGTGGCCGGCACGTTCGTGGTCTCCGGTGTCCTCTTCGCGGCCTCCCTGGTCCTGCTGCTGACCGTACGGATGCGTCCCCTCCGCGGCGAACAGCCGATGACCGGGACCGTGCGGCAGGACCTCATCGACGGCCTGCGTTACATTCGCCGGCACCGGATGCTCGCACCGTTGGTCACCGTGATCGGGTTGAGCGAGATGTGCTTCAGCGGACCGCTCGCGGTCGGCCTCGTCCTGTTGGCCGACGAACGCGGCTGGGGTGCCGTGGGCATGGGGTGGATCGCGAGCGCGTTCAGCGTCGGCGGCGCCATGGCAGGGCTGCTGCTCACGGTGTCCGTCCGCGTTCCGCGCGCCGGGCTGACCATGTCCGGCGCGCTGTTCGTCGCGGCTGCGGGAACGGTCGCCCTGGGCCACACGGTCTCCCTGCCGGCCGCCGTCCTCTGCGGAGCCGTGATCGGTCTGACCAGCGGGATCACCATGGCGGTGACCAGCGCCCTGGTCCAGACCGAAGCCGATCCCCGCTATCTCGGACGGGTCACCTCCGTCACGACGCTCGGCACCCTCGGCCTCGCCCCGGCTCTCTTTCCCGCTGTCGGCATCACGGTGGACCGTTGGGGAGCGGCCGTGTTCTTCACCGGCTGCGGCGGGATCTGCCTGCTCGCCGCGGCACTCGGCATCGCCTTCTCGGTGCTGCGCCGCGCCGAACTCCGAGTACCACCCGCTGTTCATCGACAAGGGCTCTGACTCACGGTCACGGGGGCTTGTCGATCAGGCGCCTCCCGAAACGACGGTGGCCCCCTCGCCGTCCCGTGCGGCGGCGTACAGACCGCGCAACAGGGACAGGGCCTCCCGCAGACCCGTGGGGCGCAGCATCCCCGGTCCGGGTGTCCGGCCCGCCCAGCCGGGACCCGCGAGGAGGACCGCCGTCCGGGACCGGGCGCCCCTGACGCCCCACGAGGTGTCGGCGACGTGGCGCGCCAGGGGGTGGTCCGCCGTCGAACGCGCCTGGGCCCACAGCGCCACCGCCGCGGGCCCCGTCCTCCGTACCGCCTGGTCGAGCGCCTCCGGTGGCACCGCCGCCCCGAACATCCGGGTGGGGAGCCCGAGTTCGGCCAGTCCCGCGGCGAGCGCCTCCAGCGGGAGGGTGTGCTGCTCGTGCGGCACACAGGCGAGCAGGACCGGGGGAGTGCCCGCCTCCGGGGGCCCGGCACGGCCCGCCGGGCCGACCCGGCGCAGCGCCGTCGAGACGTGCCAGGACAACAGGTGCTCCACCTCGACGTAGCGGTCCTCCGAGGTCTCCCACTTGCGGCCCACGGCATGCAGGGCGGGCGCCAGCACCTCCTCCCACGCGGTGACCAGACCGTACCGGGCGATCGCGGAGTCCAGCAGCTCGTCCATGGCCGCCGAGTCCAGCCTGACGGCCGCCCGGCCCAGACCCCGCAGCTCCCGTCGGACGTCGTCGAGGGCCGGTCCGCGGGCGTCGGGCCCGGCAGGTGCCTCCCCGGCGGGGGGCGCGGCCGGTACGGCTCCGGCCCGGGCGGCCCGGGCCGCCTCCGCCGGAGGCACTCCGGAAGCCGTCAGCCGGCACATCTCCTGGAGAACGGCGATGTCGTCCGGGCTCCACCGGCGGTGCCGGCCGCTCTCATGGGCGGCGGGGCCGATGCCGTAGCGCCGGTCCCAGGAGCGCAGGGTGGTGGGCGCGACACCGAGGCGGCGCGCGACCGCGCCGCTGGTGAGACCCGGCGAGGGTTCGGTCATGAGGCAACGATACGACGCACAACCGTTGCGAATGGTGCGGGCGCCGTGCCGGGACGGAGTCTTGGGGTGCCCCGTGAGGGGACCCCGCCCGCCGACCGGTCTCCGCCGGTCCCGGCCTGAGGAGCAGTCGCCATGACCGCACCGAGCGTCGACACCCGGCCTTCGCTCCGGAACGAGCCGCGCGCCCTGTCCGACCGTGAGGTCGCCGACGGCTTCGTGAGGGGCGACGAGCGCTGTCTGGCCGTCGCCCACGCCCGGTGGCACGGCCTCGTGCACGCCCTCGCCGTCCGCACCCTCGGCGACGCCCGGGAAGCGGAGGACGTCGGCCAGCAGGTCTTCCTCGCGGCCTGGCGGGGCCGGGCCGGATACCGGCCGGAGCGCGGTCCGTTCCCCGGCTGGCTCGTCGGCATCACCCGGCGGAAGATCGCCGACGCCCTCGCGGCGCGCACCCGGCGCCGGGACCTGGTGGTCGCGGTGGGCGAGCGGCTGTCTCCCGACGGCGTGTCCGTCCAGGAACCCGACCGGGTCGTCGAACGGCTCGTGGTCACCGGCGAGCTGGCGAAGCTGCCCGCCGCGCAGCGCGAGGTGCTCGCCATGGCCTTCTACGGGGACCTCACCCAGGTCCAGATCGCCGAGCGCACGGGAATGCCGCTCGGCACCGTGAAGAGCCACGCGCGACGCGGCCTCGACCGGATGCGCCGTTCCCTGAGCGAGACACCGGGCGCACGTACCACCACCGCCGGCTGAGCGCGGTGGCCCGGGCACCGGGACCCCGCCGTTGTCCACCTTCCAGGTGAATCGGCCCATCCCGAGAGCCGTCGATGCCGAATGAGGAGCATGACCCTCTCCGAGCCCCCGGGCGAGCCCACCCGCACGGACCGCCTCCTCGCGGCCGTCGGCGGCCTGATCGCCGGATACGTCTCCCTCGCCGTCGCGGACCTCGCCGCCTTCTGGGTGCGGCCCGAGGCGAGCCCCGTGACCGCCGTCGGCGGCGCCGTCGTCGACCAGACGCCGGCGGCCGTCAAGGAGTGGGCGATCCGTGAGTTCGGCGAGAGCGACAAGGCCGTTCTCCAGCTCGGCATCCTGGTCGTCCTCGGGGTCCTCGCCGTAGGGATCGGGCTCCTCGCGCTGCGCCACCGGCTGCTCGGCTCGGCGGCGGTCGGTGCCTTCGGCGTCCTCGGTGCCCTGGCGGCCGTCACGCGGCCCGACTCGGACTCCGCGCTCGACGCCGTGCCCTCACTGGTGGGCGCCGCCGCCGGCGCCGCCCTGCTGTACGCCCTGACCGGCCTGCTCACCCGGAGGGCCGGGACGGGATCGGCGGCCGCCCGCGCCGACCGCCGGACCTTCCTGGTCGTCGCCGCGTCCGCCGGCCTCGCCGCGACCGGCGCCGCCGCCCTCGCCAGGGCGGCCGGCAGCCCCGTGGAGGAGAACGCCGCCGCCTCCCGCGCGGCCCTGCGCCTGCCCCGACCGGCGTCCCCCGCGCCGCCCGTACCCGCCGGAGCCCAGCTCCGGGTCCCCGGCATCAGCCCCTTCGTCACCCCGAACCGCGACTTCTACCGCGTCGACACCGCGCTCGTCGTCCCCCGGGTCGACGCCGACGACTGGCGGCTGCGCGTCCACGGCACGGGCGTCCGAGAGGAGCTCACCGTCACCCTGCGGGAGCTCATGGCCCGGCGGATCGTGGAGCGGGACATCACCCTCGCCTGCGTCTCGAACGAGGTCGGCGGCCCGTACGTCGGTAACGCCCGTTGGCTCGGCGTGAACCTCGCCGACCTCCTGCGGGAGGCAGGCGTCCGGCCGCCCTCCGAAGGCGGACCCGCCGACCAGCTGGTGGCCCGCTCCGTCGACGGCATGACCATCGGCACCCCCGTCGAGCAGGTCATGGACGGCCGCGACGCCCTCCTCGCCTTCGGCATGAACGGCGAACCCCTGCCCTTCGTCCACGGCTTCCCCGTCCGCATGGTCGTCCCCGGCCTCTACGGGTACGTCTCCGCCTGCAAGTGGATCGAGTCGATCGAACTCACCACCTTCGCCGCCTACGACGCCTACTGGGTCCCGCGCGGCTGGTCAGCCCAGGCTCCCGTCAAGACCCAGTCCCGCATCGACACCCCCCGGGCCTTCGCCCGCCCCGCCGCCGGCACCGTCATGATCGCCGGGGTGGCCTGGGCCCAGCACCGGGGCATCCGCCGCGTCGAGGTACGGATCGACGACGGCCCCTGGCAGGAGGCCCGGCTCGCCGCCGAGGACAGCAGCGACACCTGGCGCCAGTGGTTGTACCCGTGGACGGCCGGCCCCGGCCGCCACACCCTCACCGTCCGCGCCACCGACGGCACCGGCGCCACCCAGCCCGAGGAGCGCACCGACACCATGCCCGACGGGGCCCAGGGCCGGCACTCGGTCGTCGTGACGGTCCAAGAGGGCTAGGGGGTGTCTTGCCGATCATGCCGGGCTCGCGGCTCCCTGATCCGGCCTGATCGACAAGACACCCCCCCTAGTCCTGTCGTCGAACTCCTGCCGTCGCTCGTCAGACGGGAGATTCGACGACAGGGCCCGGCCCTCACGCCCGAAGTGAAGGAGCCGTGACGGTGGAAGGGGGTAGCCGTGACGGTCGGGGTGCGGCATCGTGACGGTCGGGAGGGTGGCGCCGCTCCGGTCCGGGCAGCGTAACGAACCGGTGCCGACCACCCGTTCGTCGCTCTCATGAGGGAGACTGCTCCCGTGCGTGGACATCTGCCGGACGAGAACCCCGGTTTCGTGGGACGCCGCACGGAACTGGACCGGATATCCGCCGCGTTGGCGGAGCACCGCCTCGTCACCGTGACCGGCGTCGGGGGAGTCGGGAAGACCCGGCTCGCGCTGCGCGCCGCTCACCGCGCCGCCGACCGGTACCCCGACGGTGCCTGGTGGACCGACCTCACCCCGCTCGACGGCGACCGGCTCCTCGTCGCCCTCGTCGCCGACTCGGTCGACCTCTCCGACCACACCCCCGGCATGGCGACCACCGGACTGTGCCGCCGGCTCGCCGGCGACCGGCTGCTGCTCGTCCTCGACTCCTGCGAACACCTCGCCGAACCCTGCGCACGCCTCGTCGCCGAGCTTCTCGCCGCCGCCCCCGGCCTCACCGTCCTGGCCACCAGCCGACGTCCCCTCGGCGTCGAGGGGGAACGGGTCGTCGCCCTCGACCCGCTGCCACCCGCCGGGGGAGACGCCCTGGAGCTGCTCCGCCGGGCTGCGGGCGAGGAGTTCACCGCCGCCGGCCCGGCCGGCGAGATCTGCGTACGCCTCGACGGCATTCCGCTCGCCCTGGAACTGGCCGCCGCCCAGATCCGGCTCCAGGGCGCCGAAGCCGTCCGGGACCAGCTCGGCACCCGCTTCGACGCCCCGCCCTCCGCCCGCTTCGAGCTGCTCGCGCACACCGAGCGGGTGTGGCCGAGCCGCCACCAGACCCTGCGGGCCGCCATCGGCTGGAGCCATGAGCTGAGCGCCCCGCTCGAACGCCTCCTCTGGGCCCGGCTCTCCGTCTTCCGCGGCCCCTTCGACCTGGCGTCGGCCACCGCCGTGTGCATCGGCGGCCCGCTGAACCGCGCGACCCTGCCGGGCGCCCTCGACGGGCTCGTCCGCGCCTCCGTGGTCCGCCCGCCGGACGCGGGCGGACGACTCCGGATGCTCGACACGATCCGCGCGTACGGGGCGACCTGGCTGGACCGGACCGGCGAGACAGGGACGGTCGCCGACCGGCACGCCGCACACTTCCGGGGGCTCGCGCGCCGGGGCGAGACCGAATGGCACGGCGCGCGCCAACTGCGCTGGTACCGGACCGTCGACGCCCACCACACCGACCTGCGCACCGCCCTCGACCGGCTGCTGCGGACCGACCCCGACGCCGCCCTCGACCTCATCGGCTCGGTCGCCTTCGCCTGGTCCTGCCGGGGCCGTCTCCGCGAGGCCCGCGACGGCCTCGAACAGGCTCTGCTGCTGAGCGGTGCCCGCGGCCGCACCCGGGCCCGAGCCTTGTGGGCGCTCGGCGTCACCCTCGTACTCCAGGGGGAGTTCGGTCCCGCGCAGGAGGTGAGCGAGCGCTGCGCCCGGGAGGCCCGGTACACGGAGTACACGGATCACACGGACCGCACGGAGGACGCCGGCGGTGCCGGGCGCGCGGGCGACCACGGCCGCCCCGGCGACCTGACCCTCGACGCCGCCGCCCTCGCCGGGCTCCTCGCCCTGACCACGGGCCGTCCGATGGCCGCGTACGTCGTCGTGGACCATGTCCTCGACGCCGCCCGGGGCGGCCCCGCCGACTCCGCCGCCCGGCTCCGCTGCCATCTCGTCCGCGTGTTCGCCCTGACGGGCCTCGGCCGGCTCGGCGAGGCCCGCGACCGGGCGCTGGCCCTGCGGACCCTGTGCGAGGAGCTGGACGAGCACTGGACCCGGACCGCCCTGGAATACCAGCTGGCCCTCACGGGTCTCCTGGAGGGCGACCCCGCGACGGCGGCCGGGCACGCGCGCGCGATGCTCGAAGGCACGCGAGGACTCGGCGCGAGCCTGGGGGTGGCGCTCGGGCTCGACGTCCTCGCCACGGCGCTCGCGGCGGCCGGTGACGGCGAGCGGGCGGCCGACGTCTCGGGCACGGGGGAGGCGTACTGGCGTTCCACCGGCCAGCCCCGTCGCGGCCTGCCCGGCCTGCGGGCGCTGCACGAGAAGTACACGGACACCGCCCGCGCGACGATCGGCGAACCGGCCTACGAGGAGATCTTCGTACGCGCCCTCACCGGCCTTCCCCAGGACGGCCTCGACCGAGCCCTGCGAGGCCCCCGCCGGACCTGAGGCGGCACATCCGGGGCGGCCCGCCCGGTACCCGTCCGTGCCGAGGTGCCGGGCCCCGGGCCGCGGCGCACCATGAGGGCATGGACGGATCCCTGAGTGGTCTGAGTGACATCAGCACACCGGGACGCGTGGCCGGGCCGGACGAAGGGGTCTCCGTGCAGGAGTTGGCCCTCGCCGCCCGCAACCACGGGCTGCCCCTGGAGGCGCTGCGGTACGACGTCACTCCGCCCGGGCTGCACTACGTCCTCGTCCACTACGACATCCCCGACACCACCGCCGACGGCTGGCGGCTCACCGTCGGCGGCCGGGTGCTGCGCACCCTCGGCCTCGGCCTGGACGCGCTCCGCTCCCGGCCCTCCGTCACCCGCCGGGTCACCCTGGAGTGCGCCGGGAACGGCCGCGCCCGGCTGTCACCCCGGCCGGTCAGCCAGCCCTGGCTCGTCGAGGCCGTCGGAACCGCCGACTGGACCGGTGTCCCCCTCGCCGCGCTCCTGGCCGAGGCGGGTGTCGCGGAGGACGCCGTCGAGGCGGTGTTCACCGGCGCCGACCACGGAGTGGAGCGGGGCGTCGAACAGGACTACCGGCGGAGCCTCCCCCTCACGACGGCCGCCGACCCGGCCCGGGACGTCCTCGTCGCGTACGCCATGAACGGGGCGCCCCTGCCCCCGCAGCACGGCAGCCCCCTCCGGCTCGTCGTCCCAGGCTGGTACGGCATGGCCCATGTGAAGTGGCTCCACGACATCACGCTCACCGGCACCCCGTACACCGGCTTCCAGCAGGCCGTGGCCTATCGCGTACGGCAGACGCCCGAGGAGCCGGGGGAGCCCGTCACCCTCGTCGCGCCCCGGGCCCTGATGGTGCCGCCCGGATTCCCCGACTTCATGTCCAGGACCCGCGTGGTCCGCCCCGGCCCCGTCCCCCTCACCGGCCGCGCATGGTCGGGCCACGGCCCGGTCGCCCGGGTCGAGGTGAGCGAGGACGGCGGGGCGGCCTGGACCGAGGCGGAGCTCGTACGGGATCCCGCGCACCCCTGGGCCTGGTCCGCCTGGCGGACCACCTGGACGGCGACCCCGGGCCTGCGTCATCTGACCGTGCGGGCCACCGACGCCGAGGGCAACGTCCAGCCGGTCGTCGAGCCCTGGAACCGCGGCGGATTCGCCAACAACCTCGTCCAGCGGGTCGAGGTCCTCTGCACCCCGGACGCGACCGGGGCCTGAGCCTGACAGCCGGCGCGACGCCGGACGCGACCGGGGCCTGAGCCTGACAGCGTCGGGAGCCGTGGACCGTGGCACGTCGCCACGTCACCGGTCGAGCCGCCCGACCCACCGGGGCGGTGGGGCCGGGGCAGGGCGACGCGCCGCCGGCCCGGTGCGTAAAGTCGACTCCCGCAGCCCCTGAACCCGACGAGGAGACTTCCGTGACCGACCCGGCGTCCACCGCCCGCCAGCAGCAGATCGCCCGGGACCTCCAGGTGGCCCAGACCTTCGACCCGCGGGCCGAGATCGAGCGCCGCGTGGCCTTCCTGACCGAGCGGCTCACCTCCACCGGTCTGCGCTCCCTCGTCCTCGGCATCAGCGGCGGCGTCGACTCCACCACCGCCGGACGCCTCTGCCAGCTCGCCGTGGAGCGGGCCCGCGCCGCCGGACACGAGGCCACCTTCTACGCGATGCGCCTGCCGTACGGCGTGCAGGCCGACGAGAAGGACGCGCAGACCGCACTCGGCTTCATCCGCGCCGACGAGGTCCTCACCGTGGACGTGAAGGCCGCGAGCGACGCGGCCCTCACGGCCGCGCTCGCCGGTGGCGTCGCCTTCCGTGACGCCCACCACCAGGACTTCGTGCAGGGCAACATCAAGGCCCGTCAGCGCATGATCGCCCAGTACGCGGTCGCCGGAGCCAACGACGGGCTCGTCGTCGGCACCGACCACGCCGCCGAGGCCGTCTCCGGCTTCTTCACCAAGTTCGGCGACGGTGCCGCCGACGTCGTCCCGCTCACCGGGCTGACCAAGCGCCGCGTCCGCGCGGTCGCGGCCGAGCTGGGTGCACCGGCCGAACTGGTCTGGAAGACCCCCACGGCCGACCTGGAGACGCTGGACCCGGGCAAGCCCGACGAGGAAGCCCTCGGTGTCACGTACGACGACATCGACGACTTCCTGGAGGGCAAGCCGGTCGCCGAGGCCGCCTTCGCCACGATCGTGCGCCGCTACGAGCTCACCGAGCACAAGCGGCAGCTGCCGATCGCGCCCTGAGCGACCCGCGCCTCACCCTGAGCGGCGGGCGGCGGACACTCGGCGGATCCTGGAAGGGGTGCCCGGAACGGGCCCCCGGAAAGGAGCACGCCATGTTCGGCGAAACCCCGGCATTCAGCGGTTTCTCGGTCGACGACCTGGACGCCGCCCGGCGCTTCTACGGCGAGACCCTCGGGCTGGAGGTGGGCGAGGAGGGGGAGGGCGACATGCGGGTACTCTTCCTCACCCTGGCGGGCGGGGCCCGGGTCTTCGTCTATCCGAAGGACAACCACACCCCCGCCACGTTCACGATCCTCAACTTCGAGGTCGACAACATCGACCGGGCCGTGGACGACCTGACGGGGCGCGGAGTGACCCTGGAGCGCTACGAGGAATTCGAGGCCGACGCGAAGGGCATCATGCGGGTCGACGGCGGACCGGCCATCGCGTGGTTCACGGACCCGGCGGGCAACGTCCTGTCGGTGCTCCAGGAGAACCGCTGACCGATGTCGCCCGGGCCTTGACCTGCGACCTGTTCGGCGGCCGGGGGACAGGAGTCACCCGGGCGTCCGCGTAGCTGTCCGGTACGCTCCCCGCCCCTGCCTCCGCCCCCCGAACGGACCGGCCCGCGTGCGCCGCGGCCCCGTACCGCCTCGAATGGGAGGGTGATCGCGCCGCCCGACGACTGCCTCGCCCGCAACGAGTGGGTCTGCGGCGCCTATCTCTCCACCCGGAGTGAGATCCTCACCGACGCCGTCGTCCAGCACCTCCAGCTGACGGCCGTCTCCGTCGCCCTCGGCCTGGTGCTCGCCCTCCCGCTCGCCGTCGCCGCCCGCCGGTGGCGCTGGGCGGCCGGGCCGGTCCTCGGGGTCACCACACTCCTGTACACGATTCCGGCGCTCGCGATGTTCTCGCTGCTCCTGCCCATGTACGGGCTGTCCGCCGCCCTGGTCGTGGCCGGCCTCGTCCTGTACTCCCTCACGCTCCTCGTCCGGAACATCCTGGCCGGGCTCCGTGCCGTTCCCGAGGAGACCCGCCAGGCCGCCCGCGGCCTCGGATACGGGCCGGTCCGGCTGCTGCTCGCCGTCGAGCTGCCACTCGCCGTGCCCGCCGCCATGGCCGGGCTCCGGATCGCCACCGTCTCGGCCGTCTCCCTCGTCACGATCGGCGCGATCGTCGGCCACGGCGGACTCGGCAACCTCATCTACTCGGGCATGAACACCTACTTCAAGGCCCAGGTGCTCACCGCCTCCGTGCTCTGCGTCGTGATCGCCGTCGTCGCCGACCTGCTCCTCCTCGGCGCGCAACGCCTGCTCACCCCCTGGACCCGAGGGCGGGTCGTATGACGCCGCCCCTGGCCCCGCGGGCACGCCGTACGACCGCGTCCCGGACCCGAGGGCGGGCCGCATGACCA
>NZ_LIPQ01000140.1 GCF_001418135.1 Streptomyces aureus
GGGTTCACCACCGTGCTCGGATTCCGCGGCTAGGGGGGCGCGTGGGGATCAGGGGGCGGTACGGGGCGTGGGCGGTGGCACCGCTGGCGGTGGTCCTGCTGGTGGCGACCGGCTGCACGAGCACGCCGGACGCCCCGGCGAAGGCGGCCGGTGGGCGCGCCGGGTCCGGGGCGTCCGCCTCCCCCGACGCGTCCGCCTCCCTGCATGTCCCCGGAGCGCCCTCCGCCTCCCCGGCCCGGGTGTGCGACCGGCCCGCGGCCGGGCCGGTGAGGGCGCCGGCGGGCGCGGTGACGGTCGACCCCGCGGTCGTCGGCGACCTGGCCACCAAGACCGAGAACAGCCCCCCGAACACCACGTTCTGGCTTCGGCCGGGCAAGCACACGCTTGAGCCGGACCCCTATGCCCAGGTCATGGCCAAGGAGGGCAACCGCTACCTCGGCGCGCCGGGCGCGGTGCTCGACGGCCGGAAGACCAACCAGTACGCGTTCGGCGGCACCGCCCGCGACGTCACCATCCGGTACCTGACCGTGGAGCGATTCGTCGCGCCGCACGACGAGGGCGTGGTCAACCACGACATGGCCGACGGGTGGGTGATCGAGCACGCGACCGTCCAGTACAACTCAGGGGCCGGGCTCATGGCCGGTGCTCGCCAGCGGGTCCGCGCCAGCTGTCTGCGGGACAACGGCCAGTACGGCATGAACGCCTACAAGACCGGCGACTCCATCCGCGGCCTGGTGGTCGAGGGCAACGAGATCGTGGGCAACAACACCGACGACTGGGAGCGGCGGCGGCCGGGCTGCGGCTGCACCGGCGGCATCAAGTTCTGGGCCGTCGACGGCGCCGACGTCCGCGGCAACTGGGTGCACGACAACCGCGGGACCGGCTTGTGGGCCGACAACAACAACAACGACTTCCGTATCGAGGACAACCTGCTGGAGTCCAACGACGGTGCCGCGCTGATGTACGAGACGAGCTACAACGCGGTCGTCCGCAACAACACGATCCGGCGGAACAACTGGGTCGAGGGCCGCGCGTACGCCAGGGACGGCGACGACTTCCCCTACGCGACCGTCTATGTGTCCGAGGCCGGCGGCGAACCACGGATCCCGGCCCGCACGGACAGGATCGAGATCTACGGGAACGTGCTGGAGAACAACTGGAACGGGATCACCCTGTGGGAGAACGCCGACCGGTTCTGCAACAGTCCGGCCAACACGTCGACCGGTTACTGCACGTTGCTGGTGAAGGACACCGGGCGCTGCGCGCGGCCGGCGATCGCCACCGCACCGCTCTACGGCGACTGCCGGTGGAAGACGCAGCGGGTCGACATCCACGGCAACCGCTTCGTCCTCGACCCGTCCGTGGTCGGATGCACGGCGGAGTGCGGGCGCATGGCGGTGTTCGCCAACGACGGCACCTCTCCGGACTGGTCGCCGTACAAGGGCAGGCGGGTGGCCGAGGCGATCACCCATCAGCAGCAGAACCGCTGGCACGGCAACGTCTACCGCGGACCGTGGAGCTTCGTCGCCGGCGATCCGGGCCGGACGCTGGACTCCCGGCAGTGGCAGGGCACGCCGTACCGTCAGGACGCGGGCAGCGACTTCGGACCCCGGGCCGGTGGTTGAGATGGACGAGGACCTGAGGCGCGACCGGCTGCCGGGCACGGCGGACACGACAGGCATGGCGCACACGGCGGGCACGGCGGGCTCGGCAGGCACGGCGCACACAGCGAGCACGGCGGACACGGCGGGCATCGCGCACACGGCGGGCACGGCGGGCACTGCGGGCTCGGCAGGCACGGCCCACACGGCAGGCACAGCGGGCTCACGGTCCGCCGCCGCACCGAGCCCGGGCGGCACACCGAGGGCCGTCGGGATCGTCTGGGCGCTGCTGGGCCTCAACACGCTCGGCTCCGCGGGGGCGAAGACCGTCTTCGCGATCCCCCGCTCCCTCATCCAGATGGCCACCATGGGTGCGCTGGTCGCGGCGTTCGCGCTGGCTCTGGCGCTCAACCCCCGGCTGCGCATCAGGCCCAGCGCCTTCCTGTTCCTGCTCACGCTGCTGCTTGTGCCGAGCGTGATCGCCAGCGTGCAGCTGGAGGTCGGGGTCGGCGCGCTGTTCCGCTGCGCCCGGCTGGCGCTCTTCGCCGGCACGCTGTGGCTGCTCAGCCGCTGGTGGGACGGCGGCCTGACGTTCGTCCGGTACCACATCCGGATGTACTTCGCGGTCCTCGTCCTGGTGGCCGCGGGCCTGGCCGTCTCACCGGCCACGGCCATGCCCGAGTACTACGGCGGGCGTCTGGTCGGTGCGTTGTGGCCGCTCACCCCGCCGCAGATCGGGCAGTACGCCGCGGTGGTCATCGGGCTCGCCGTGCTGCTCCTGCTCGGCCGCCGGACCACCGGGGCCGGAGCCGCGGTCGTCATCGTGCCCTCCCTCGTCCTGCTCGCGATGACGCACACCCGGACGGCCACGCTCGGTCTGCTCATCGGGCTCGTGCTCGCGATCGGCTCGCTCGTCCTGACGAGCGCCGCCGCCCGCCGGTTCTTCGCCTGGGCCGTGCTGTGCGCCACGGTGGCCGCCGTGGTGTTCAGCTCCGCGCTGCGGGCGTGGTTCCTGCGCGGGCAGAGCCAGGAGAACTTCGCCAACCTGACCGGGCGGGCCAAGGTCTGGGACGCGCTCCTCGCGGCGCCCCGGACGACCGGGGAGAAGGTGTTCGGCACGGGTCTGGGCGACAAGTCGTTCGACGGGCTGCCGATCGACAACAGCTGGCTGGCCGTCTACGACGAGCAGGGGCTGATCGGCGTCACCCTCGTGGCGGCGATCGTCATCGTGCTCGGCGGTGTCACGCTGCTGCGGCCACCGTCGCTGCCGAGGGCCTGCGCGATCTTCCTGATCGGCTACTGCGGGATCTCCTCGTACACCGAGGTGGGCCTCGGCGACGCCTCGGCGTATCTGCTGCATCTGGCCCTGGCCGCCTCGCTCCTCGCGCTCCCCGCCCCGGCCACCCCGCTCCCGACGCACGACATCGCCCGACGACGTATCCCGCTCTGGGCCAGGAGGTGACCTGACCATGCATGTCCTTGTGGTCCACAACCGCTACTCCTCGGCGCAGCCGAGCGGGGAGAACAGGGTCGTCGACGAGGAGGTGGGGCTGCTGCGCGCGGCCGGCCACCGGGTCGACCTGTTCGAGCGGCGCAGTGACGACATCGCCGCCCGCTCCCTGCCGGGGAAGGTCGCGGTGCCGCTGCTCGTGCCGTGGAACCCGGCGGCCCGCGCCGAGCTCACCGCCCGGCTCCGCGCCGACCGGCCGGACGTGGTGCACGTCCACAACGTGTTCCCGCTCCTGTCGCCGTCGGTGCTCGCCGCCTGCGCGGACGCCGGAGTGCCCGTCGTCGCCACGCTGCACAACTACACCCAGGTATGCCCGCCCGGCACGCTGCACCGGGACGGCCGGCAGTGCACCGAGTGCGTCGGGTCGGCGCTGCCGCTGCCCGCCGTCCGGCACGGCTGCTACCGGAACTCCCGGCTGGCGACGGTGCCGCTCGCGGTCAGCCTGTCGGTCAACCGGCGCCGGTGGTGGTCCGGTGTGGAGCGGTTCCTCTGCATCTCCGCGGCGCAGCGCGACGTCCTCGTGCGGTCCGGCATGCCGGCCGGGCGGCTCGCGGTGAAGCACAACTTCGTGCCCGACCCGGGCACCCTACGGACGGGCGCCGGCGAGCAGCTGCTCTTCCTCGGCCGGCTCGCGGAGACCAAGGGCATACGGCTGCTGATGGCGGCGTGGGACGGGATCGCCGCGGACGGCGGTGTGGGCGTGCCGCTCGTGATCGCCGGGGCGGGGCCGCTGGAGCGCGAGGTGACCGCGTGGGCGGCGGGCCGGGACGACGTCCGGTACGCCGGTCTGTGGGACCCGGCGGAGTGCCGGCGGGCCGTCGCGCGGTCGGTGGCCGTGCTGGCTCCCTCGCTGGCCATGGAGACCTTCGGCCTGGTGGTCGCGGAGGCGATGGCGGCGGGGGTCCCGGCCGTCGCCGCCGCTCACGGCGCCTTCGTCGAACTCGTCGAGGACGGGGTGACGGGTCTGCTGCACACGCCGGGCGATCCCGCCTCGCTCGCGTCCCGCATCCGCCGGATCACGGCGGATGCGGACCGCAACCGGGAGATGGGCGAGGCGGCCCGGCGCCGTTACGAGAAGGGGTTCAGCCCGTCCGTGGGGCTGGAGCGCCTCCTGGAGGAGTACCGCACCGCGATCGCGGTGCGGTCGGGCGGCGGGCCCAGCGCGCCGCCCGCAGGGACCGAGGAAGCCGGCTCGTCGCGGGGCACCCGCGCGAGCGGAGATGGGGGGCAGGAGAAATGACACGATGCCGACTCTGCGGTTCGGCGGCGCTGGCCAGCGTCGTCGATCTGGGGGCGACTCCGCCGTGCGAGAGCTTTCTCGCCGCGGACCGACTGGACCAGCCGGAGCCCGCGTACCCGCTGCACCTGCGGGTCTGCACCGACTGCTGGCTCGCGCAGATCCCGCCGCTGATCACGCCGGAGGAGACGTTCCAGGAGTACGCGTACTTCTCCTCGTTTTCGACCTCCTGGGTGGAGCACGCGCGCACGTTCGTCACCGACGCCGTGCGGCGGGTGGGGCTCGGGCCCGACGCCTTCGTGGTCGAGGTCGCGAGCAATGACGGATATCTGCTGAAGCACGTGGTGGACCGGGGGATCCGCTGCCTCGGCATCGAGCCGTCGGTGAACGTCGGTGCCGCGGCACGGGACGCGGGTGTGCCCACGCTCACCGAGTTCCTGTCCCCGGAGACCGGCTCGGCGGTCCGCGCCGAGCACGGCCCGGCGGACCTGGTCGTCGCCAACAACGTGTACGCGCACATCCCCGACGTGGTCGGCTTCACCGAAGGGCTGCGCGCCCTGGTCGCCGACGACGGCTGGGTCTCCGTCGAGGTGCAGCACCTGCTGACCCTGATCGAGGAGAACCAGTACGACACGATCTACCACGAGCACTTCCAGTACTACACCGTCGCGTCCGCCGCCCGGGCGCTCGCGAGCGGCGGGCTCACGCTCGTGGACGTCGAGCTGCTGCCGACGCACGGAGGCTCCATCCGGCTGTGGGCGCGGCCGGCCGAGGTCGCCGGCGAGCCGAGCCGCCGGGTGTCCGAGGTGCTCGACCGGGAGAAGGCCGCCGGGCTCCAGGAGCTGTCCGGGTACGCGGAGTTCTCCGCCCGGGTGGCCAAGGTGCGCCGGGACCTCCTGCGGTTCCTCATCGACGTCGCCGAGCGCGGCGGCACGGTCGTCGGCTACGGCGCCCCGGGCAAGGGCAACACCCTGCTCAACCACTGCGGCGTCCGGCCCGACCTGCTCGCCTACACGGTCGACCGCAACCCCTACAAGCACGGCCGGTTCACGCCGGGCACCCGCATCCCGATCCTGCCGCCCGAGCGGATAGCCGCCGACCGGCCGGACTACGTGCTCGTCCTCCCGTGGAACCTGCGGGACGAGCTGGTCGAGCAGCTGTCCTTCGTGCACGAGTGGGGCGGCCGGCTGGTCTTCCCCATCCCGGAACTGAGCATCGTCGAGGTGAAGCCGTGAAGGTCGTACTGTTCTGCGGCGGTTATGGGCTGCGTATGCGCAGCGGAGCCTCCGACGACATCCCCAAGCCGATGGCGATGGTCGGCCCCCGCCCGCTGATCTGGCACGTCATGCGTTACTACGCGTCGTTCGGGCACACGGAGTTCATCCTGTGCCTCGGGTACGGGGCCCATCACATCAAGGACTTCTTCCTCAACTACGAGGAGACCACGTCCAACGACTTCGTGCTGCGGGGCGGGAAGACCGAGCTGCTCTCCACCGACATCGCCGACTGGACGATCACGTTCGCGCAGACCGGCATCGAGTCGCCGATCGGGGAGCGGCTGCGCCGGGTGCGGCACCACCTGGACGGCGACGAGATGTTCCTCGCCAACTACGCCGACGTGCTCACCGACGCCCCGCTGCCGGAGATGATCGACCGGTTCGCCCGGCGCGACGCCGGCGCGTCGATGATGGTGGTGCCGCCGCAGTCCTCGTTCCACTGCGTGGACCTGGGTGAGGACGGTCTCGTGGGGGGCATCACCGCGGTGAGCGACATGCCGCTGTGGGAGAACGGCGGCTACTTCGTGCTCCGCCAGGAGGTCTTCGACCACATACCGGAGGACGGTGACCTGGTCGCCGACGGCTGTGCCCAACTGGCCAAGCGGGGAAGGCTGGTGGCGTACCAGCACCGCGGCTTCTGGAAGCCGACCGACACCGTGAAGGAGCGGGCCGCGCTCGACGCCGCCTACACCCGGGGCGACCGCCCGTGGGCCGTGTGGGAGCGGGACGGCGTGAGCACGGGCGCGCCGGTGAGGACCGCGTGATCCGGCTCGGTTCGGGGCGCCTCGACCGGATCGTCGCGGTGGGGGCGCACTGCGACGACATCGCCATCGGCGCCGGCGGCACGCTGCTCACGATGTGCCTCGCGCGGCCGGGCACACGGGTCGACGCCCTGGTGCTCTCCGGCGGCGGCGGCGAGCGCGAGGAGGAGGAGCGGGCCGCGCTCGCCGCCTTCTGCCCGGCGGCCGACCTGCGGCTGACCGTGCTCAAGCTGCCGGACGGCCGGCTGCCCGCGCACTGGGAGGAGGCCAAGTCCGCGGTCGAGGAGCTGCGCGCCCGGACCGAGCCCGACGTGGTCCTGGCGCCGCGTACCGATGACGCGCACCAGGACCATCGCGGCCTGGCGCGGCTGCTTCCCACCGCGTTCCGTGACCATCTCGTGCTCGGCTACGAGATCGTCAAGTGGGACGGCGATCTCGGCCGTCCGGCGGCGTACCAGCCGCTGTCGACGGAGATCGCCGAACGGAAGGTGCGGCTGTTGCAGGAGCACTACCCCTCACAACGGCACCGTCCCTGGTACGACCGGGAGGCCTTCCTCGGCCTCGCCCGGATCCGCGGTATCGAATGCCACGCGCGGTACGCCGAGGCGTTCGCCGTCACCAAACTCACTCTCGATCTGGGGGAATGAACCTTGCGCGTACTGCTGACCGGACACCAGGGCTACCTGGGCTCCGTGATGGCCCCTGTCCTCGCGGCCGCCGGGCACGAGGTCGTCGGTCTCGACTCCGGCCTGTTCGCGGACTGCGTGCTCGGCCCGTCGCCCGCGGACCCGTCCGGGCACCGGGTGGACCTGCGCGACGTCACGGCCGAGCACGTGGCCGGGGTGGACGCCGTGATCCATCTGGCCGCGCTCTCCAACGACCCGCTGGGGTCGCTGGCGCCGGACCTCACCTACGACATCAACCACCACGCCTCGGTACGGCTCGCCCGGCTGGCCAAGGACGCCGGTGTGCGGCGTTTCCTGTACGCGTCCACCTGCTCGGTCTACGGCGCCGCCGGCGGTGACGAGCTGGTGGCGGAGGACGCCCCGCTGCGCCCGGTGACGCCGTACGCGGAGTCCAAGGTGCGGGTGGAGGACGACCTGCACGCGCTCGCCGACGGCGACTTCAGCCCGGTGTACATGCGCAACGCCACCGCGTTCGGCTTCTCGCCGCGGCTGCGCGCCGACATCGTGCTGAACAACCTGGTGGGCCACGCACTCCTGTCCGGCGAGGTCCTCGTGATGTCCGACGGCACGCCCTGGCGTCCGCTGGTGCACGCCGCCGACATCGCACGGGCGTTCGCCGCCGCGCTGACCGCACCGCGCGAAGCGGTGCACGACAGGGCGTTCAACATCGGCAGCGAGACCAACAACGTCACGGTCGCCGAGATCGCCGACCAGGTCGCCGAGGCGGTGTCCGGCTCGAAGGTGGTGATCACCGGGGAGACCGGTGCCGATCCGCGGTCGTACCGGGTGGACTTCTCCCGGTTCCGGGCCGCGCTTCCCGGCTTCGACTGCGAGTGGACGGTGAAGCGGGGGGCGCTCGAACTCGCCGACGCATACCGGGAGTTCGGCCTGAGCCGGGAGGACTTCGAGCGTCGCTTCACCCGGCTCGCGGTGCTGCGCGCGGCGTCCGGGACCGGCGCCGTCGACGACACCCTGCGGTGGCGCCGATGACGGCGGCCGGCGAGGAGCCGACGGCCTCGGCCGGCGAGCGGATGCACGCGCTGGTGGAGCGGCTGTACCCGCTCTGCCGGAGCATCACCGGCGACGGGGTGCGCGCCACCCTGGACATCGTCGGCGAATACGTTCCGCTGGAGGTGCACGAGGTCCCGACCGGGACACAGGTGCTCGACTGGACGGTCCCGCAGGAGTGGAACATCCGGGACGCGTACATCGCCGACTCCGCCGGCCGTCGCGTCGTCGACTTCGCCGCGTCCAGCCTGCACGTGCTCGGCTACAGCGTGCCGGTGTCGCGGACCATGCCACTGGTCGAGCTGCGGGAACACCTGCACACCCTGCCGGACCATCCGACGTGGGTGCCGTACCGCACCAGCTACTACACGCCGGAATGGGGGTTCTGCCTGGCCCAGGAGACCCTGGACGCGCTGCCGGACGGCGAGTACGAGGTGCGCGTCGACTCCACGCTCGCGGACGGCCACCTCACCTACGCCGAGCACGTGGTCCCCGGGCAGGTCCCCGACGAGGTGATCGTCTCCTGCCACGTCTGCCACCCGTCGCTGGCCAACGACAACCTGGCCGGCATCGCGGTGGCGACGTTCCTGGCCAGGGCGCTGGCCGAGGAGACGCCGTACTACACCTACCGGTTCATCTACGCGCCGGGCACGATCGGGGCGATCACCTGGCTGGCCCGCAACGCGGAGCGGATCGGGAGGGTCAGGCACGGGCTGGTGCTGGCGTGCGCCGGCGACCCGGGCCGGCTGACGTACAAGCGGAGCAGGCGCGGCGACGCGGAGATCGACCGGGTGATGTCGCATGTCCTGGCCGCCTCCGAACGCCCGCACCACGTCGCCGAGTTCACGCCGTACGGCTACGACGAGCGGCAGTACTGCTCGCCCGGGTTCGATCTCGGGGTGGGCTCGCTCAGCCGGACCCCGTACGCCGGGTATCCCGAGTACCACACCTCGGCGGACAACCCGGACTTCGTCTCCCCGGAGGCGATGGAGGACACGCTGGCCGTCTGCCGCGAGGCGTTCTCCGTGCTCGACCGCAACCGGCGCTACGTCAATCTCAGCCCGTACGGCGAACCGCAGCTGGGCCGGCGTGGGCTGTACGACTCGCTCGGCGGCCGCAGCGACGCGAAGCAGGCCCAGCTGGCCATGCTGTGGGTGCTCAGCCTCGCCGACGGCGAGCGCGGTCTGCTGGACGTCGCCGAGCGGTCCGGGCTGCCGTTCGACGCGGTCGCCGGGGCCGCCGACGCCCTGGCCGCTGCCGGACTGATCAAGGCATGACGTGACGAGCGCCGAGAGGGAGAGGACGACGACGCCCGCGGACCCGGCCGGACCCGCCCGGCCGACCGCGCGGCGTGCCATGGCCGGACGGCTGTCCTGGGGGCTCGCCGACCAGGCGGCGTCCAGCGCGACCAACTTCGTGGTGGGCATCTATGTGGCACGCTCGCTCGGACTGACCGCGTTCGGCGTGTTCAGCCTGGCCTGGGTGACCTTCGGCGTGGTGCTCGGCGTCTCCCGCGGGCTTGCCACCGACCCGCTCATGGTGCGCTTCAGCGGCGTGCCGGAGGCGTCCTGGCGCGGGGCGGTGGCCCGGTCGTCGGGTACCGCCCTCGGCGTCGGCGTCGCGATCGGCACGATGTGTCTGGCCCTCGGACTCGGGCTCGGCGGCCCCATGGGGTCCGCGTTCGCCTGCCTCGGCGTCGTCCTGCCGGGGCTGCTGCTCCAGGACGCCTGGCGGTTCTCGTTCTTCGCCGCGGGCGCCGGGCGCAAGGCGTTCGTCAACGACGTCGTGATGGGCGTCGCGCTCGTCCCGGCCATGGTCGTGGCGGCCCGGGTGGGCACCGTGGCCGCCTTCGTGCTCGCCTGGGGGGCGTCCGCCGCGGTCGCCGCGGCATACGGCCACCTCCAGTCCGGCATCCGGCCCCGGCCGGCCGGGGCACGCGCGTGGACACGCGAGCAGCGCGACCTCGGCTACCGGTACCTCGTCGAGAACGTCGGCGTCAGCGGCGCGGGCCAGCTGCGGGCGTACGGGCTCGGCGCGATCGTCGGCGTCAGCGCGGTCGGGGTGGTCCGGGGCGCCGAGCTCCTGCTCGGCCCGTTCCTCGCCGTCCTGATGGGCCTGTCGCTGGTGACCGTCGCGGAGGCGGCACGGGTCCTGCGGCAGGCCCCGCACCGCCTGCGCGTGTTCTGCCTCCTGCTCGGCGGCGGGCAGGCCGCCGCCGCGCTGCTCTGGGGCGCGGCGCTGCTGCTCGTGCCGGACCGGCTCGGTGAGCTCGTGCTCGGCGGTGTCTGGCACGCCGCCTCGGAGCTCATCGTGCCGGCCACGCTCGGCGTCGCGGCGGCGAGCCTCGGCACCGGCGCGGCGGCCGGGCTCCGCGCGCTCGCCGCGGCCCGGCGCAGCCTGCGCTGCCAGCTGATCGCCTCCACGCTCTACGTCGGCGGCGGGCTCGGCGGAGCGGTCGTCGCCGGCACGGTCGGCTCGGCCTGGGGCGTCGCCGCCGCGACGCTCGGCAGCTCGGCCGTGTGGTGGCTGCAGCTGCGGTCCGCCCTGCGCGAGCACCACCGGAACCCCCTTCCCGAAGTGAGGACACCATGACCGCCCCACCCCGGCTCGGCATCGGCCTGCCCGTGTACAACGGCGAGGAGTACCTCGCCGAGGCGCTCGACGCCCTGCTCGGTCAGACCTACGAGGACTTCGAGCTGGTCATCTCCGACAACGCCTCGACCGACGGCACGCAGGACATCTGCCGCACGTACGCGGCACGGGACTCGCGCATCCGGTACATCCGGCTGACCCGGAACATCGGGGCCGCGCCGAACCACAACTACGTGTTCACGCAGTGCCGCGGCGAGCTGTTCAAGTGGGCCTCGCACGACGACCTGTACGCCCGGGACCTGCTGCGGCGCTGCGTGGACGCGCTGGACGAGCGGCCTGACGTGATCCTCGCCCACGCCGACCAGGCCGTCATCGACGGCGAGGGCCGGGTGAGGGTCCCGTACGAGTACACGCTCGCCACCGACTCGCCGCGCGCGCCGGAGCGGTTCCGCAGCATGCTGTTCGAGCCCGGCGGGGACGACTTCTACGGGGTGATGCGGGCCGACGTGCTGCGCCGGGTGAAGCCGCACGACAGCTACCACCACGCGGACCGCACGTTCGTCTCCGAGATCGGCCTGCACGGGCCCTTCCACCAGGTCCCGGAGCTGCTGTACTTCCGCCGGGACCACCCCACCCGCGCCGAGCGCGCCAACCCCTCCAAGCGCTCCCGGTGCGTCAACCTGGACCCGCGCCGGGCCGGCCCGCTGCACCCGACGCCCCGGCTGCTCGCCGAGTACGTCTGGGGCTTCGTCGCGGCGATCCGACGGGCGCCGTTGTCGCGGGCGGACCGGCGCGCCTGCTACGGCCACCTCGTCTCCTGGGCGGCCAGCCGGGCCCGGCCGGGCGCCGGCGAGCGGGTCGAGGACCGCGCCCCGGTCGACCCGGACCGGCTCGCCGTCTCCCTCGACGCCCTCGTGGCCGGCCGGGAAGGCAGGCGGACATGAGGCCCCCGACGGGGCCTCCGGTCCGCGTCGGCCTGTTCGGTCTGCTCGGCTCCGGCAACCTCGGCAACGACGGGTCGATGGAGGCCGTGCTCGCGTACCTCCGCCGGGACCACCGGGACGCGGTCGTGGACGCGATGTGCGGCGGCCCCGAGGTCGTAGGGCTCCGGAACCGGCTCCCCGCGACGCGGCTCCACTGGTATCGCGGCGAGTACCGGACCGCGTCGCGGGCGGGCGCGGTCGCGGGTAAGGCACTGGGCAAACTCGTCGACGCCGTCCGCACCGCCGCCTGGGTGCGCCGGCACGACGTGGTGATCGTGCCGGGCATGGGCGTCCTGGAGGCCACGCTGCCGTTGCGGCCCTGGGGCTTCCCGTACGCGCTGTTCCTGCTCTGCGCGTCCGGCCGGCTGTTCGGCACCCGGGTCGCGCTGGTCGGCGTCGGCGCCGCCCCGATCGGCAACCGGGCGACCCGGTCCCTGGTGCGCCGGTCGGCGCGGCTCGCCGCGTACCGGTCGTACCGGGACGCCCAGTCCCGCGACGCCCTGCGGGCGATGGGCGTGGACACCGCGCGCGACGAGGTCTACCCGGACCTCGCCTTCGCCCTGCCGGCACCGCCGCCCGGCGCCCCCTCGGGGACGCCGGGCCCGGTGTGCGTCGGCGTCATGGCCTTCCACGGCGGGGACGACGACCGCGCCCGGGCCGAGGAGATCCACCGGCGCTACCTCGACGGGACGACCCGCTTCGTCCGCGCCCTGGTCGAGGACGGCAGGCCGGTCCGGCTGCTCACCGGCGACGAGGTCGACGGGGAGGTGGTCGCCGCGATCCTCGACGCGGTGGACTCCCCGCTGGTCACCGCCGCCGAGACGGCCTCGCTCGACGACCTGATGAGGGAGATGGCTGCCGCCGACGCCGTGGTGGCGACCCGGTACCACAACCTGGTCTGCGCGCTGAAGGTCGGCGTGCCGACGCTCGCGCTCAGCTACGCGGCGAAGAGCGACGCGCTCATGGACCGGATGGGCCTCGGCGCGTACTGCCACCCGGCCCGCGAGGTCGACGCCGACCGGCTGCTCGACCGCTTCCGGGAGCTGGAGAAGCGCTCGGCGGAGCTGCGACGGACCCTCGCCGAGCGGAACCTGACCGTCGCCGGGCAGCTCGACGAGCAGTTCACCGCCCTGACCGCGGCCGTGTTCCCGAAGACCGGCCATGCCCACGCCCACGCCCTGCGGGAGACACCGTGAAAGCGATCGAAGTCCCTGAGATCGACGGCGCGTACCTGTTCGAGCCGACGCCGTACGCGGACGAACGCGGCTTCTTCTGCCGCACGTTCGACGCCGACGTGGTCCGCTCGGTGGGCCTCGACCCGGACGCCTTCGTCCAGGACAGCGTGTCCCGTTCGGTCCGGGGCGTGCTGCGCGGCATGCACCTGCGCTCCGGCGCCGGCGAGGCCAAGCTGGTGCGGTGCTCGTACGGCAGGATCTTCGACGTCGTCGTGGACCTGCGGACGGAGTCGCCGACCTATCGCAACCGGGCCTTCTTCGAGCTGTCCGGCGAGACGCAGACGACCCTCTACATCCCGGCCGGGTGCGCGCACGGCTTCCAGGCACTGACCGAGACCGCCGACACCTCGTACCGGATCGACCGCCCGCACGACCCGGCCGAGGACGTGACGATCGCCTTCGACGACCCGGAACTCGCCATCCCCTGGCCGCTGCCGCCCGTGTCGATGTCCCCGCGGGACCGGGAGGCGCCGAGCCTCGCCGAGGCCCTGAAGAACAAGCCCTGAAGCCCTGGAGAGTGACGTCCGCGTGGACACCGAAGTGACGGAAGAGACCGAAGAGTTCTCCCTGCCCCGGTCGCGGCAGGCGAACGAGCGGCTGCACGCCCTGATCCCCGGGGGCGCGCACACCTACGCCAAGGGTGACGACCAGTACCCCGAGAACCTGGCCCCGGTCATCAGCCACGGCCACGGCGCCCACGTGTGGGACGTCGACGGCAACCGCTACATCGAGTACGGCTCCGGGCTGCGGTCGGTCAGTCTCGGCCACGCCCATCCGCGGGTGCTCGAAGCGGTACGCCGGGAGATCGACCGCGGCGGCAACTTCGTCCGGCCGTCCATCGTGGAGGTCGAGGCCGCGGAACGCTTCCTGGCCACGGTGCCGACCGCCGAGATGGTCAAGTTCGCGAAGAACGGCTCCGACGTCACCACCGCCGCGGTGCGCCTCGCCCGCGCCGTCACCGGGCGCCCGCGGGTGGCCGTCTGCGGCGACCATCCGTTCTTCTCCGTCGACGACTGGTTCATCGGCACCACGCCGATGTCCGCCGGCATCCCGGCGGCGACCACCGAGCTCACCGTGACGTTCCCCTACGGGGACCTGGCCGCCACGGAGGAGCTGCTCACCCGGTACCGGGACGAGGTCGCCTGTCTGATCCTCGAACCCGCCGGACACACCGAACCCCCGCCCGGATACCTCGCCGGCCTGCGCGATCTCGCCGACCGGCACGGCTGCGTCCTGGTCTTCGACGAGATGATCACCGGCCTGCGCTGGTCCGAGGCGGGCGCGCAGGGTCTGTACGGCGTCGTCCCCGACCTCTCCACGTTCGGCAAGGCGCTGGGCAACGGGTTCGCCGTCTCCGCGCTCGCCGGGCGCCGCGAACTGATGGAGTGGGGCGGGCTGCGTCACTCCGGCGACCGGGTGTTCCTGCTGTCCACCACGCACGGCGCGGAGACGCATTCACTGGCCGCGGCGACGGCCGTGCAGACCACCTACGTCGAGGAGGGTGTCACGGCGCGACTGCACGCCATCGGCGAGCGGTTGGCCGCCGGGGTCCGCGAGGCCGCTGCCGCCACGGGCGTCGGCGACCACCTCGTCGTCCGGGGCCGGGCCAGCAACCTGGTCTTCGCCACCCTCGACGAGCACGGGCGGCCGTCGCAGGAGTACCGCACGCTGTTCCTGCGCCGGCTCCTCGCGGGTGGGGTGCTCGCCCCGTCCTTCGTGGTGAGCAGCGCGCTCGACGACGCCGACGTCGATCGCACGGTCGACGTGGTGGCACAGGCGTGCGCGGTGTACCGGAAGGCGCTGGACGCCGCCGACCCCACCCCGTGGCTCTCCGGACGGCCGGTGAAGCCCGTCTTCCGGCGCTCGGTGTGAGGTGGCGGGACGTGACGTCACCTCACCCGAGGTGACCTCACGTCAGCGAGCCTTCCGCCGTACGGAGTCCGCCACCCGGTCGACCGCCCACGCGGTCGCCGGGATCACCGCCAGCGCGGTGAACCAGCCGCCGACGGCGTCGGTCGGGTAGTGGGCGCCCAGGACGACCTGCGCCCAGCCCATGGCGACGCCGGCGACCAGCGCCACGAGCAGCACGAGTGAGGCGCCGGCCGTCCTGCCGAGGCCGGACCGGCCGGTCGCGAGCAGCGTCACGACGAGGGCGAGCGCGGTGAGGAAGGCGGTGTGCCCGCTCGGGTACGAGAGGTTCTCGTCACCGTGGATGGTGCGTCCCACCAGGTGCTTGAGCAGCCTCGTGGTCACCACGGCGAGGCCGACGCCGACGACGACGAGCACCGCCGCGCGAGGACGCCGCAGCAGCAGACAGCCCGTGACGACGGCCGCGACCAGCGCCGCCGCGCCCACGGGCTCGCCCAGGAAGTCAGTGGCCAGGGCGACGTGCCGCGCCCGCGGCCCGACTCCCTCGACCGCGGCCAGGATCCGCGCGTCCACGCTGCCGGGACGGCCGGCGTCGGCGTACAGGACCCCGAGCACGACGACCACCACCGCGGCGACGGCCGCCGTCGGCCCGAGCCATCCGCGCATCGGCGGGGGCAGCACCGCGGGCACGGACCGGTCCCCTTCGGCCAGGCGTTCCAAGGCGAGCCCCCCGTCGTGTCCGACCGTCGTCGCCGGGCCGGCCTGCGGCGAGCCTATACCGGCGATGGGGTCGGTTTTGCGCCGATTCCTCTCCTCTCCGAGCTGGAGACGTTGGTCGTCGCCGCGGTTCCGCCGGAAGGCCTCGACGTGGGCCGCGCGACCCGGCGCCGGGACCGGGTCCGGGGATGCGTCGTGTCCCGGAGGATCCGTGACCGGGTCAGGGAGTGTGCCTGAGGGTCTTCCGGATCCAGTCCGCGTACGCGGGCACGTTGGTGTAGAGACCCGGCCCGGCCGAACAGGCGACCCCCGGAGCGCCGGGACCCGACGTCGCCCCGACGAGCTCCCACCGCCCGTGCCCGCCCTTCTGGAGCTGCGGCCCGCCGGAGTCCCCGAAGCACGCCATGGCCCCGGGCACCCGGCTGATCGTGCAGAGCCGGGTACGGTCCGCGTAGCCGGGGGCGCACTCCCCCGCGGCACCCGTGCGCGTCCCCAGCTCCTGCAGCCGCTCCGCGAACGTCAACTCGGTGTCGACGGTGGTGCCGAATCCCAGGATCCGGGTCGGCGTCCCGGGCCGTCCGGCCCGCTCCGCGATCCTGACGGGCTGCTCGGAGACCGGGCGGTCGAGACGGACCAGCGCGATGTCGTGCCTGTTGGCTTCCTTCCCCTCACCGCTCACGAAGCCGGGGTGGACGACGGTCCGCTCGATGGCCCGGACGGTTCCCCCCGACTTCCGCGCCACGCTGCCGATCCGGACGGTGCCGTCAAGGACCAGGCCGTCACCCGTGACGCAGTGGGCCGCCGTCAGCACCCACTGGGGATCGACCAGCGACGCCCCGCAGTTGCCGTCGTACAGCCCGTGCTTCGGGGCCGACTCGGGGATGGTGGCCATGAACGGATAACGCTCCGTGGAATCGGTCCCGTTGACGATGGCTCCGGCGCTGCCGGCCATCAGGGTGGCGCATGCCGCGACGGCGAGCGCGCCGACGGCGGTGGTACGTGCCGCGCGGCGTCCGACCGGCTTCAAGCTGAACACAGGGGGTTTCCCTTCCTCGTACATCCTGGTGTGTCCGACCCACTCTGCTCGGTTCGAGGTCCGCCGGACCATCCGGTCAGCGGGCGCGAACGCGGTGGGGATGCCCCCAGGAGAAAGCCGGTGGGGCACCCCAGCGCGGTCCGCGCCCCGCCACACGAAGATCACTTCATCGGCTCGGGGAGCCACCGCACGCAAGGAGTGATCGGAATGCACGGGTACACGAAGACGACCGGCCGGCGAGGGTTCCTCGCACTCACGGGGGCGCTCGCCGCCACGGCGCTGACCGCTCCCGCGTCCGCCGCGTCACCGGCCGTACGGGCGTCCTCGACGGCACCCGCCGGGTCCGCCGCCTCGGCCGTGTCCGCCGGTGCCGGCTCGGCGTACCGGGAAAACGGCCTCGTACGGTTGCTGGAACGGGCCGCGCACCCGCTGCGTTCCACGGAGCCCGGCGGCCGGACCGGGGATCTGCGGGCGCTGAGCGCCATGGTCGGCGGCGCGAAGGTGGTGGGCCTCGGAGAGGCCACGCACGGTTCGCACGAGTTCTTCGCCATGAAGGAACGCGTCTTCCGGCACCTCGTGGAAGAACGCGGCTTCACCACCTTCGCCCTGGAGATGAGCTGGTCGGCGGGGCTCAGGATCGACGAGTACCTCCAGGGCGGCCCCGGCGACCCGCGGCGGATCGCGGCGGAGACTCTCGCCGGATCCCCCTGGGAGCGCGAGGAGTTCGTCAGCCTGATCGGCTGGATGCGCGAGCACAACCGCCGCCGTCCCGGCCACCGGGTCCACTTCATGGGGGACGACCTCGGGGCGCCGAAGCTCGGCGACCACATCTTCGAGCGTGTGCTGTCGTCCGTCGGCAGGACCCGCCCGGACGCGCTGCCCCGGCTCAGCGAGCTGTACGCCGGACTGCGCCCCTTCGACGACATCTTCGGCTACCTGCGCGCACCGGTCGCGCAACGCGAGGCGAACGCCGTACGCGCCCAGGAGGCCCTCGACCTGGTCGCAGGGCACCGGACGGCCGGCGAGGACCACGCGTGGACGGTGCAGCACGCCCGGAACATCGCGCAGACCTTCGCCTTCGCCACCGTCGACCTCGCCGACCCGGCCTCGGTCACCGCCGCCGAGCTCCTGCGCGACCGGGCCATGGCCGACAACGTGCTGTGGTGGCAGCGCCACACCGGCCACAGGATGCTCCTGTCGGCCCACAACGGCCACGTCGGACACCTCTCGACCCACCCGGACATGTACCCGCAGACCCAGGGCGCCGTGCTGCGCGACCGTCTGGGCAGCGGCTACACCGCGATCGGCTTCACCTTCGCCGGCGGGTCCTTCCTCACCAAGGACGCCTCCCTGGACGGGGACTGGAAGCCGGTCACCGTCCCGGCCGCGCACGCCGGAATGAACGAGCACCTCCTGGACCGGGTCGGGTACCGGGACTTCTACCTCGACCTGCGGACCGCGCCCGCGGGGGCGCGCGCCTGGTTCGACCGTGCCCGGCCGGTCTACGACGCCGGCTCGACCTTCACCCCCGACCCGCTGCCGACGCTCGCCCTCGGCCGGGCCTACGACGTGCTCATCCACCTCCATCGGGTCCGCGCGGCCGACAAGCTCCCGCGTGGGGCCTCCGCCCCGTAGCGTGGCTCTCATGACCGCCATATCCCCGCGCGAGGCCCGGCGTTGCCACAACGCCCACCATCCCGTCCATGCGGCGTACTACTTCGTGTCCGAGCACGACGACGCCTACGCGGAGCTCGGTCTGGAAGGCGGCCCCATGGCGTACCTCGCCGGGCGGGCCGCGCCCCTCGGGGCGGTCGGCTCCGGTGTGGTCACGGCGGCCTTCTACAACTTCCACCCGGACCTCGTCGCACGGCACCTTCCCCGCGCCTGGGAGGTCGCCTCCCCCGCCGCCGTCCTGGAGGCCAGGCTGCGGATCGCGGACGCGTATCTCACCCGGCTGCTGGGGCGCGAGGCGCTGCGCTCTCCCGAGATGGCGGAGGCCGCGGAACTGGCGCTCCGGGCGGCCGAGGGGTGCCGCCGGCCAGGTCGGCCGCTGTACTCGGCCAACGCCGACCTGCCGGTGCCCGAGGTACCGCATCTCGCGCTGTGGCACGCCGCGACCCTGCTGCGTGAGCACCGCGGGGACGGTCATGTCGTCGCGCTCTCCCGGGCCGGTCTCGACGGTCTGGAGGCCCTGGTGTCCCACACCGCCACCGGAACGAACTGGCGGCCCGGTTATCTGCAGTCCGCGCGGGGCTGGTCGCCGGAGGAGTGGGCGGCGGCACGGGAACGGCTGGTGGAGCGCGGGATTCTCGACGCCGACGGTGAACTGACCGCCGAGGGGGCCGAGTTGCGCCGTGCCGTCGAGGCCGACACCGACCGCCTCGACCTTGCTCCCTACGAGCGGCTGGGGGCGGAGGGCACCCGACGGCTGACCGAACTGGCCGGCGCCTTCTCCAAGGTGGTGCTCGAAGGCGGCGGGCTGCCGCTCAGGAACATCGGCAAGCGCTGAGGGCGCCGGGAAGGACTGCTGCCGCCCGGCCGGACGCGGCGACGTCCGGCCGAGCGCGGCGACTTCAGGCCGGGCGCCGCGTCATCCGGCCGGGCGCGGCATCGTCCGGCCGGCGCCGGTCACTCCTCGGTGCCTCGCTCCTTCGCCGCCCGGGCCATCGCCGCGAGCACGTCCCTCAGGGCGCCCAGGGTCTCCTCGTCGTTGACCCTGCCGTCCGCGACCTTGGCCGTCGCGAGCGGAATGGGGAGCGATTCCGGGAGGATGTGCGCGCCCATGACCTCCAGGGTCTCCTTGACCCAGGCCTGGGCCCTGTCGCCCCCGGTCATCGACGGCGACGCGGTGACCACCGCGACCGGCTTGTCCACCAGCTCTCCGCCGCCGACCACCCATTCGAGGCCGTTCTTCAGCACGCCCGACGTGCCGTGCGCGTACTCAGGACTGGAGATGAGCACCGCGTCGGCGGATTCGAGGAGCGCGCGGAAGGCCATGACCTCCGGCGGCGGGCCCTCGGTCTCCACGTCGTGGTTGAAGAACGGCAGCTCCCCGAGCCCCTCGTAGACCGTCATCGACACCGGTGGCAGGCACAGTTCGGCCGCCGTGCGCACCACCGCGGTGTTGATCGACGCGGCCCTCAGGCTCCCGGATAAGGCGACGAATTTCATCTGGTTCCTTTCCTGCTTTCAAGACGTCCCAAGCATCGCGCATGGATCGGGGGTTGTCCCCGCGTGTCCGGAAGCGCGACGCGCGGCGGCCACCGCCGCGGTGACGCGCCGTGCGACCGCCCTTCGGTGATCCGCGAGATAGAAGTGACCGCCGTCGAACGTGTTCAGCCCCAGGAAGCGTTCCGTCCGGCCTGCCCAGGCGGACAGGCGCTCCCGCCCGACCACGGGGTCGCCGTCACCGCCGAACGCGGAGACGGGGGTCCGCAGCGGTTCCGTACGCGCCGCCGGCCGCCAGGTGTCGACGAGGGCGAAGTCGTTGCGGAACCGGGGGCCGAAGACCCGCCATGCCGCCTCGTCGTTCAGCACCGCGTCGGGTGTGCCGCCCACCGACCGGAGCCAGTCCCGCAGCTCCCCGTCGGTGAACAGGTGGCGCGACCTGGAGGCCCTCCGGTCGCGGTCCTCCTGCGGCGCGCCGCAGGAGGACACGCCGAGCCAGACGGGAAGGGGGCGTCCCTCGGCCTCCAGACGCCGGGTCAGTTCGTACGCGACGAGGGAGCCCATGCTGTGCCCGAAGAAGGCGAAGGGGCGGTCCGTCCACGGCCGGAGCTCCGTGGCGAAGAAGGCCACCAGCTTGTCGCAGTCGTCGATGAACGGGGTGTCAACCAGCCGCCCCCGGCCGGGGGCGTCCAGCACGCACACCTCCCAGTCGGCCGGGAACTCGTGCTCCCAGCCCCGGTAGAGGAGGTGCGATCCGCCGGCGTGGTGGAAGAGGAACAGCCGCAGCGCGGCCCCCGGCACGGGCCGGGGGCAGGTCACGGCTCCGTGTGCCAGCGGGCGTCGGCTCTGCCGGGTGGCCGCGTGGGGCGCCAAGGGTGTCCTCACTTCCCCACCGACGACATGACCTCGGCGGCGGCGTCCCGCGCCGTCGACAGGGACTCCGCGTCGGCGGCGTCCCGCGCCGCCGACGCGAGGGCGTTCATGCGGGCGAAGTCCACCACCTGCGTCGCCATGGTCTCCAGCTGACGCTGGACATGGGGATCGGTGCACGCGCCGTCCGGCCCGAAACCGGCCGTCGCGGTGTTCACCACGACACCGAGGGGCGTGGGCCAGCCGCGCAGGGCGTGGGTCACGTCGCGGAGCGCGGCCAGTGTGGACACGCCGCCCTGCCAGCCCTGGGCGACGGCGAGGCCGGCGACGGCCCGCCCGCTGAAGTACGGGCGGGCGTCGTCGCGCAGCTCCTCGACGTGGTCGAGGGCGTTCTTCACGAGTCCCGAGATACTCCCGTGGTAGGCCGGGCTCGCGAGGACGAGGCCGTCCGCGGCGGCTATCTCGGACACCAGCCGGAGCGCCCGCGCCGAGCGGAGCCCGTCCCGTGGGTCGTAGAGCGGCATCACCAGCTCGGCGCCGCCGATGCACGTCACCTCCGCCCCTTGGCGCTCCGCTTCGGCCAGGACGACGCGGAGGGCCCGCTCGGCCGTCGAGTCCGGCCGGGGCGAACCCCCGATTCCGACCACCCGCACGGTCTGCTGCACAGGGATTCGCCCCACTTTCTCTCTGCTGGATACGGGCATGTGCTCGGAACGCACCGGTCAGGCGGTGGCCGGCGTCGGTGCCAGGGGCTCGCTCTGCGCGCTCTCGTGCAGATCGCGGCGGCGGATGAGGACGAAGGCGATGGCCGCGCCCACGGCGGCGATCACGGCGCAGACGACCATGACGTCGGCCAGGGACTCGACGAAGACGGAGCGGGCCGTGGTCGTCACCTGGTCCAGCACGGACGGGGCCACGGCGTCCGCGAGACCGGAGGTGCCGCCGGTGGCGACCTGCTGTCCGACGGCCTCGGCCTGTCCGGCGAGTGCCGCGCCCGCGTCCG
>NZ_LIPQ01000141.1 GCF_001418135.1 Streptomyces aureus
AACGCCTCCCGGTCCGCTCCGTCTCTTCGGAGCGGACCGGGAGGCGTTCGCGCACCTGGCGCCGGCCGTCAGGCGGGGGACGCTCCGGCGAGTTCGGCCCCGGCGGGCTGCTGGGGCCGCAGGCGTCACAGGCCGCCGGAGCCGCCCTCGCACGAGGCGACGGCCATCCGGTAGTAGGCCGCGACGTCCTCCCGGTACTGCCGGTCGGCCAGATGCCGGTCGGAGAGAAACGGCGGGGCGTCCTTGACCTGATCCTTGGTCAGGGACAGGTGAAGGGTGCGGCGTTCCGTGTCGACTTCGGCGACCGCGCCGGCGGGAATGAGCAGCTCGCCGAAGATCCACGTTCCGGCGTCCACGACGAGATGGGCGTCACCTGCCTCGTCGGAGTGCTCGGCCACCGTTCCGACGTGACCGTCGGTCGCTTCGACGTCCCATCCGGTCAGATCGGTCCCTGGCAGATGGCCACAGGTCGCACTGTAGGCCCACGGGTTGTCCGTCATGGTGCCGCTCCTTCGCTCTTCGGGACGCGTCTGCCCCCGTGGTCGGCGTCCCACACAACGCACGGGATCCGGCCCGTCGCACCGGATTCCGGCGTGAGGGTGATCGACGTGCCCCTTCGAACGAGCGGAATCAACACGGCTGGGCCCTCAGCGGTCGGTGCGGATGACGACGACGAGGGTGCGGGGGCCATGGACGCCCTCCACCCGTTCCAGTTCGATGTCGGAGGTGGCCGACGGGCCGCTGATGAGGGTCGTCGGGCGTTCCGGCACCAGGCGCTCCATGGCTTCCGGGATCCCTGCGGTCACCTGGGAGAGGTCCACGACGCAGACGTGGACGTCGGGGACGAGGGTGAGCGCACGGCGGCCCTGGTCGTGGGAGCCGTCGAGGAAGATCGTGCCGGTCTCGGCGCAGGTCACCGCCGAGGCCGTCACCACCGCGTCGAGCTCCGCCAGGGACGGGGCCGGCACGTCGGGGCGGTCCTCGACGAGGTCGCCGGTCCAGTCGGAGAGCCAGGTGCGGTCGAGGCCGGCGGGAATGCCGACCCGGCGGGCGCCGAGTCCGGCGAGCATCTCGGCGAGGGTCGCCGAGGTCTCGGTCGCCGTGCAGGTGCGCACCTGCGCCTTGTAGTCGACGAGGCGGTCGACGAGGAGGTCGAGGCGTTCCGGGTCGGGCAGGCCGCGCCCCCTCCGGTAGTCGCGGGATACGGCGACGGCGGGACGGGGGGCGAGGGCGAGCGCGTCGCGAACCCGGCCCAGGACGGTCTCTCGGGCGTTCATCGTTCCTCCTCGGGCATTTCGGTGTCCGCGGGGTGCTCGGCGGCCGCGGCCGCGAGGGCGTCCCGGCCCTCCTGGGAGGCGTACCAGGCGCGGAAGGTCCGGCGGGGCGGGGCGGTGATGTCGCGGCTTTCGGTCCAGCCGCCGAGCGGGGGCGGCAGGTGGGAGATCTTCCCGTCGCGGCCTGCGGCGATCCGTCCGATGGCGGCGGCCCGCTGGGCCGTCGTGTAGAGCTTCGGACGGCCCATGACGGCGGCGGCCGCCTTCATGGCGAGCCGTTCCGCGCTGCGGCCGGTGCGTTCGGTGGTCTGGTGGCGGAGCTCCACCAGCAGCGACGGGATGTCGATCTTGACCGGGCAGGCGTCGTAGCAGGCGCCGCAGAGGGTCGAGGCGTACGGGAGCGAGGCATTGGGGTCGTTCTTCGCCGCGTGGGTGCCGGCGAGCTGGGGGGTGAGGACGGCCCCGATGGGCCCCGGGTAGGTGGAGCCGTACGCGTGGCCACCGACCCGCTCGTACACCGGGCAGACGTTCAGACAGGCCGAGCAGCGGATGCAGTTGAGGGCTTCGCGGCCGATGGGGTCGGCGAGGGCTGCGGTGCGGCCGTTGTCGAGGAGGACGAGGTGGAAGTCCTGCGGTCCGTCGCCCGGGGTGACCCCGGTCCACAGGGTCGTGTACGGGTTCATCCGCTCGCCGGTCGACGAACGGGGCAGGAGCTGGAGGAACACCTCCAGGTCTGCGTAGCGGGGCAGGACCTTCTCGATGCCCATGACGGTGATCAGCGTCCTGGGGAGGGTCAGGCACATGCGGCCGTTGCCCTCGGACTCGACCACCGACAGGGTCCCGGTCTCGGCGATCCCGAAGTTGGCTCCCGAGACCGCGACAGGGACGCTCATGAACTTCTCCCGCAGGTAGGCGCGCGCTGCGGCGGCCAGTTCGGCGGGGACGGAGTCGAGGCCGGGGTCGACTCCGGGGATCCGTTCGAGGAAGATGCGGCGGATCTCCTCGCGGTTGCGGTGGATGGCGGGGACCAGGATGTGGGAGGGCCGGTCGTCGGCGAGCTGCACGATGAGTTCGGCGAGGTCGGTCTCGTGGGCGGTGATGCCCTGGCTCTCCAGGTGCTCGTTGAGCCCGATCTCCTGGGTGGCCATCGACTTGACCTTGATCACCTCGCGGCTGCCGGTGGCCGCGACGAGTTCGGTCACCAGGGCGTTCGCCTCCGCCGCGTCCCGCGCCCAGTGCACGGTGCCGCCGGCCTCGGTGACCTTGGCCTCCAGCTGCTCCAGGAGTTCCGGCAGCCGGCCCATCGCCTCGTTCTTGACGGCGGCGCCGGCGGCGCGCAGCTCCTCCCAGTCGGGGAGCTCGGCGGTGACGGCGAGCCGTTTGGCGCGGATGGTCCGGGTGGCTCGGTGGAGATTGGCGCGCAGCTGGTCGTTGCCGAGCTCGTGCGCGGCGGCCTCGGGGAACGTCCGCTCGCCCCGCAGGTTTCCCGCCCCGTACGGAGATCGGGGCGGGGCCGCGGGCATGCCGAGGAAGGTGCTGCTCATCGTGTGGTCTCCAGCGGTACGTACGGCGCGGTGCGGGTGGCGGCGAGGATCTCGGCGAGGTGGAGGGTGCGTGTACCGGAGCGGATCCGGGACAGGCCGCCGCCGATGTGCATGAGGCACGAGGAGTCGCCGGCGGTGCAGACGGCGGCGTCCGTCGACGCGATGTGGTCGAGTTTGTCGCGCAGCATGGCGGTGGACGTGGCGGCGTTCTTGACGGCGAAGGTGCCGCCGAATCCGCAGCAGGCGTCCGCCTCGGGGAGCTCGACGAGGTCGATGCCCTCCACCGCGCGCAGCAGCCGGAGCGGCTTGTCGCCGACCCCCAGCATCCGCAGGGAGTGGCACGTGGGGTGGTAGGTGACGCGGTGCGGGAAGTAGGCGCCGACGTCGGTGGCGTCGAGGACGTCGACCAGGAACTCCGACAGCTCGTACGTCTTGTCCCGCACCGCGGCGACCCCGGACCGCAGCGCGGCGTCGCCGTACCGGTCCGCGACGAGCGGGTGCTGGTGGCGCACGCAGCCGACGCAGGAGCCCGAGGGCATGACGACGGCGTCGATGGACGCGTCACCGAACTGCTCCGCGAAGTTCCTCACCAGGGGGACGGGCTCGCGCTGGTAGCCGGTGTTGACGTGCATCTGCCCGCAGCAGGTCTGGTCGGGCGGGAAGACGATCTCGTGGCCCAGGCGTGCGACCAGCAGCGCGGTCGCCCGGACCGCGTCGGGGAACAGGGTGTCCCCGAGACAGGTGGCGAAGAGGCCGATGCGCATGACTTCCTCCGGGGCCGAGGTGGCTTGCGGTCCGACCATACGTGGGTCGACCTCGCGCGCCAAGAGCGGACCACAGTATGGTCGGACCTTAGTTTCTTCGCCGCTCCCCCACCGATCGACCTCTGGCGGTCAGTGGTCCGCGTCCTCCGGGCGCGACGAGACGAAGGCGCCGTGGAAGCCCCGGATGTGCCGCTCGACGAGGTCGGCCGCCGCGGCGCCCTCACCCGCGCCGATCAGGCGCAGCAGCTCCGCGTGGTCGGCGTTGAGTTTCCGGGCGGTCCCCGGCCAGTCGTCGAGGTTCCGCTCGGCGCCGAGGATCAGGGCACGTACGGACTCCCGTACGGCGGAGGTGAGCGTCGACACCAGGTGGTTCCCCGAGCTGCGGGCGAGCAGCACGTGGAAGGCGGTGTCCAGCTCGTTGAACCGCTCCGCGTCCGCCTCCGCCCCGGCCATCCCGGCCAGCAGCTCCTCCGCCGCCTCGAAGTCCTCGGTCCGTCCGGCCCGCGCCGCCGCCTCGACGCTGGACCGCTCAAGCACCACACGGGCTTCCAGCACGTCCTCCAGGCCGTAGCTGCCGAGGGCCAGGTGCAGCCGGAGGACGCGTCCCAGGGCGTCGTCGGGTTCCCGGACGATCCGGGCGCCCGCGTCCGGCCCGCGGCCGACCTGGGCGACGAGCACCCCGATCGTCTCCAGCACCCGCAACGCCTCACGCAGCGCGGACCGGCTCACCCCGAGCGCCGCCGCCAGCTCACGCTCCGGCGGCAGCCGGTCACCCGCCTTGAGCTGCCCCGTGAGCAGCTGCTGCTCGATGGTCTCCAGGACCAGCTCGTGCGTCCGTGACTGCCGCACCGGTCGCCATTGGGCCGTCACGGGCACCTCCCCATCTCGCCGACGGGGCCACACACCCCTTGCTCCTTCCTCATTATGGTCCGACCGAAGGGAAGGACGTGGTGGCACGGAGCAGGCCGGCGGACACCGTGGCCGTCCGCCGGCCTGCTCCGTGGTCTGCCGCCGGAGCGACCCCACGAACTACTGGATTGATCCCAGCTGCAGTTTCTAGACTCCGGACACACATATCTGCGCATGTCTTGTGCGATAAACAGGAGCCTCTCATGGTGATGTCCAGACCAGCTCTCCCGATGGAGGACCGATCCCGTTCCCCGTTCACCGGGTACGACCGGTCCCACTGGCTGGCCGTCGCGGACCAGATGCTGACCGACGCCCACAGGTTCGCGTCGCCGTCCGGTGCGCGCGTCGTGCTGCCCGGTCGACCGTCGTCCTCCGGCCGGAGCTCGGACGAACTCGAGGGCTTCGCCCGGACATTCCTCCTGCTCGCCTACCGTGTCGCGGGCTCCGGCGGGGAGGCGCCGGCAGGTCTGCTCGACGCGTACGCCGAAGGCATCGCGGCCGGCACGGACCCCGGCCACCCGGACGCGTGGCCGGCGATCGACGCGACCTGCCGCCAGACCCTCGTCGAGGCCTGCTCCCTCGCCCTGGGGCTGCACCTGACGAGGCCCTGGCTCTGGGACCGGCTGCCGTCGCGGGTACGGGAACAGGTGGTGGACTGGCTCCAGGGCGTCTGGGGGCTGGTGATCCCGGACAACAACTGGCACATGTTCCGGGTGATCGTCGGCGAGTTCCTCGCGCTCGCGGGGGCCCCGCACGACAGGGACGAGATGGACGCCGACCTCGCGCGCATCGAGGAGTTCCATGTGGGGGACGGCTGGTACCGGGACGGCGGCGATCCCCGGACCGCGGACTGTTTCGACCACTACTGCGGCTGGGCCATGCACCACTACCCGGTGTTGTGGGCACAGATGGCCGGGGAGCGCGGAGCCGCGCGCCTGCCGGTGCTGCGGACGCGGCTGCGCCGCTTCCTGGAGGATTTCGCCCTGTTCTTCGCCGCCGACGGCGCGCCCGTCCACCAAGGGCGCTCGCTGACGTACCGGTTCGCCGCGGCCACCGCCCCCTGGGTCGGTGCGCTCGCCGACGCGACCCCCCTCAGCCCCGGGCTGACCAGGCGACTCGCAAGCGGCGCTCTGAAGCACTTCGTCGACCGGGGCTTCCGTGACGCTCAGGGCATCCCCACGCTCGGCTGGTACGGGCCCTTCCCTCCCATGGTGCAGGCGTACTCGGGGCCCGGTTCCCCGTACTGGCTCTCCAAGGGATTCCTCGGGCTGCTGCTGCCTGCCGACCATCCGTGCTGGACCGCGACGGAGGAGCCGCTCCCCGTCGAACGGCGGGACGAGGTGCGCGCCCTGGCCGCTCCCGGGTTCCTCGTCTCGACGACGCGGGCCGACGGTCTCGCGCGGCTGGTGAACCACGGCAGTGACAACCAGATCCCCGGAGCCGTGCCCTCCGACCCGCACTACGCACGGTTCGCCTACTCGACCGCCACCGGGCCGGTGCTGAGCGCGTCCGGACCGGCGGGCGACGACAACCACGCCGGACTGTGGGATCCCGTTCACGGACTGTCGGTCCGTACCCGCATCCACCGGCTGCGCGTCGTCGACCATTACGCGGCCTCCTGGCACCGCCCCTTCTGGCCCGGCGCCCCAGGCGGTTCCGCAGGGCACGAGACACGGATCGAGACGGCCAGCGTCGTGCGGGGGGCGTGGGAGCTGCGGGCCCATCTCGTCGACGCGCCGGCCGGTATGCGGCTGTACGACAGCGGCTGGCAGGTGGCCGGCGCCCGGTCGCCCCGGCACGCCACCGCAGGCCTGTGCGCGCGGGCCGTCACCGACTCCGGACTCACCAGCCTGTTCCAGTCGTTGAGCGGGCACGAGGACGTGGCGGTGGTGACGAGCGAGAACACCAGCGCGTTCGCGCCGTTCGCCGCTGTTCCGTACGCGACGGCGGAACGCGGCGAGAAGCGGACGGTCCATGTGGCGCTCGTCGGCCTCACCGGGGCAGGGCCCGAGGAGCTCGGCGGCGTGCGTTGCGCCGTCGACGGAACGACGGTGACCGCTCGCCTCCCCGACGGCACCTGGGTGCTGGTCGCGCTCGGGGAGGAGGCGGCGCACGATCCGGAGCTCGGCGGGACCCGGCTCACCGGACTCGTCCGCTATGCGAGGGTCTCGCCCGGCGAGCAGCCGGTCGTGGTGACGGCGTAGGCCGTCCGGAAACAGGACGCGGGGCCCGCCGCGATCCCCTCGACGCGGCGGCCCGGGAGTTCCGCACCGCAGCGCACTCGGAGGCGAAAGGAGCTCGGCAGCAACGATCCGCACGACGACCTGATCCCGCACGGTTTCCGCGAGGGTCGGACCGGAAGCCCGCGAAACGCGTCGCGCCCCGCCTCCGTCGGTGGCGGAGGCGGGGCGCGACGGAGAACTCCGTGCGGCCGGCGCGGGGCAGGGCCGCAGGGCGGCGGTGTCAGACCGTGACGACCTCGACGCCCGCCTCGGCGAAGCGCGCCGCCATGTCCGGGGCCAGGCCCACGTCGGTGACCAGGACGTCGACGCGGTCGAGACCGCAGATGCGCGCGAACGCCCGCTGCCCCACCTTGGTGGAATCCGTCGCGAGGACGACCTTCCTGGCCCGCTCGGCGAAGAGCCGACTGATGCCCGCCTCGTCCTCGTGCCTGGTCATCACTCCGAGCTGGGGGTCCACGCCGTCGACGCCGAGAACCGCGACGTCGAGCACCACCTGGTTCAGCACGCCTTCGGTGAGCGGGCCCACCAGCTCGTACGTCTGCGGACGGGCCACACCACCGGTGACCACGATCTTGAACTGCGGGCGTACGGCCAGCTCGCCGGCGATGTTGAGGGCATTGGTCACCACCGTGAACCGCGGCGCGGCGAGGCCTTCGTTCCGCTCGCCCGCACCGCTGCCGGCACGGAGCGCCAGAGTCCGGGCCACCTCCGTCGTGGTGGTGCCCCCGTTGAGTCCGACGACGTCACCCTCTCCCAGGAGCTCGGCCACGGCCTGCGCGATCCGCTGCTTCTCGGACGTGCGCCGCGAGGACTTGTAGCGCAGCGGCAGTTCGTACGAGACGCCGTGCGCCATCGCTCCGCCGCGCGTGCGGACGAGGAGCTTCTGCTCGGCCAGCTCATCGAGGTCCCGCCGGATGGTCGCGGGCGACACGGCGACCGCGGCGGCCGCCTCCTCCACGTCCAGCTTGCCGTCGACCGAGAGCAGCTCCAGCAGCTTGCTCCATCGCGCCTGCTTGGACATGCGTCACATCCTTCTGGGTCTCCGGACTCCTTCGCTCCCTCGCGGGATGCGCGAAAGCGATCGTAGCCCCGCAGCTTTCACGCACGCCGCGCCTGGGGCGATCTCCGCACGCCAGCAGGGTCTGGGCACGTCACCCCCTGGACTCTACGGCCGATACCGAAGACACTTCGCTCATCCCGACTGCATTTATTTGCTCAGTACAGACAATAAAAATGCAGAATCAGGCACGCTCATGGTCAGGTCACAAGACTCGAAGCCATTACCCCTCCGCCCGGCGCCTGTAGCGAGCTCCGGTTCCCGCGGACCGGACGACCAAGACCGTCGAGACCCGTGCGCGCATGGCGGCACAGGTGACCTCGAAACGGCGGCCTCGGCCTCCGCCGTCGCAGCCGCTCATGCGGCGCGCACCGGTACGGGCGGTCTCGGCAGCCGTCGATCAACAGATTGACTGATGCTCATTAATGCTCGAAATTAGCACTCTGTGAGCAAGTATTGACGCTTGCCATGCGCGTAGAACACCATGAGCTGACATCGCCCTCGTCGCCTCGTAGGCCCAGGAAGAAGGAACCCGCGTGACCACCTTCGAAACCACCCGCACGTCGATCGAGATCGACTCCCAGCCGGCGGTCTGGCAGCGCACCGTCGAGTCCGTCGACGACTTCGCCCCGGCACTGCCCCGGCGCGGTGAGCGCGTGGCCGTGGTGGGCTGCGGCACCTCCTGGTTCATGGCACACGCGTACGCACAGCTGCGCGAGGCCGGGGGCCACGGCGAGACCGACGCCTTCGCCGCCTCCGAGTTCCCGCACGGGCGCCGGTACGACCGGGTCCTCGCCATCAGCCGGTCCGGCACGACCACGGAGGTCCTCGACCTGCTCGGCCGAGTGCGGGGCGCCGTGCCCACGGGCGCGATCACGGCGGACCCGAACACCCCCGTCATGACCGCCGCCGACGCGGTGGCGGTGCTCGACTTCGCCGACGAGGAGTCGGTGGTCCAGACCCGGTTCGCCACCACCGTGCTGGTCCTGCTCCGTGCCCACCTGGAGGCTGCGGGCGCCCTGCCCCCGGGCGTCCGTCCGGTCGCCCAGGCGGTTCGGGACGTCCGACGGGCCCTTGAGGTGCCCCTCGGCCCCGACGTGACCGATGCCGAGCAGTTCACGTTCCTCGGCACCGGCTGGACCTACGGCCTCGCCCAGGAAGCCGCCCTGAAGATGCGTGAGGCGGCCGGCGCGTGGACCGAGGCGTACCCGGCCATGGAGTACCGGCACGGCCCCATCAGCATCACCAGCCCCGGCCGCGTCGCCTGGCTCTTCGGCGCCGCACCGCAGGGACTCGCCGATGACATCGCCCGCGTCGGCGGGCACTTCGTCTCCGCCTCCGGGGACACGGGCGACGGTCTCGACCCCCTCGCCGACCTGGTGATCGCCCAGCGGCTGGCCGTGCACCTCGCCCTGGCGAGCGGTCAGAACCCGGACACGCCGCGGAACCTGACGCGCTCCGTCATCCTCCAGGACTCCCCCGCGTAAGCGCGGCACCTTCCTCCCGAACCCGGCAGGGCCCGGAGGCCTCACTCCGGCCCCCGCCGCGGCCGATGCCGTCCACGGACGGCGCCCCACCGCTCTGTGGAGAACCCTCATGCCCCTCACCCCCACCGATGACATCGTCGGTCCCGCGTCCGCCGGCAACCGCGGCGTCGGCGCCTTCAACGTCGTCCAGATCGAGCACGCCGAAGCCATCGTCGCGGGAGCCGAACGAGCCGGGCTCCCCGTCATTTTGCAGATCAGCGAGAACACCGCCCGTTACCACGGAGCCCTCGCCCCGATCGCGGCCGCGTCGCTGGCCCTCGCCCGTGCCGCCTCCGTGCCCGTCGCCGTCCACCTGGATCACGCCGAGACGGCCGAGCTCGTGCACGAGGCCGTCGCGCTCGGCTTCACCTCGGTGATGTTCGACGCGTCCAGGCACCCGTACGGGGCGAACGTGGCCGCCACCCGCATGATCACGGACTACTGCCACCGGGCCGACGTCTGGGTCGAGGCCGAGCTCGGCGAGGTCGGTGGCAAGGACGGCGCGCATGCCCCCGGTGTCCGCACGGACCCCGAGGAGGCCCGCGCCTTCGCCGCCGCGACCGCCGTCGACGCTCTGGCCGTCGCCGTGGGCAGCTCGCACGCCATGCTCACCCGCGACGCCGTCCTCGACCTGGACCTCATCACCCGGCTCCGGGACACCCTCGGCATACCGCTGGTCCTGCACGGGTCCTCCGGCGTCGGCGACGAGGACCTCGCGAAGGCCGTCGCCGCCGGCATGACGAAGGTGAACATCTCCACCCACCTCAACCAGCTCTTCACCCGAACGATCCGGGAGCGGCTGGCAGAGGCCCCGACCGTCGCCGACCCCCGCACATACATGGGACCGGCCCGCGAGGTGGTGGCCGCCGAGGTCGAACGGCTGCTCGGCGTGCTCGCCGGACGCTGACGAGCAGACCGAACGGAAGGGCCCGGCCGCTCATGCGGCCGGGCCCTCTGTTCGTGTCGGTCGGTCCTACGTCAGGCGACGGGCATGACTCTGCCGGCGGCGCCGTTCGGCGTCGTGGAGGTCGTGTCGCGCGGACGATGATCTCCTGCGGGGGGCGGCTGGCCATGCTGTCCGTCCTTCGTACGAGTCCGGAGGAAGCCGATCGCACGCAGGCCGTTATTCCAATCTTCAGAAGCATGAGGGGGAGTCGCCCTGATCCGGCAACTCGCCGTCGAACACGGGTCCGAGGTCCGCTTCAACTCCGTCCTGCCGGGACCGATCCTCACCGAGTCCTGGGACCGGGTGAGCGACGACGACCGGCGGCTTTCCGCCCGGGCCACCGCGCTCGGCAGGCTCGGCGTCGCCGAGGAAGTGGCGTCGGCCGTCGCGTTCCTGGCATCCGACGGCGCCTCGTACATCACCGGGACCGAACTCGTCGTCGACGGCGGCTGGTCCGTCACGAAGGAGTCCAAGTGAAGATCACGTCCTCGCGCACCCACCGCGTCGCACCACTCTGGTGCTTCCTGCGGATCGACACCGACCAGGGCATCACCGGCTGGGGCGAACCGGTCGTCGAGGGCCGCGCGCACGGTCGACGAGAAGGCCGTCGAACGGGCCGCGGAACTGGGCCATCGCTGGCGCAATCCCGTCTGGCGCCGGGCGGACGGTTCCTTCGCCGAGTGGTGACCCACCCGAGCTCGTGACGCACCGCGAGCTGCGGCCCCGTGGTGGGTACCGCGTTCGACCCCGACCGGAACGGGTAGCACGCATGCGGCGTGCCGCCCATTCCACTTCCGCCGCTACCCCTCCGAAGCCGGCACCGGACCAGCACCGGACCAGCACCGGAGAGTCTCGTGTCGGCAGGCGAACGAGGACGTGCCCGTCACGCTCTGGGGCACGTGAGGCGCGTGAAGCCGACGTGAGCCGACCGGCGCACTGATGTCCGGGCGGGGACTCACGGGAGATGGTCCGGCACCCGGCTCAGGTTCCGGGGAGGATACGGCGCGTCTCGTAGGCCCACATCGCGATCTCGACCCGGTTGCGGGCGCCGAGTTTGGCCATGAGGCTGGCCAGATGCGTCTTCACCGTGCTGAGGCTGATGTGCAGCGCGTCGGCGATCTCGGTGTTGGTCAGCCCGCGGGCGACGGCGAGGAGCACCTGCTCCTCGCGGGCGGTGACGGGGGAGACCGGCTGGGCCGCGGGCCGGCCGGCGGGCAGGTCCGCGAACGCCTGGAGCAGACGGACGGTGACGCTGGGCGCAATGAGTGCCTCACCGCCGGACGCCGACCGTACGGCCTGGGCTAGAAGGTCTGGTCCCGTGTCCTTGAGGAGGAATCCGCGGGCACCGGCACGCAGCGCGCCGTAGACGTACTCGTCGAGGTCGAACGTGGTGATGACGACCACGGCCAACGGGTCGGCGACGCCGGGGCCGGCGACCAGCCGGGTGGCGTCGAGCCCGTCGAGTACGGGCATGCGGATGTCGAACAGGCAGACTTCGGGGCGCAGTTCGCGGGCCAGACGTACCGCCTCCCGCCCGTCGGCGGCCTCGCCGACCACCTCGATGCCGGGCTGGGCGTTCAGCATGATCCGCAACCCGGTGCGGATGATCGTCTGGTCGTCAGCGACGAGGACGCGAATGGACACCGCTCTCGCTCCTCGCTCTCGGCAGTTCGGCGTCGACATGCCAGCCCCGGTCGGTACCCGGGCCGGCTCGTAGTGTGCCGCCGAGCAGCGTCGCGCGCTCGCGCAATCCGGTAAGTCCGTATCCGTCGCGGCCCCGGCCGGTGCGCCGGCCGTTGTCGCGCACGCTCACCCGTACCGTGTGCCGTTCCGCGGCGACCCGGACGACGAGGTCGGTCGCGTCGACCGCATGGCGCAGCGCGTTGGTCACCGACTCCTGCACGATCCGGTAGACGGCCGCGTCCACGGCCGGGGGCAGCGCGTCCAGTTCGCCGTCGAGCCCCAGGTCGACCCTGAGGCGACCACCCGGGGTGCGCACCAGGCGCTCCAGATCCGCGACTCCGGCAGGGGGCGCCAGCTCGGCGCCGACCCCGCGGTCGCGCAGCGCGGCGACCATGGCGCGCATTTCCTCCAGCGTGCGCGCCCCCTCCTCCTCGACCCCCTCCAGCGCCTCGACGGCGGCGGACGGGTCGGTGCCCGCGAGCACCCGGCCCGCCTGGGCGATGATCACCATGGCCGACACGTGGTGGGCCACCGTGTCGTGCAGTTCCCGGGCGAGCTGCTCGCGCTCGCGGGAGCGCACCTGCTCCAACTGCCGATCGCGAGCGGTCCCCCGGAACCGCACGGCAGCCCCGACCACGCCGGGCAGCAGCAGGAAGACGAAGCCCATGACATTTTCGACGACAGGGGTTGCGTCCGTGACGGAACACAGCGCGCCGGCCGCGAGGATCACCGCGCCGCCCAGCACGATCTCGCGTCCCGATCCCCACCGGGGCAGCGCGTACACCAGCACGAGCACGATCGCGCCGGTGTACAGGCCGACGGGCTCGCGCGGTGCGTCGACGAGCGAGGCCACCTGAAGCAGGATGACCGAGCCGAACGCCAGCGTCACCATCGCCAGCGGGCGGGTCCGGCGCCACAGGGGCAGCAGGCACAGCCATACGGCGAACACCACCGCCACCGGCCGCCACTCGACGTTCTCGCGCAGGGTGGCCTCCAGGGCCACACCGGTAAGGCCCGCGGCGAGGAGCGCCCAGTCCCGCCGCACCCGGGCGGGCGCGTCGGGCGGCCGGGGTTCGGTCCACAGGGTTCGCAGGTCGTCTCGGAGCACGGTTCTCAGCCTAGGGACTGCGGCGTGCCGCGCATCGGCCGAAAGGACGGGTCGTCACTCCGCCCCGGGGCCGACGGATCCGCGGCTCGCGGGCCGATGCCGCGGAGCGCCGTGGCGACGAACCTCGGCATCGGCGGCCGTACAAGGACGGCCGACGAGGTGGTTGGAGGACCCGATGCTCTCGAAAGCCCTGTTGCGCCTGGGCGCAGGCGCCGCCCGCCATCCCTGGCGGGTGATCGCGGCATGGCTGGTCGCCGCCACCTTCGCCGTCCTCGCCGCCGTCGCCTTCGGCGGGCGGACCGCGGACTCGATGACCGCTCCGGGACTGGACTCCCAGCGGGCCGCGGAACTGATCGAGCGGGCCGGCACCGGCCAGGAGGGGATGACCGCCCAAGTGGTCGTCACGCCCCTCGACGACGGTGCGACGTTCTTCGACGACGACAGCGCGCGTACCGCTCTCGCGCGGCTGCAGACCGAGGTGAAGCGGCTGCCGCACGTGCTCGGCACGAGCGACCCGGCAGGGGCACTCGACGCGGGCGGGGAGACCGCCGTGCGCGGCGGCCTCGTTTCGGCCGACGGGCGGATCGCGGTCGTCCGGGTGCAGTACCCCGACCAGAGCCGGCTGTCGGCCGAAGACCTCGACGCACTCGTCGATCTCGGCGACCGGCTGCGCGCCGAACTGCCCCTGCGCATCGAGATGGGCGGGAACCTCTTCTACGCCTTCTCCGACCCGGACGGCGGCGTGAGCGAGCTGATCGGCCTCGCCGCCGCGGCGGCGATCCTGTTCCTGGCGTTCGGTTCGCTCGTCGCCGCCGCGCTGCCGATCGGCATGGCGGTCTTCGGACTGACCGTCGGGGTCGCCACGATGACGGTACTGGCGGGGGTGACGGAGGTCCCCACCTTCGCACCGGTCCTGGGCAGCATGGTCGGGCTCGGAGTGGGCATCGACTACGCGCTGTTCGTGCTCGCCAGGCACCGGGAGTACCTCGCCTGCGGGCTCGATCCGCACGAGGCGGCGGGGCGAGCGGTGGCCACGGCGGGGCGGCCGGTGGTCTTCGCCGGCGGCACCGTCGTCGTGTCGATCCTCGGCATGGCTGTCGCCAACGTGCCGTTCATGACGGTGGGCGGGCTCGCCGTCTCGATCGTCGTCCTGACCATGGTGCTCGCGTCGGTGACGCTGCTGCCGGCCTTCCTCGGCGCGGCGGGCCCACGCCTGGGCCGGGCCGGCCGGATCGGCCGGGCGCTTCGGGCCGGGCGGTCGGGCCGCCTCGGCCGTCGGCGGGACACGGCGACGGGCGCCGCCCACGCCGTCGGGTGGCGGCGCTGGCTCGGGCACGTCGGCCGGCACCCGGTGCCGTACGCGGTCGGCGCGGCGGGGCTGCTGCTGACGGCGACGCTGCCCGTGCTCGGCCTGCGCGTCGGCCTGCCCGACGACGGCTCACTGCCCCACAGTCGTACCGAGCGCCGGGCCTACGACCTCGTCGCCGAGGGGTTCGGCCCGGGCACCAACGGTCCCCTCGTCATCGCCGCGGACCCCACCGGTGATCCGGGAGTGCTGGACCGACTCGTCGCAACGGTCGCGGCGGATCCGGGCGTCGCATCCGTCACTCCGCCGCGCATCGATCGGGCCACCGGCATCGCGACCCTGGTGGTGTTCCCGACCACCAGTCCTCAGGACAAGGCCACGGCCGACACCATCGCCCGGCTGCGCACCGACGTGCTGCCCACGGCGATCGGGCAGGGCCCGGCCAGGGCCCACGTCGGCGGGGCCGCCGCGAGCCTGTCCGATGTGGGCCAACGCACCAGCCAACGCCTGCCGGTGTTCGTCGCCGCCGTGCTGGCGATGTCGTTCCTGCTGCTGATGCTGGTCTTCCGCTCGGTACTCGTACCGCTCAAGGCGGTACTGCTGAATCTGCTGAGCATCGGCGCGGCCTACGGCATCATGGTCGCGGTCTTCCAGTGGGGCTGGGGAGGCGCGCTCATCGGGCTGGAAGCGACGGTTCCGATCGTGTCGTTCATCCCGATGTTCCTCTTCGCCATCCTGTTCGGCCTGTCGATGGACTACGAGGTGTTCCTCCTCTCCCGCGTACGCGAGGAGTACCTGCGCACCGGCGACAACGGCACGGCGATCGTCGAGGGCGTCTCGCGCACCGCCCGGATCATCACCTCGGCCGCCCTCATCATGGTGGCGGTCTTCCTGTCCTTCGCCGTCGCCGAGGACCCCTCCACCAAGATGTTCGGGCTCGGCCTGGCCACCGCGATCTTCATCGACGCCACGGTCGTACGCATGGTGCTGGTACCGGCGACCATGACACTCCTCGGCCGGTCCAACTGGTGGCTGCCGAAGTGGCTGGACCGGATGCTTCCCCGCGGCCCGGTCGGCGATGACACCGACGCGCAATCCACGGGTGAGGCCCCGCGTCCACGGCTGGTCGACCGTTGACACGCGATGCGTCTCGCCTCGGCCAGGGTGGGCGCGGGGGCGCCAACACGTCGACGGCCTCGTGTCCGTAGCGGTATGCGGTCGCGATGCCCACCCCCTCGCGCAGGGGATCCCGGGCACCCCGCTTCGTCTTCGCCGTCCCGAGGTCAGTCGGGCGGCGGGGCCAGATCGCCGCGCAGCCGCCGGGTGCGGAGCGCCAGCTCCAGCTCGAAGCGGCGGTCCGGATCGTCCAGGTCGTCGCCCCACAACTCACGGAGCTGCCTCAGGCGGTAGCGCACGGTCTGCGGGTGGACTCCGAGCCGGGCGGCCACCTCGGGAGCACCACCCCTCGTTTCCAGCCAGGCCAGCAGCGTCTCGGCGAGTCGTTGGGCGTGCGCCGGGCCGCCGGCCTCGTCCAGCTGCGCCAGCCGCCGCCGCGCCAGGTCGTCGATCAGCTCACCCGCGGGCAGCAGCACCAGGGCCTCGACGTGCTCGCCGCAGTGCAGGAGCCGCCCTCGTGGCAGCAGACCCTGCTCGATCATCCCGACGGCGGCCTCCGCCCAGCGCAGTGACGTGACGGCCTCCGCCAGCGGGACCGACGGGCCGATCGCCCCGGACCAGCCGGTCGCCGCCCGGTCCAGAAGCTCCGCGCGTCCCGGAGCGTCGGGGTCCGGGACGACCAGACGCGGCTGCGCTCCCTCCATGTCGAGCAGCATCTCGTCGCCCACGGCGGGGGCGACGGCCTCCTGGGCAGGGCGGAGCAGCACTGCCACCGCCACCTTCCCGGGCAGCTGCCAGCCCAGGACGGCCGCGCGGTCGGCGAGCAGGGCGGTCGGATCCGTGCGGTGTTCGGTGAGCAGGAGATCGACGAGCAGCCGTTGCAGGCGCAGGCGCTCCCCTGCCTGGCGGGCGACGGCTTCGGCGTAGCCGCGTACCGACTGGGCCACCATGACGTCGAGGTACTCGAACGCCGACTCGGCCAGTTCGTACATGGCCGAAGGCGGGATGTCGACCTGCTGGCCGACCTCCGCCATGCGCCGCCAGGAGAGGCGGACGCCCAGCCGGTAGATCCCCTGCAAGGAGTCCAGGCTGCGCCCTTGGGAGACCTCGCCGCGCCCGAAGTCACGGAACAGCTCCGGGAGGGCGCGCGGCCGGTCCGACCCCGTGGTCATCTGTTCGACGAAGAGTTCGAGGGCGTGCCGGATGGCCACCAGGGCCTTCGGTTCTCCGGACTCGTCGGGCAGGAGCACCAGGCCCGGATACTCTCGCCGGATCTCGGCGAGGATGTCCTGGGCCAGTTCGGGGACCTGCTCCAGGGCTCGGTCGGCGAACTGCTGAATCCGTTCTCGTGGCACGTCGTGCCACGCTGACGACGTTTCCACCACACCGCTCCTGAGCGTCCGGTCCGTACGCGCTCGGCATGTTCCAACCTAGCCCGCGCCGGAGCCGGCTGTGCCGGATGCGTCGTGCGCGGGCGGTTCGGGGAACGTGACGAGCGGCACGTTCCGCCGCTCGGGTGTGGCGTCGAGAGCGGTGACGATTCCGAAGGCGGCGCCCGCGGCCAGGAGGGCGGCGGCGACGCAGGTCAGGAAGGCGGCAAGCAGTCTGGGCATGGGGATGATCGGCCTCTCGGTCATCGAGGTCTGTCACCCAGCGCGCCGGCCCGGTCCGGCGCCGCCAGTATGAGAGGCGCATTGACAGGTGGTCAAGAGCCGCCTAATTTCGCCGCCACAGGACTGTTACTCCCGGGTACGCATTCTCGCCCCGGTCAGGCTGCACCCCATGTGTGCGCCTCCTTCCCGCACGGCCCACGAGCCCCTCGCACGTCGCGCCCGTATTGGAGTACCCGTATGCGTCGTTCAATATCACCTTTGTCCCTGATTCTGCTGGGTGTCGGAGTCTTCCTGCTGGTGCTCACCCAGCTGCTGGTCTGGTACGTGGAGCCGCGCGCCAAGCGCACACCGACCGATGTGGACTCCACGACGGTCTTCAGTGGTCGGGGCAGCTACTTCGACACCGGGTCCGTCTCCGCGGTGGACGGCCAGACGCTCACGATCACCCGTCGTGTCCTGGGGGACGTCGCCGCGGGCGAGAGCAGCGGAAACGCGATCTGGGACGTGTCGACCCAGATCGACTCGCCGAAGACGCTCGCGCTGGGCGACCCGCGCAAATCCCTGCAGTGGACCACCGAACGCTGGGTGACCGACCGCAGGACGAACCTGCCGGTGCGCTGCTGCGAGGAGAAGCCCGAGTTCGAGGGCGAGGCCTATCTGAAGTTCCCGTTCGACGTCGAGAAGCGCGCCTACTCCTGGTGGGACAGCACCTTGGGTGCCACGGTGCCGCTGGAGTTCGAGAAGGTCGCGAAGGTCGACGGGCGCGAGGGCTACCGCTTCGTCGGCAAGGTCGAGGCCACTCCGACCGGCACCCGCCTGGTGCCCGGCGTGCTGGTGGGCAGCTCGAAGGGAGGCCAGATCCTGGCGGAGGAGTGGTACTCCAACGCGAGGATCGAGCTGACCGTGGACCAGCGCACGGGCCGCATCATGAACGCGCTGATCGCGCCGAAGAAGACGCTGCGGGCCCCGGGTTCGAAGAAGGACGCGGTCACCCTGCTGGCCAGTGAGGGGTTGGAGTTCACGGACGCGACCCGGCGCGAGCAGGTCGCCCTGGCCTCCGACGACAGCGGCCGGCTGGAGCTGCTCGGCGAGACGGCGCCGCTCGTGGGCGGCGCGGCGGGCGGTCTGCTGGCGGTCGTCGGCGCCGTGCTGCTGATCCGCGGTCCCCGGCGGGGCGACACTCAACAGAGTGAGTAGAACGGGCCCGCCCAAAGTCCCGAAATTGTCATCGGCGTGAGTAGCCGGAACGAATGCTTGAACGAACACTGATGTTACCCCGCGGTAAGGCCAACGTTTCCGCTTGAACCGGCCGCCACCCTCGGCTGCCTGCCACCGCGGTGTCCGCAGCACCCGTACCCGCAGTACCCGTGCCCTCAGTACCCGTACCCGCAGCAGACGTACCAGCACCCGTACCCGCAGCACCCCGTACGAGCCAGCCCAGCGCTTCATCCCCGGAAGCCCGGCACACCCTCATGCGTATCCCCATGCGTATCCCCATGCGCATCCCACCCGCAGCCGCCGAGTTGGAGCACCCCCTATGCCCCAGCGCTCGTCCGCTCTGGCCCCCGGCCAGATGGACTCCCGTTCCGTCCCCGCTCAAGCACGCACCGGCAGCCACGTCACCGACGCGCTCGCCCTCGACCCGCACACCGCCTCCCCCGGGGCGCACCTGCCGCGTCGGATCACCTTCCTCGCCCGCCGCGACCTGGCCAACCGGGCCGCCGGCGGATCGGAACTGCTCATCGACCGGATAGCCGACGGTCTGACCGCCGACGGCCACGACGTCACGCTCGTGTGCGGAGGCCCGGCCGCCGCACGCGACTACCGGGTGGTCTCCGCGGGAGGCGACGCCAGTCACTTCCTGCACGCCAGGTCGACCTTCGCCCGCGAGGTCGGCGACTGCGACCTGCTGGTCGAAGTGTGCAACGGCATGCCGTACCTGGCGCCGCTGTGGCACCGCGGGCCCACGTTGTGCCTGGTCAACCACGTACACACCGATCTCTGGCAGATGCGCTACCCGGGCCCGGCGGCACGGCTCGGACGCAGACTGGAGCACTGGGCACTGGCCGGCACCCATCGCGACAACCTGATGGTGGCCGTCTCCGAGTCGACCGCCGCCGAGTTGCGCGCCATCGGCGTGGCACCGGACCGCATCCGGATCGTCAACAACGGCGTCGAAGAGCCCGCCCCGCTACTGCCCGAGGCGGTGGAACCGCTGTTCCTGGCCGTCGGCCGACTGGTGGAGTACAAGCGCGTCGACCTGCTCCTACGGCTGTGGGAGCGGGTGCGCCCCGTCACCGGCGGCCGGCTCGTCATCGTGGGGGAAGGCCCCGAGCGGGAGCGGCTCGAAGCCATGGCAGGCCCCTCCGTGACGTTCGCCGGCCGGGTGTCGGAAGCCGAGAAGCACCGGCTGATGTGCGAGGCGTGGCTGCTGCTGCACCCCTCCCTCGTCGAGGGCTGGGGCCTGGTCGTCACCGAGGCGGCCGCGCGGGCCACCCCCGCGATCGGATTCGACATACCCGGCCTGCGCGACTCCGTCGAGGACGGGGAGACCGGGGTGCTCGCCCGGGGCGAGAGTTCGTTCGCCGCCTCGTGGTGCGCCCTGTCCCTGAGCGCCGAACGGCGCGCGGCGATGGGGCGTGCCGCGGTGCTGCGCGCCAAGCGCTTCCGCTGGAGCGCGACGGTCCGTCAGTTCCAGGCCGTCGCCGCCGAGGCCGTGGCCCGCGCCGCCTCCCCCGGACGCGGCAGGAGCGTCCATGGCTGAGACCACCGAACGCGAGGCCGGGGCTCCATCGGCCGACGACACCGCACTCGGCTTCGAGGACCCATCGGCGGCCGCCGCCGAACACGGCTTCAAAGACCCGTCGTTGAGGCGGTCGGCCGCCCTCTTCCGGGCGTTCATGCGCGAACCCAGCGATCCCGAGCGGTGTTACACCCTGCTCGCCCGTGACTCGGTCGCCCAGGTGGCACGCCATGTCGACCTGGCCGGCACGATCGTCGTCGACGTCGGCGGCGGCAGCGGCCACTTCACCGAGGAGTTCCGCCGCCGGGGCGCACAGAGCTACCTCTTCGAGCCCGACCCTCGGGAGCTGAACGCCCGCGGCCGTACCACCGAGGACGCGGTCCTCGCCGATGGCTACCTGCTGCCGCTCGCCGACGGCGTCGCGGACGTGTGCTTCTCGTCCAACGTGCTCGAACACGTGTCGGATCCGCAGACGTTCATCAGCGAGATGGCGCGGGTCACCCGCCCCGGCGGGCTGATCTACCTGTCGTTCACCAACTGGCTCTCGCCCTGGGGAGGTCACGAGACCGCACCGTGGCACTACCTCGGGGCGGAGCGGGCCCGCGCGCGCTACGAACGCCGCACCGGCCGCGCGGCCAAGCACACGCTCGGGGAGAACCTCTTCCCCGTCCACATCGGTTCCACCCTGCGGCACGTCCGCGGTCGCGACGACGTGCAGGTCGTGACAGCGCGGTCACGCTACTGGCCGTTCCTCGCGAGCACGATCACCCGGGTGCCGGGACTCCGCGAGATCGCCACCTGGAATCTGCTGCTGATTCTCAGGCGAAGCCCATGAGCATGCGAAGCGAGGAACGGTCATGACCACTACGGTCCAGGCGCCCACCTGGGTGCCGCAGCCCGGCCCGACGCCGGCGGAAACGTCCGGCGAACCGCGCGGACGCCGCCTCCTGTTCGGCTTCTGGGCCCTCGTCCTGGTGGCGTTCCTCTCGGTGTCACCGGGGAAGATGACGTTCGAGACCAAACTCGGCGTCGCCCTCGACCCCTGGCGCTTCCTCGGCGACCTCGGGTCGCTGTGGAACGGGAACGTCGGCCTCGGCGGAATAGCCAACCAGTACGTCGGCTACGCCTTCCCGGCACTCCCCTACTACGGCCTCATGGACCTGCTGCAGGTGCCGGTCTGGCTGGCCGAACGGCTCTGGCTCTCGGTCATCGTGACCGCCGCCTTCTGGGGCGCGCTCCGGCTCGCCGAACGGCTGCGCGTGGGGACGCCCGCGTCCCGGATCCTCGGCGCCGTGGCCTACGCGCTGTGGCCCACCTTCACGATCGTCATCGGCTCGACCTCCGCGGCCGCGCTGCCCGGTGCCCTGCTGCCCTGGGTGCTGCTGCCGCTGACCTCCGCGGCCCACAGCCCCCGGAAGGCCGCCGCCCGGTCGGCCCTGCTGATCCCCTTCATGGGCGGCGTGAACGCCGCCTCGACCCTGGCCGCGCTGCTGCCCGTGGGGCTGTACCTCCTCAGCCGCCCGCCCGGCCGGCGCCGGCGCGCGCTGCTCGGCTGGTGGATACCGGGCGTCGTGCTCGCCACCGTGTGGTGGGTGGTGCCGCTGCTCCTGCTCGGCGCGTACGGCGAGAACTTCATGCCGTACGTCGAGCAGGCCGACACCACCACCGCCACCATGTCCGCGACCGAGCTGCTGCGCGGCGCCGGCAACTGGGTGGCCTATCTGAACTTCGGTGAGGCATGGCTGCCCGCCGGCTGGACCGTCGCGACCTCCGTCGTCACCGTCCTCGGCTCGGCGTTCGCCGCGGCGCTCGGCCTCGCCGGCCTGGCACGGCGGGACCTGCCGGAGCGCCGCTGGCTGCTCCTGACCGTCCTGGCCGTCGTCCTGATCGCGCTCGCCGGGTACGCCGGATCCTTCGGCGGACCCTTCCACGGCGCCGTCCAGGACTGGCTGAACGGGCCGTTGAAGCCGTTCCGCAACATCTACAAGTTCCAGCCGGGACTGGCCCTCGCGCTCGTCCTCGGACTCGCCCATCTGACGGCCGTGCTGCCCGAGAGCAGAGGCTCTCGCGCACTCCGCGGTCGCCGCTGGGTTCCCGCGACCGCGGCCGTGCTCGTACTGCCCGGTCTGGCGCTCCCGTACGTCAACGGCTCGATCCTCCAGCCCGGGTCGTTCACCAAGCTGCCCACCCACTGGGAGAAGGCCGCCGGCTGGCTCAAGGACAACGCCCGGGACAGCAGGGCCCTGGTCGTCCCCGCGACGGCGCACGGCATCCACACCTGGGGCTCCCCCATCGACCAGCCGTTCGACGTACTGGCCGAGACCCCCTGGGCACAGCGTGACTTCGTCCCCTTCGGCACCCCCGGAGCACGCCGTATGACGGACGCCGTCGAGCAGGCGCTGCTGTCCGGCGCCGAGGTCCCGGGCCTGCGGGCGTACCTCGCCCGGGCCGGCATGCACGAGGTGGTCGTCCGCAACGACCTCGACCCCGACCAGATCGGCTACGTCCCGCCGCAGACGGTCAAGCGGACCCTGGAGTCGTCCGGCTACCGCAAGATCACCGGATTCGGCCCGCTGGTGACCGGCGGACGCATCGCCGACGGCACCCCGCTCCAGGTGCAGGGGCTCTACCCGCGGCTCCAGGCCGTGGAGATCTACCAGCCCCAGGACGCCGGGCGGCCCGGCAGGGTCGGTGTCTCGGCCGTGGCCGACACGGCCGTGGTCAGTGGCGGACCCGAGGCGCTGCTCCAGCTCTCCGCCGATCCCTCGATGACCGGCCGTCCGGCCGTACTGGCCGGGGACACGCTTCCCAAGGGCGTCGTCGCACCGGTGAAGGCGGTCGCGGACGGGCTGCGCCGGGCCGACACCCGGTTCGGCCTGGTCAACAACAACACCTCGTACACCTACACCGCGGACGAGCGCAATCACTCCGGCAGCCTGCAGGACCCGGGCCGGAAGCCCAAGCAGATCCTGCCGTCGGAGGGCACCGGTCACCAGACGACGGCGGTGCTGCGCGGCGCCCGGTCCGTGACGGCCTCCAGCAGCGGCAACTGGCTGTTCCACCTGCCGCAGTACGACCCGGTGAACGCCTTCGACGGCAACCCGGACACCGCGTGGGCCGAGGGCAGCCCGGGCGAGCCGGTCGGACAGTGGCTGCGGGTGGAGTTCTCCCGGCCGACCGACATCCCGGCCTCCCTCCGGCTGACGCCCCTGCCGGGCGACGCCATGCGCGCGGCGCCCACCCAGGTGCGGATCGAGACCGACCGCGGTTCGGCCGACAGCCCCCTGCGGACGGACGGCCTGCCGCAGACCGTCAAGGCTCCCGCCGGCGAGGCCTCCTGGATGAAGGTCACCGTCCTTGCCGCGCAGCAGGCGCGCCCGGGACTCTCCGGCGCCGGATTCTCCGAGGTGTCGATCCCGGACGTGCAGGTGACGCGCCTGCTGGAGCTGCCCGCCGACGCGGAGAACACCGACGCGGAGGCGACCGTGTACTCCCTGCACCGCGGCACCGACGCGGGCGGCCTGTCGCCCTCGTCGGTCGAGGTCGGACTGCACCGGCGGTTCAGCACCAAGGAGTCGGGCGAGTACGAGGTGTCGGCGCGAGCCGTCGCCGTAACGGGCGGCGCGCTGGACGGACTGCTCGACCGCTCGGCCCCCGGATCGAAGAACCGGCTGACCGCCACCGTGGACTCCACCAGCCGCAACGGCACGTCACTCGGCGCCCGCAACCTGGTCGACGGCGATCTGACGACCGCCTGGATCGCGGGCGACCGGCCGGTCGTCCACCTGAGCTGGCCCGCGATGAAGAAGATCGACGAGATCATCCTCGCACCGGCGGGCGGGGTGTCCACCCGGCCCGAGCAGGTGATGATCAGCTCCCCGCACGGCGCCGCGGTGGCCGACGTGGACGAGAACGGGCGGGTCCGCTTCCCGGCGATCGAGACGAACCGGCTCGACATCACCATCACCAGGGTCGCGCCGCTCACCGTCCACAACCCGGTGGCGGGCGCGCAGTTGCAGCTGCCCGTCGGGCTGAGCGAGGTGCACGTGCCCGCGCTGGCCGACCTGCGGGTGCCGCGGCCGAAGCCGTCCGCCCGCTTCTCGCTGCCGTGCGGTGAGGGCCCGGACCTCGCCGTGGGCGGTGTCCTGCACAAGACGAAGGCCTCCGGGCTCGTCCGGGACCTCACCGAGCGACGCCCCGTCACCGTCACCCTCTGCGCGGGCGAGGAGAAGGACGGCACCCTGGAGCTTCCTTCCGGCGATCATGAGGTGGAGGCGAGTGACGCGGGCCCGCTGGCGATCACCGACGTCACGCTGACCCGCGGCACCCCGCGGGCCATGGACGGAGCGGCGGGCCGTGAGGCCACCGTCACCAGGTGGGCCGACGACAGCCGGACCGTCTCGGTGTCGGCGGGCGCGGGCGAGGCCGTCTACCTGCGGACCTACGAGAACGCCAACGACGGCTGGAAGGCCACCCTGGACGGCACGGACCTCGAGCCGGTGCGCCTCGACGGCTGGCAGCAGGCCTGGGTGATCCCGGCCGGCGCCTCCGGCACGGTGACCATGGAGTTCGAGCCCTCCGGTTCGTACCGGACAGCCCTGGTCGGCGGTGCGCTCGCCCTCGTCGTCCTGGCCGCCCTGGCCTTCGTGGGCCGTCGGCGCGACGACGGTGGCACCGACGAGAGGCTGCCCGAACCGGCGGCACCGGGGATGCTGCTCGGAACGCTGGTCCTGACCGCGGTCGTCGCGGTGGCGGCGGGGCCGCTGGCACTGGTCGTGCCCGTACTCGCCGTGGCCGCGCGGTTCCGGCCGGGTGTGCTGGTGCCGACGGCGGCGGTGGCGATGGGCGGCGCCGGCGTCGTCGCGGCCCTGGGCGCCGGCGATCCGGTCGCCGACGGGTCCGGCGCGTTCAGCGGCTTGGCGCAGGTGCTCACGCTGGTCGCCCTGTCCGCCGCGCTGGTGACGGCGGTGCGCCCGGCGGCCGCGGCCGCCGGGCGCGGGGACGACGACGGATGGGCGGACGGTGACGGGCGTGAAGGCGACGGACGTCAAGGCGACAGCGGTTACGCCGCGCCGGAAGCCGGACCGGTGGTCACGGCCAGGCCGCGAAGCACCGGCGACGGGCACCGGCCCCAGCAGCCCCTCTGGCGGCCGGAGGGCGGTGGCCCCTCGTGACCGAGCCGTGGACCGCGGCCAGTAGGGGGACCGCTCCCGAGAAGGAGACCGCCGCCGGGAGGGTGACCGCCACCCCTCCCGGCCGGGTCCGGATTCCCTTTCCGACCGTCGACGAGGTGTCCCGGCACTGCCTCAGTGACGACGAACCGGAGAGCGTACACATCGAGGTCCATCTGCCCGGCAGGCTGGACCCGGTACGGCTGCGGGACGCGTTCCGGCAGGCGCTGCTCACCCACCCCCGGGTGCTGGCACGAGAAGTGCCCGGGCGTGGGCACCGGCGGTCCTTCGCCTGGGAGCTGACCGGTCGGCCGGACGACGATCCGGTGAGTTTCGCGGGGTCGGGGCCTGACGCCCTGGCGCGGGCCCGGGCCCGCGC
>NZ_LIPQ01000142.1 GCF_001418135.1 Streptomyces aureus
CCAGCGCGCCGTACCGCCCGGGGAAGTCCGCAAGCACCTGGACGTCCCCGACACCGCCACCGGGCGGTACGGCGCGCTGGAGCCAGCCCCGGACGGATCGGGCGAGCTCCCGCTGTTCGTGCGTGATGGCGATGCCCATGCGCGGCAGACTAGAACACGTTCCATTCTGACGGAAGGTCAGATGCGGGTGGGAAATCCCCCTCCGCGTGAGCGACGACGCCCGCCGGGAGGGCCCGCACCGGCCCGCGCGACCCCGCCGAACCGGCCGCACCGCGCGGCCCTCTCCCCCACCTCCGCACACGCCCTGTGGCAGCATCGTCGCGGAGAAGAGACCGTACGCAGGGGGGAACATGGGCGCGAGCTGGACGGCACTGCTGATCGCCGTGGTCGGCGTGGCGGGAACTCTGGGAGCAGCGCTCCTGACGCAGAGCCGCGCGGACCGCACCAAACGCATGGAGCTCCAGGCCGCCGCCGAGCAGCGGCGCGAGGAACGCGGTCATGCCGAGGAGCTGCTCCGGGCGGAGCAAGCCCGGCAGGGACAGCGCGAGAGCCTGGAGCGCCGGCGCACCTGCTACATCACGCTGAACACCGCCGCGCGCCAGTACCTGACGGAGATGACCAACCATCTCCACGCGCTGGGACGCGGTGAGGGCGTCGCCGCCTCCCTGGAGAACCTGGAGGCGGCCAGGCTGGCCTACCGGGACAGCTACGCGGAGTCCCAGATGATCGTCCCGAACGTGGTGTCGCGCTCCTCCAGCGCCGCCAAGAAGCGCTTGAACGAGGCCTACGGGAAGCTCCGGAAGTACACGGCGGACCCCGCGACGTACGCGGAGGAGCTGGCGACGATGGAAGCGGACCTCCACCAGGAGGTCTGGCCCTACGTGGGGGCGCTGAAGAAGACCATGCGCGAGGATCTGGGCGTCGAGGACTGAGCGGGCCGGGACGGCGGACCGGCAGGAGGGGCGGAGCGATGGGGGTCCGGACGAGAACCGTGGTCCGCGTGTGTCTCGCGTCGGCGCTGAGCGGCGTGATCGCGCTGACCGTGGCGGGCTGCTCGCCGGAGCTGCGGACTCTGGCGGCGGTGTACGTGGACGAACAGGGCACCGCGCACGCGCTGCTGAGATCGTGCGACGACGGCCGGGTACGCGGCCCCGGGCTGCGGGGCACGGCCGCCCGCGCGACGGAGGCGGGCGCGGAGGCAACCGAGGAAGAGCCCGCGGAGCAGGGCACGGCATCGGAGGGGACCAGGAGGGAGGAGCCCTGGATCGGCTGGGACACCCGTGGGGTGCGAGCGGCCGCGGACTTCCCGCTGTTCGCCCCGCCCGCGGAGTGGGCGGCCGAGGTCCGGGGTCCACAGACCCTGCGGCCGGGCTACTCGTACGAGCTGGACTTCGCGGATCCCGACGACTCCTACGCCTACCGGGCCTCGGTGACGTTCGACGCCGGGCAACTCGCGGCCCTGCCCGTCGGAGAGGTGCTGACCGATCGCGGCGCGATGACGAGAGAAGCGTTCGAGGACGTCGCGCGCGAGGCGTGCTGACCGCTCTCACCCGTCGGGCGGTGGCCGTGACGGCGGCTACCCGCCGAAAGGCCCGATCGCCGTCGACCGGGACGGCGTTACGGCCCCGATCCACATGCGGGCGAGGCCGTCCACGTCGTCCTCCGTCGTCATGACCGGGCTCCAAGCGCAGGACTCCGACTCCGGAACGGCGTTGTCAGTGGTGCCTGCCACGCTGTCGGTACAGCGGAACGACCGAGCACGGAGAGAGCGGGTACGCCATGGGCACCTGGGACATCGGCCCCTTCGACAACGACACCGCCGCCGACTTCTCGTACCGGGTGGACGAGGCACCGGCGGAGAAGAAGGCCGAGGTGCTGCGTACGGCCTTCCGAGAGGTGATCGAGACCGGCGACGACTACCTGGACGCGGACCTGGCGGACGAGGCGATCGCCTCGGCGGCCCTCCTCGCCGCCCAGTGCCCCGGCGGTGACCCGATCACCACCTCGTACGCCCCGAAGGACCCCCTGCCGCCCCTCCCGGCCGACCTGCGCCCGCAGGCCGTGACGGCCCTGGACCGGATCCTCACCGAGCCCTCCGAACTCCTCGAACTCTGGGAGGAGTCGGACGGTGAGCAGTGGAAGGCGGTGGTCCGGAAGCTGCGCGCCGTGCTCGCCGAGACGGCGGCGGGGGCGGACACGGAGGCGGGGTCTTGACGCCCCGACCCGCGGTCGCCTCCGACCCCCGGGCCCCCGGCGGCTGCCCACTCGTCGTCTCGATCCCGGGCGTCACGGCCGGCCACCCTTCACGGACACCGCGCTTCCGTGGGTGTGCGGATCCGGCTTCCCCACCTCGAACCCGGCCGAGGCGAGGATCCCCGACAGGGCCTCCTGCATGAACGCGTGGACGTCCCTGTTGTGGCGCACGACCTGCGGCGGATCCGCGTAGTCGATTCCCTTCGCGAAGAGTTCCATCGCCGCCGTCCGCAGCTCATCGCCCGTCTCCCAGTCCACGTACACCCCGCCGCCATCGGCCAGGGGATCCACATGGACGACCGCGCCGGGGGTGCCCGACGAGCCTCCGTCGAGGTCACCCCTGCGGACGGGAAGCCCGGCCCCGGCGAGCGCCCGGCAGACCTCGTCGGCCACGTGGTTCCGCCGGGCGACGACGTCCGGCGCGGCCTTGGGCGGCAGGTCGAACTCGATGTCCTTCACGCGCTTCTCGCTCCTCGTTCCTCGGTCCGGCGGTGATCGGCGCGATGCCGCAGGGCGAGCACGACGCTCGTCACGGTCGCGGTGACTGCGGTGACCGCGAAGACGAGGAGACCGGGGTTGACCCACCACGGGACGACCTCGATCCCGTGGCACACCAGGCTCACGGGCAGCGCGCTGCTGGAGTCCGGGTGGGCCTTGATCCCCACACCGAACCAGCACGCGTCCTCCGGGAAGAGGAACGGCAGGTACGACAGCCCGTACACGTGCACCGCGCCACCCGCGAGGTAGGCGAGCCCGGCGACCCGGGCGGCCTTCCTGGCGGGCGAGCGACGGAGCCGGGGCAGCCGGGGCTGGGGCAGCTCATCGCCCCGCCGGGCCCGGACCAGCCCGACGTACGTGATCCCCGCCCAGGCCGGCAGGCCGATGGCGAGGATCATCGTCCCCATGAGGGTCGCCATGATCAGCGCCCGCCGATACGCCCCTCGGCGGCGGCCGCGACGAAGGCCGTGAAGGCGGCGGGGGTGGCGAGGAAGGCGGGGCCTTCGGGGTTCTTGGAGTCACGGACGGCGATGTGGGCGGCGAGGTCGGCGATCTCGATGCAGTCGCCGCCGTTGGGGCCGCTGTACGAGGACTTACGCCACGCGGCGGCGCCGAGGGGGGCGCACTCGATGCAGTTGCCCCCGGTGTCGCCGCTGAACGAGGACTTACGCCAACGCGCGCCCGTCAGGTTCTGGTCGGTCCCCATACTGTTCCTCCATGACACGGGCGATCAGTGTGGCCGAACCCTCGACCGAGAGTGCAGCGGCCTGCAGGTGATCGTAACGGAGCGAGCCCTCCCTGAATGCGGCTGGATTAGCGGTCATATGCCCCTGCACGAAGTCCTCCGTGTAGACGACATCGGGGTCGCCGTCGAAGCGCAGGAGGTTGAACTCGCCCATGATCCCGGCATGCGCGCCGGCCGTGAACGGCATGATCTGGATCTTCACCCACTCGTGCTCCTGCATGCGCAACAGATGGGCGAGTTGGGCCTTCATCACCGCCTTGCCTCCGATCTCCTGACGGAGCACCGCCTCCGTCAGCACGACCCACATCAGAGGGGGAGTCTCCCCACTCAGGATCCGCTGTCGCTCCATTCGGGCGGCGACCCTGCCGTCGAGGTCTCCATCCGTCCTGACGCCAAGAACGGCACGGGCATACGCCTCCGTCTGGAGCAGCCCAACGACCAGTTGGGGCTGGAACGAGGAGATGTACGTCGCTCTCGCCTCCATCTCCGCGTACGGCTGGAACCACGTCGGCAACTGGCTCTTCAGCACCAGCCCCACCAGCCGCGAGAACAGCCCACCCGTCATCAACGCCGCGTCGAGTTGTTCCGAGAACCGTCTCGTCGGGACCTTCTTCGCCGTCTCGATCTGCCCCACGAGCGAGCCCGTGCAGTACAAGATCTTGCCGAGCTGCGGCTGGCTGAGCCCCGCCTCCTCTCTCAGCCGGCGAAGTTCCGCTCCGTAGTAGTCCAGCGGCGAGGCGCTGGGATCGAGGCTGCGGATGTTGACCAAGGCGTGGTCACCCCCAAGCTCACACGGTGAGGCGTTGTGTTCAGGCCGTAGCCGAGCGTAACGAAACCCGTCCAGCCTGGTGGCATGAATCAGGCAACAGACCTCTACCCTGCGGCACTTGCGACGAGCTACCGCATGCGGTTCACCGTCGGTGAGCACTCCGCCGGTCACATGCGCCGCATCCTCCGCATGTTCCTCACGCGCTGGGAGCTCGACCGGACGGCCGAATCCGCCACCCTCGCGCTGACCGAGCTCGTCGCCAACGTCGTCCGGCACGTGCCCGGCCGCCGGTGCTCGGTCCTGATCCTGCGCGAGCCGTACGGGCTCCGGGTCGAGGTCGCCGACGACGTCCCCGGGGCCGTACACGCGAAGGCCGCTGATCCGCTGGACGCCGGCGGGCGGGGGCTCGTGCTCGTGGAGGCCGTGACGGACCGGTGGGGGGTAGACGAGCGGGCCGGCGGGAAGACGGTGTGGTTCGAGTGCGACGCGTAGGGCACGATGGGCGCCGTCACCCGCGTACCCGCCAGTAGGAGTCACCATGTCCGAGCCCGCGCCCGAGATCCTCGCCGCCTTCGAGGCCGCCAAGGGCTTCATGCCCGTCGGTGAGGGGCTCGCCCTGTACGCGGCGGCCACCGAGGCCGCGAAGCTCGGGCTGCCGCTCCTTGAGGTCGGCACGTACTGCGGGCGCTCCACCATCCTGCTGGCCGACGTGGCGCGGCAGGCGGGGACGGTCGCGGTGACCGTGGACCACCACCGGGGCAGCGAGGAGCAGCAGCCGGGGTGGGAGTACCACGACGAGACCGTGGTGGACCCGGAGGTCGGGCTCATGGACACCCTGCCGACGTTCCGGCGGACGCTGCGCAAGGCGGGTCTCGAAGAGCACGTCATCGCCGTGGTCGGGCGGTCGCCGCAGGTCGCGAAGGTGTGGGGCGGACAGCTCGGGTTCGTGTTCGTCGACGGCGGGCACACCGACGAGCACGCCACCAACGACTACGAGGGCTGGGCCCCGAAGGTCGCTCCCGGGGGCCTGCTGGTCATCCACGACGTCTTCCCGAACCCGGAGGACGGCGGCCAGGCTCCGTACCGGATCTACCTCCGCGCGCTGGAGTCGGGCGACTTCGAGGAGGTCTCGGTCACGGACTCGCTGCGGGTGCTCCGCCGCCGGAGCTGAGCCGGGGGCGCAGGGGCGGGCCGGCGGCCCGCATCCCGCGGCCCACGGCCGTGGACGCACCGGCGGCCGCCCCCTCGGAAGGGGACGGCCGCCGGGACGTTGCTCGCCGAGGGGTCGGAACCCGAGGTCAGAACCCCGAGGTCACGTACAGGCAGTTGGTGTAGCTGTAGCCCGGTTCGATCTTCGCCTTGCTCGACTTGGTGTCGCCGGCCGTGGACGTGCCCGTGGAAGCCCGCTTCTGGAGGAAGTGGTAGTCACCGGCGGGCAGCAGCAGGGTCGTCTTCGGGTACTTCGAGGACGGCCCGGTGCAGGCCTTGATCTTCTTGCCCTGCGAGAGGATCGGGCCGGGGTACTTGGTGCAGGTCCCGCACGCCTTCAGGGTGACCTTGCCGGTCATCGGACCGGTGTAGAGCAGCTCGACCTCGCCCGGGCCGTCGTTGCTCACCACCATCACCATCCGCGAACCGCCGGGCACGTCGCCCGAGGGCAGCTTGCCGCCCGCCGCGGGCTCCTCCTCGGCGATCTCGGCGGCGATGGCGACGGCGCGCGCCTGCGCGGCCTGCGGGCTGCTCGGGTAGTCCTTCGCGTACGCCGTCATCGTGTCGAGCGCGGCCTTGAAGTCCTTGTCCTTGAACTGGTCCGTCCCGCAGGCGAAGTCGCCCTTCTGGACCGCCGCGTCGGCCTGGTCCGCGGCGCCCTCCAGCGACGGGTCCGTCATGCCGTCGAGGGAGGCGCCGATCACGTGCAGCTCTTTGGTGGTGTCGCAGGGGGTGCCGCCCCCGGCGAGGGCGTCCGTCCGGGTCTTGATCGACGCCTCGAAGGCCGGTGCGACCTTGGGCGCGTACGTCGACTTCGGGAAGGTCTTGAGGAGTTCGTTGAAGCTCTCCCTGGGGTCCGGCTCGTAGGTCGCGTTGCCGATGCCGGCGGCCCCGCATTCGTAGAGGGAGTGGGCCAGCGGCTCGTCGGTCTTGGCCGGCCGGGTGCCCAGGAGGTCCTTGTCGACGGTGGCCGGGAGCCCCCGCAGGTAGGTGAGGCGCGGGACCGCGTCGCAGTACACCTTGTCGGCGTACGGCCTGGAGATCGTCGCGAAGTAGGTGTCGAGGCGCTCGGCGAGTACGAGGAGCTCGGCAGGGAACACGCCGGATCACGGGCCGGGAAGCTCGTCCCCGAGCGCCTCGACACCTACT
>NZ_LIPQ01000143.1 GCF_001418135.1 Streptomyces aureus
CGCCCCCACTGGCCCCCACCGCCACACCTTCGGCGGCCTGACGGACGCCGCCTTCCGGATGATCCCCCTCATCGAATCGGGCCGACAGGCGAGATGGCCCTGGACGGCACACGACGAGGCGGGTGCTCCGCCGCCGTGATCAGCTGCCCGGCCCGCAACGCGCAGGTCCCCACGACGGTTTGAGTAGCGCTACTCAGGCGCCCGGGGCCGCCCCGCCGCAGGATGGAACCGCCGTCGACACGGCGGAACCGATCCGCCCAGGAGGAATCGATCATGAGAGACAGCCGCCCGCGCACACTCGGCCGGCTCACGTTCGCCAACCCCGCCTCGCTGGTCTACCTCGGCCTGGTGGCCGCAGCGGCGCTCCCCCTGGTGTTCGCCTCGGCGACCGCAGACACCGGCTTCGCGGCCGTCTGGATCCTGCTGATCACCGCGCCCACCAGCATGCTCCTGCTCCTCCCCGACTTCGCGAACGGCGACTCGGGGCCGGCGACCGGGTACTTCCTCGCCGCGCTGGCCCTCTCCGCGCTGCTCCACTCCTTCCTCCTCGGCCTCGCATACCGGGGACTCCGGGGAAACTCCGCGCAGCAGGCCCGCACCACCACGTGAACACCCCCTTCTCCTGGTCACCTGAGAGGCTGGACGAGTCCTAGCCGACCAGGCGGCGGCGCCAGTCCAGAGGGGTGACGGTGATGGCTCGGCCGGGGGTCCGGTCCCACTCGGTGGAGAGGCCGGTTGCTTCGAGGGCGGCCACGACCTCGTGGCCGATGCCCGTCGTCGTCTCGGGCGAGCCGTCGAAGCCGCCGTACAGGAGCGTCAGTCCGTGGCCCGCCGCGGCGGAGTCCGTGCACTGGGTGTGGAAGTAGACGAAGCCGCGGGCGTCGGGCTCGCCCGCGGCGGCGATGTCCGACTCGCCACAGGTGCGGCAGCAGGTGAAGTTCTCGCGGGCCGTGATGCCGGCCTCCCGCAGGCTCTCGAACGCGCGCGTGAGGCGTTCGGGGTCCGTCTCGCCCCGCCAGCTCGACTGCTCCTCGACCCGCTCCAGCCACATCCGGTCGACCAGCGCCTCGGCCTGCTCGCGTGAAACGGGCCGGCGGCCCTCGGTGACCAGGTACTCCTCCGCGATCTCGGTCAGTTCGGCGCGGGAGGCGTAGCCGCCTGTCAGCACCTCCCGGACGCGCCGCTCCAGTTCGTCGCCCTCCCGCCCGTCGAGGTCCAGCGGCGGCACCTCGCGGGCCGGCCCCATGTCCAGCGGCGACCAGTCGAGCCCCGCGTCCCAGCCGGCCTCCTGGCGCGCCCAGCCGGTCATCGCCGCGATCACGGCCTCGGGACCGTCGGTCATCACCTGGAAGTGGCGGGTGGCAGCACCTTCCCGGTGCTCCAGCGTGTAGCCACCACCCGTCTTGTGCCAGACCTGGGCGAAGACGTCGGGCAGGTCCGGTATCCGCTGGACCACCAGGAACCGGTCCCCTTCATCGCCGATGCGCCGGACGAGCCCGGCCAGCTCCTCGGCGGACACACGGACGTGCCGCTCCCAGTTCTCCGTCTTCACCACGATCTCCAGCATGCGCAGACTCTGACACACGCGTCTGACAGTCGATCCCCTGGTTCCTGGTCCCTGATCCCTGATCCCTGA
>NZ_LIPQ01000144.1 GCF_001418135.1 Streptomyces aureus
CCCTCGGATCATCGAGGAGCACGGGCCGATGAGGATGCACCTGGCCGTGGGACGAGGACGGCACCCGCACCGTGAGGGCGCCGGTGACGGCGCCTCTGGTGGTGGTGAGCAGGGGGTGGGCGGGTCGCCCGGCTTCGTGCGTGCCGGGCGACCCCGCGGGGGGTTACTTGACGTTGATCGCCGTCCAGGCCTTGGCGACCGCGTTGTACTCGGCGCTGCCCGCGCCGTAGAGGTCGGTGGCCGCGGAGAGGGTGGCCGTGCGGGCGCCGGCGTAGTTGGTGGAGGAGGTCATGTACGTGGAGAGGGCCTTGTACCAGATCTTGTAGGCCTTGGCGCGGCCGATGCCCGTGAGGGTGGAGCCGTCGCTGGTGGGGGAGTTGTAGGAGACGCCGTTGATCGTCTTGGCGCCGCTGCCCTCGGACAGCAGGAAGAAGAAGTGGTTGGCCGGGCCCGAGGAGTAGTGGACGTCGAGGCGGCCGACGCTGCTGGACCAGTAGTCGGCGGAGTTGCCGTCACGGCTCGGCTTGTCCATGTAGCGGAGCGGGGTGCCGTTGCCGCGGATGTCGATCTTCTCGCCGATGAGGTAGTCCCCGGCGTCCGTGGCGTTGGCCGCGTAGAACTCGACCGAGGTCCCGAGGATGTCGGAGGTGGCCTCGTTGAGACCGCCCGACTCCTTGCTGTAGCGCAGGCCGGCCGTGGAGGCGGTCAGGCCGTGGGACATCTCGTGGCCGGCGACGTCGAGAGAGGTCAGCGGCTTGAGGTTGCCCGTACCGTCGCCGTACGTCATGCAGAAGCAGGAGTCGGACCAGAAGGCGTTGACGTACGCGTTGCCGTAGTGGACCCGGGAGTAGGCGGCGACACCGTCACCGCGGATGCCGTTGCGGCCGAGCTCGTTCTTGTAGAAGTCCCAGGTGACGGCCGCGCCGTAGTGGGCGTCCGCGGCGGCGGTCTCCCGGTTCGTCGCCAGGCCGTTGCCCCAGGTGTCCGTGCTGTTGGTGAACAGGGACCCGGTGCCGTTGGTGCCACCGTTCAGGTCGTACGTCTTGTGGCCGCCGCGCGCGGCGTCCGTCAGGGTGTACGAGGGCGCCGTGCCGAGCGTGACCTGGCCGCCGTACTGGGTGTGGCCGGTGCCCGTCTCGATCGCTTCGTAGGAGTACAGCTCCTTGCCCGAGGTCGCGTCGGTGATGACGTGACGCTCGCTCGGGGTGCCGTCGGCCTGGACGCCCGTGACGGTCGTCTCCCAGGCGAGGGTCGGCTTGCCGGTGGCCGCCCAGATCACCTTGCGGGACGAGGCGGGGGCGGCGGACCGCGCGTCGGAGGAGGCCACGGCGGCCTTGCCGGCGGTGGTGGCCGTGACCGAGGCGGCCGTGCTCGCCACGGCTATGCGGGCGTTGGTCGCCTTGGTGGTGGCGCGGGCGCCGTTCTTCTTCTGGTGCACGACGAGGTCGCCGCCGAGGACGGGGAGACCCTCGTAGGTGCGCTCGTACCGTGTGTGCACGGTGCCGTCGGCGTCCTTGACGACATCCCGGACGACGAGCTTCTCCTGGCCGGAGAGGCCGATGGCCCTGGCCGTGGCGGCGGCTCCGGCCTGGGCCTCCTGGACGGCGGCGGCACGCTGGGCGCCGGAGAGCACGAGCGCGGTCGCGCCGGCCTCGCGCTGGGCATCGGCGCTGGCGGATCCGGTCTGGACTCCGACGACGACCATGGCGGCCGATGCGATCAGGGCGGCGGCGGTGGCGGTACGGCGGTGCGAGGACTGCTGGCGGGTCACGCGGGCTCCTTCGCTGAAAAGCGTGGGGATCGTGGGGGGTGTGGTGCGGCTGCGAGCGTGCCAGCGAAAGAGCCCGTTTGACAGGTATGCAACAAGGATTTGACCATCTGTTGTCCGAAGGGCAGCGAACCGTGTCCGCTATGCGGCCAGTTGACTGTCCATTCGGCCTCACTGGAGGCGGGCGGCGAGAAGCCCGCCCCGCGACGGGAAGGCGGGACTGCCGGCGCGGCGCGGGTGCCGCGCCGCTGACCGTACGAGGGCAGCCCTCACCCGCGAGCCCATTGGCGTGACGGCACCGCAGAGCTGCCCGCGGTGCCATGCGAAGGCCCCAGAGCCCGACGGGGGTGGCAGACAACCTCCAGACGGACCCTACGGCCGGGCCGTCCCGTCCGGCACCGGCGTGGCCTGGTGGTAGTAGAGCCGGAACTCCCCGGCGGCGTCGCGGCGCCAGATCGACGAACGGCGGGCCTGTCGGCCCCCGATATGGGTCTCGTAGGTGAGGTGAACGATTCCGGGGGCGAGGACCGTGCCCTCGAAGTGCTCTGCGGTGATGGGGGTGCTGGTCTCGGCGCCGCCGTGGAGCGTGGGCAGGGCGGCGACCATCTCCGCATGCGTCCACCGCCGCCCGGAGGCGCCGACCTCGCTGAAATCGGGGTCGAAGAGGGCTTCGGCGACGGGGCCGGAGAGGCGGACGGAGGGGTCGTGGAGGCGTCGCTCCCGGACGATCGCCTCGGTGACGTCCGGATGCTGCGGGAGCGCCTCGGGCGCGCGCCGGTCGTTCTGGATCATGGCGACATGATGCCCGGTCGCGGCCGGCGGGCCCTCGGCGGCCGGGCGGCCTTCAGCGGCGGCGACCCCTGGTGCCATCTGATGATTGATCTTGTGGTGGGTCGTGGTGAGCTGACGGATGCGGCGTGGGCGCCTGCCTCCACCCCTCGCTCCTGCGGCCATCGAACCCGAGCGGGAGCACTCCTTCGGAGAATCGCCGTCCAACTTCCCCAGGCCGACGGCCCACCGGTCGGTCGAGCCGCACCCGTGTCCAGTACGCCACCATGCACGCGCTGCCGGCCGCCGGGCACCGCCGGCCGCCGGGCACCGCCGGCCGCCGGGCACGGCGCGTGTTGGCGAAGCCCATCGACAAGTGCTCTCGCTTGACCGCTCTACACCTACGCAGCCGCCGAGTTGAGCCTTCACCTCTTATACACGGAGCATGGCTGGGGGCGGCCCCCAGGTGGAGAGCGGCGGGGTGGTGAAGACGTCGGCGGGTGCGAAGGGTCCGGCTGCTCCCGGCGTGGGCCGAAGGTTACTTGAGGCCCAACTTCGTGCACTCGGAGGCGAGTTCGGGGGTGCAGATCTCGGCGGCCGTGTAGATGCCTTCCTCGATGACGGTGGACTGGATGTTCGTCTTGTCGACGACCACCGGGTCGAGGAGGGTCGACGGGACGCCGTTGGTTTCGCTCTTGGCGCGGAGCGGCACGTCCATCAGCAGATCGACCGCGAACGCGGCGGCCTTGGGGGCGAGCTGCAGCGGGCTCTTGTAGATGGTGAAGGTCTGGGTGCCGGCGATGATGCGCTGGATGCCCGCGATCTCGGCGTCCTGGCCGCCGACCGGGATGCCCTTGATGCCGGCGTTCTCGAGGGAGGTGATGACGCCGCCGGCCATGCCGTCGTTGGCCGAGTAGACCGCGCCGATCTTGTTTTTCCCGACCGAGGAGATCGCGGCGGACATCTTCTCGCCGGCGATCTTCGGGTCCCACTCGCCGGAGGCCTCGTAGGCGATCTTGCCGACCTTGCCGTCGAGGGCGGTGTGGGCGCCCTGCTTGAAGAGACCGGCGGTCGGGTCCTTCTCGTCGCCGTTGATCATCACGACGTTGGCGGAAGCGGCTTTGGCGCCGAGGGCTGAGACCAGAGCCTCGCCCTGGAGCTCGCCGACCTTGGTGTTGTCGTGGCTGACGTAGGCGTCCGCGCCGTCGATCGCGCGGTCGTACGCGACGACCTTGACGCCCTTGCCCCGCGCCTCCTTGACCCAGCCTGCGGCCTTGGTCGCGTCGACCGGGCCGAGCGCGATGACCCGCACGCCGTCGGCGACGAGCTGGTCGAACTGCTGCTTCTGCTTGACCACGTCCGAGACCGCGTTGTTGTACACGACCTCACAGGTGAGGCAGGCGCCCTTGACGGCCTCCTCGAACTGGGGTCTGTCCAGCGCCTCGTACCGCGCTGTCTTGTTCTCCGGAAGGAGGAGGCCGATCTTGGTCGAGCTGCCCTTGTCACCGCTGTCGTCGCCGCCGGCCTGGCCACAGGCGGCGAGCGAGAGGGCCATCGACACCGCGGCCGTGGCTATGACGGCGCGACGCGTCACTGCGTTCATTGGGGTTGCCTCCCTGACGAGGCCGCGACGTTGCGGCCGAGGTGGCACGAAGTCAACAAGGCCGTCACATTGTCGTCAAGAAGTAAACGTTTAACGAGATGGCAACAGTGTTTACCGTTATGTAGATGAATGCGAGATGGGATGCGAGCGCAATAAGACGCTCGCTGTCGGATGCGGGGCGCGGCCCCTACAACATGGATGAATGCGGCCATACCGGTACTCGCGAGATGGACCTCAAGTAGCGGTGGGCCGGGCTCGGCGCCTGGCTGTGAGCCGGGCCGGCGTTGGCTGAGCTGCGTCGGGGCGGTCGTGCCGGAGGTCAGCCGGCGGAGTTCGTGGGCGTGGGTGTGTGGACGTACCCGGGCGGGTTGTGCGGCGAGAAGGACCACAGCCGCACCGAGTCGCCGTCGCCACCTGTGGCCAGCCTCTCCCAGCCGGGGCTGAGGGCGACCGGCACGGAGCCCAGTCCTTCGCCGAGCCCGGCCTCGCCGGTGACGGTTCGGGTCGCGGTGGACCACAGGAGCAGCTTCGTTGATCCGTCGACCTGGGCGACGCTTGCGATCGAGTCGCCGTCCGGACTGGGCATCACCCACTCGGCCCTCTCCGAGCCGAACTGCGTGATGCTCGAGTCGGTCCGGCCGTTCAGGCGCAGCCTCTCGCCCCCGCTGATGACGGCGCTTCCGTCGGGCGTGAACGCCATTGACTGCAAACCGCTGTCCGCAACTTTCAGCGCCTTGGGCTCCGAGCCCGATCCCGGCTCCCACAGGCGGAGCGTGCCTTCCTCGTCACCGATGGCGAGGGTCTTCCCGTCGGGGCTGAACGCGAGGGCCGTCACCGCGTCCCAGTCACCCCCTGTCGTGCCGGTGAGCGCGCCGGTGGCGGCGTTCCAGAGCAGGATCTCGTCGTCGCCGTCGGTCGCGATGGTCCTGCTGTCCGGGCTGAACGCCATCGGATACGACACCGGGCCACTGCGATCCAAGGTGCGGGTGAGGGCGCGCGTCGCCACGTCCCAGAGGTGCACACGAGGTATGGGGCCGTTGGTACCGGTGGCCAGGGTCCTGCCGTCCGGGCTGAACCGGACCTCGCGCACCTCGATCGGATAGTCGTCCCGGGCCGGGTCCGGTGGCACTTCGAGGGTGGCGGCAAGACTGCCGTCGGCCACGTTCCAGAGGCGCACGGTGACGTCCTGGCACCCCCCGGCAAGGATATTGCCGTCGGGGCTGAACGCCAGGGTCAGGACAGGGCTCCGCGCGCCGGTGAGCGCGGTCCACGGCGGGGGCGCCTTGGCCTCGTCCCCGTTGAACTGCCTCATGGCGAGGGCGGACGCTCCCCCCACCGCGGCGAGCGCGGCCAGTCCGCCCAGGAGGACGCTGCGACGGCGCGGGCCGGGCCGATCCGTACGACGCGGACCGGCGTCGAGCGCGTCGGGAACGGCGGAGGCGGTCGGCATGTCGGCGAACCCGTGACCGGTACCGGGGGCAGGCACGCGGTCAGGGCCGGGGTCGGGTGCGGAGGCGAGGTCCACAACGACCGTGGGCGTGCGCGCGGGGGCTTCGGGCCCGCCTGCCGTGCCCCTGAGGGCTCGCAACCTCTTCGCGGCGGCTTGGGCGTCGGGACGAGCCGTCGGGTCCTTCTCCAAGAGCTCGTTGAGCAGGGCCGCCAGGGGCCCCGCGTGTGCGGACGCCGGGGCGGGTTGCGTCAGCACGGCCGTGATGACGGCGGTCAGGGTCGGCCCGTCGAACGGCGGCCGTCCTTCGACTGCCGCGTACAGCGTGGCACCGAGCGCCCACAGGTCCGCCGGAGCCTCGACGCGGCGGCCCTCCAGCTGCTCCGGCGGCATGAACTGCGGGGTGCCGATGACAGTGTGAGTTGCCGTCAGGTGCTGGGTGGCGTCGAGGAGCCGGGCAATGCCGAAGTCGGCGATGACCGGTCGGTCACCGGCGAGGAGGACGTTGTCAGGTTTGAGATCGCGGTGCACCACCCCGGCGGCATGGGCGTGCGCGAGGGCGTCCGCGATCCCGACGCCGAGGTCCGCGACGCGCTCCCAGCCGAGGAGGCCCTGGGTCCGGACGAGCTCCCCGAGCGAGGGACCGGCGACGAACTCCATCACGATCCACGGAACGCCACGGTGGTGGACCACGTCGTGCACGGCCACCACGCCCGGGTGCCGGAGCCGGGCTGCGGCCCGCGCCTCCCGCTCCGTCCGCGCGATCAGTTCGGACCGCAGACCCGATGCCGCGTCGTCCGGCACCAGCACTTCCTTGACTGCCACTTCACGGTCGAGGCGATCATCGTGAGCACGCCAGACCCGGCCCATGCCGCCGCGACCGATCGCCTCGACCAGTCGGTAACGCCCACTCACCAGCTCTCCGGCTGCGCTCGTCATGCCAGTTACCCTAGAGCCACGTCGTCCCGCGTCCGCGTCAGGGCCGGTCAACCGCTGAAGTGGCCGAAACCGTCGCGGGCTTGGCCTGGACCCAGGAGCGGCGCATCCGCGAGCGAGGGGCCCTGGGGATGCTCGCCCAAACGCCGCAACCCCGAGGAACAGCCGTTCCGACACGGAGACGCGCGGCCCTCCATCCCTGAGCCGTCGCCGCTCGACGCGTGCGCTTCACGGAAGAGAGCCGGAACGGAGTCTCGTGCGCAGAGCCAGTGGGCGACTTCCCGCAGCCGGTGCTTCCCGTTCATGGTCGATACTGCCTGCATGGGGGATCAGGACACCGTCCGGGTACGTCTGCGCGCCGCTCTGTGCGCCGACGACCCGTGGACCGCGCTGTACGTGCTGAACAGCGACCGGCCCGGCGGCCTCGCAGAGGCGGTCGAGGAGCTGTACCGGTCGGACGCGGACCGGGCCGCCTTCCGCCCCTACCTCGTCCGGCTCCTGCGGGGACTCGGCGAGACCGGTGACGAGGCGCTGCTGCGGTTGCTCGCCGAGCCGGTCTTCGCCGCCGATGACCGCCAGGACCTGCTGCGGGCCGCCGTGGCGCGCGAGCTACGGCTGCCCGCGGACCTGCTGCGCACGTACGGGGAACAGACACGGGCATCCGGTGGGAGCGGCGCTCGCGCCGACGGCCCGCCCGCACCCGAACTCGTCGACGCCATGGGGCTCTCCGGCGACCCGTCCTTCGCCCCGGGTCTCGGAGCCCTCCTTGGCATCCCTGCCACGCGCGGCCGCGCCGCGCTCGCACTGGGCCGCCTCGGTGCCCGCGACTGGACGGCCCCGATCGCCGGCCGACTGTCCGAGGTGACCGGGCTCGAGCACACCGCGTTCGCCGTCGCACTGGAGCTGATGGGCGATGCCGCGGCCGTGCCGCATCTGCTCCGATGGCTGGCCGAGAGCGGCGAGGAGCGGGTGTACGACGTCCATCACGCGCTCGTACGGCTCACCGGACGCGACCCGCTCCTGCCGGAGCGGGCGAGCGGGGCGGCGTACGCGGCAGCCGTGCGCGCCGCCTGGGCCGACGGGCGCACCGAGCGCGCACCCATGGCGGTGCGGGACCTCGTCGCCGAGTCCGGCGCGTGGGCCCGGTTCTCCGTCGACGGAGGCGCGGGCCGGATCAGGGTCGCGTTCGACCCGCCGTCGCCCGGTTCCTCCTGGCCGCGGTGGGATCGGTCCCTGACGATCGACGGGAAGCCGCTGTACCGGGTCGGCTCGTTCTGCGACACGTGCGAGCTGGGCCTGACGCTGCTGGACTGGCCGGACGACGCAGCGAGGTGGATCGCGGCTCGCATGCGCGGGCGGCTGGCCGGCCTGGACCGGCTCGACGCCGCGCTGCTCGCCGAATGGAGCCCCGTGCTCGGCGAGCTGGAGACCGGTCACTACCGCGCCCTCCTGCTCGACCTCCCGTTGGAGCGCGTGACCGAGCCGGCCCGGTCCTGGTGGTACCGCCGTGCGGCGGCCCGGGCGGAGGAGGACGGCGACGACTCCGCATACGACGGCGACCGTCCCGAGGACCACTGGCCAGGCGTCTCGCACTTCCAGCTCACCGAGCCCGTTCCGGGTGGCCGGGTGCCGTTCACGTACGGCGCGGTTCTGCCCTCGCAGCCGCCGGAGGCGCTCGACCCGGCGACCGTCGCCCGGCACGCGGCCGCCATAGCAGCGGGGGAGCGGCCCGCCGCCGTGGTCCTCGGCTGGATCGACGACCGGTATGTGGAGGCACGGCACGAGGAGCGGTGGCTGGTGGGTGCGGTACTGGACGGTCACCACCGGCTCGCCGCGTACGCGGCCGCCGGGGTGCCGGCCCGGGTGCTCCTGCTCGCCCGCGTGGGCGCGGACGGTGGCACCGACGGCGGCCTGGAGGGGCTGGCGGAGGTGGCCGCGGCGTACGGCTGCTGCCGGGACTGACGCAGGCGCCACGGGCGGCCTTCGGTGCGGCCCGTCCTCCTCCATGGCGGTACGGACTGCCGCAGTACCGCGAAGGACGGACACCTCGTCATCGTCGGGGACGACCTCATCGGCCCACCGATGGTCTGTCCAGCACGCGCTCGCATTCGCCGGAAACGGAACTTCGACAGCCGTCAGTCCTGTCCGTGGACGCGGCCCGGCAGGACGAGAATGCGCCCATCACCCAGTATCCGTGCGGCTCACCCGAGCCATACGTCGATCAATACCGGCACCTCGCGGGTGTGGCGATGACGGAGAACGGAAGGGTCGTCGAGGGCTGGATCCTGTCAACTACGACAGCCGGAAGCGTGTCGGCATCCTTCAGGGCCGTTTCGAACCGCGGGTTCGGCGCCGTGTGGTGAGGTAGCCGCCCGCCACGGTGGCCCCGACGGCCAGAGCGAGGCCGATGCCCACGCTGAGACCGGACGGACCGGATGCTCCACCGAGTCCCGCCCGGGTACCGCGGCTCGGGACAACGGGGGCAGGCTGAACGGCACTGGTACTCGGGTTCACCGGCGGGACGGTAGGGGCGCCCGGGTTCACACGCGGGGCGGGAGTAGCGCTCCGATCCACCGGCGGCACAGCGCCTGTGCTGGTGCGCCTGGGCAGTGCTTCGCAGGCGATGCCGTCGTCAGGTCCCTGATCTTCGTCGAGCAGGTTCGGGTCGCTGGGGTCCCGGCCGAACTCCGCCTGGGCGTCTTCCTGGAAGCGGAAGTCGCGGCAGTCGAGATCCTGAGCGTGAGCGACGCCGGACAACGGGGCGACAGAGGCGATCGCCAGGGCCATGCCGGCGACCACGCTGCGACTGCTCATCGGAAGTCCTCCTGGGTGTCGTGCAGGCGTCATCCCACGCTATGAGCGGCCCATGCCCAGAGCGCGTGTCACTAGGCCGAATGGGGACCACTCTCTGTGGCTCGCAGGGCGATTCCTGGAGCAGGTGAGGATGGGCGTATCAAGGCACAGCCCCCAAGTGGGTCTTGCCGCGGGCGGGCCGAAGGCGACGCGGGCCTGGCTTCGTGCGTGCGGCGTGGCCAGGCCACTGTCGGTCTTGTTGCGGCTATCGCATGACCGGGCGGTTGTCGGAGGTGTACTCGTCCGCGATGTTGAAGACGCTGGCGCAGAGCGGGCATTCCGCACGTCCGAACAGATGGGCAATCCCGTCGGCGAGTTCCTCCTGACCTGCGTTGACGGCCATCTCGAACATCCACCTTCCAGTTCCGGTCAGCTCCTCGGCGCCCGCCGGCCGCAGGCCCCTTCGTTCCACATCACCCAGGTCCCAGTCCTGGGTCGCCGAGTACCGCCCGTAGTTGCCGATGGCGATACTGACCATGACGCCACAGTGCGGACACATCATGGGATAGAAGTCATCCTCGAAGTCGCCAAGGACCGCCGCCCAGTGGTACTCCTCCTCGACCGCGAGCAGAGCACGCAAGGACTTGAGGAAGTCAGCCGGCCGCGACCGAAGGTGCTGACCCAGCACCTCGCGGAACTCCGCAATGGCGCCGGCGCAATCCGCCAGGAGATCGTCGCAGCCATGGTGGCCTGCCGCACGCTCGAGGATCTCCCCCGCCAGGTGCCGCGCCCGCGCGCTGCGCGGCGCGAGACGCACCAGGCGCGGCAGGGCAGCGAAACTGGCCGGGGACACCAGGTCATGCTCGAGAACGAGCCGCCATCCCAGTTCCTTCCACGCTGCTGGGTCGTCATCGTGCTCGACCTGCTTCAAGAGCTCCGGAACACGACCGATCTCAAACCAGCAGTCATGCACATCTATCCAGGTGGCCACTCCGGCATTGAACCTTGCCCAGATGGTCAGGGGCGAGTCCGGGTTTGCGGGTTGGTCGTGATGGCACTCCCGAGCGACCCGGCTGGCAGTCCGCCCGCGAGCACGGTGTGCGGCTCGATCGTGCGCGTACCGAGGTCGCAGCCGTCGGCCTACGGCGCGGTCGGCGAAGGCGATCACGCCTATGCCCTCGAGCCACTCACCATGTCGCCCCCAGGTCGTCCTCCGCGCAGTGGCAGCCGCCGCCATGCAGAAGAAGCGCGAGAAACAGCAGGCCTGCTGACACCCCGCCCGGCGTGCGCCCGCGGGCGCATGGGCGGACGATGAGGGCAGAGCCCGCCCGGGAAGCCGTCGCACGTTGCACCGGGCGGGCGCACGACGTCGCGCGCGTGACAGGGAAAAGTGGTTTTGGGGGTGCCGTGGGTGGCGTAGTGTGGTGTGCACCGACGCGGGGTGGAGCAGCTCGGTAGCTCGCTGGGCTCATAACCCAGAGGTCGCAGGTTCAAATCCTGTCCCCGCTACTGACGTGACATGAGGCCCGGATCCTGTGGATCCGGGCCTCATGCGTGCCGACTCCGGCGAGTGTCCTCATCGGAGACTGCGGCTGAGGGACGCGGTCTGCGCAGCTCGGACTCCAGGAGGAGCGGGTCATGGAGACGCACTTTGCGCGGGGTCCTCGCGCAGGCGGTCGTCCCGGAAGTGGACCTTCCGCAGGGAGTCGGCCGCGATCTGGCACAACGACCACTCCGGCCGGCCGGTCATGCGGGCCCTGACCGCCTACGACCACTGAACCCCTCAAAATGAATCATCCAGGTCTCGGCGCTGCGAGCCGTCACTGGCCATGCGGGCCGCCAGCCGTGCGTCGCCAGCGAAGGGGGTCGCCGAACGCTCCGAGGAAAATCGATGGCACCACGACCTGCAGATCACGAGACTGCACTGGTGACCACCCTGCCGCCCTTGCCCGGTCCGCTCTCCCTGCCGGTACAGGACCCGCGTGCCCGCGGCGTCGTTCTTGACTTTGCGGACATGGACGCGCTGGTGGCCGACCTCGTCATGCCCGACGGTGCGTCGATGTACGTCATGAGTGCGCTGGAAACGTCCCGCGAGCTCATCCGGCACTCCTACTACCGGTACGAGTTCGCCACCGTCGCCGTCACGCATTCCCTGATCGCCTTGGAGTGCGCCCTCGTCGAGCGGCTGGCCCTGAGCAGACCGCTCCACATCCTGATCAGGCGTGCCACGGGCACCGGGCTCATCACGGTCGAGCTCGCGGCCGAACTCGACCGTGGCCGCCGACTGCGCGACAGCCTCACGCAAGGCACCGTGACGAGTGCCGCCCTCAGCCCGGCCGGGGCCATCGCCACGGTGCGGGCCGTCTTCGACGCTGTCGCCCTTCTTCTCCGCCCACCCTCCGCGGCAGAGACGGCAGCCGTCGACACGGGCAGCGCACAGCCTGAAGACCAACTCGCCCTACTGTGGGAAGAACACCGGCGTGCCCTGTACCCCGACGGCTTCCGCGGCATCGACGTCGAGGGCGTGGAGCTGATCCTCCTGGACGCCGATGTCGCCGGCCTCGTTCAGAGGGAGCTGAACGGTGGGCTCGACGACAGTGGCATCGCCATCCTCTGGGCGTGCATCGCCGACCTCGACAAGATCGTGACTCTGATCGACTCGGAGTACTGCGCCTCCTACTTCGCGAGGCTCCGGACGATGGCCAAGCTCGCGGCAGCACGCTCCATCCCCGCCGCGACCTGACCTGTGGCGTCGACATCGGGACCTCCCACGACCCTCGTCAGGATCTGACCCGGCCGCTTCGACGACCGTACCCGGCTGGGATCGCTTCCTGGTCACCGGCTCTCCAGCGAGTGCGCGGCCTCCGCACCGCTTCCTCGGCCTGAGCCTGCGACGGAGACCGCCGCCGGGACGGACACGTCCAGCAGGCCGGGCGTGGCTCGTCCCTGCTGTCCAGGCACACGGGCCGGGCTCGTAGCGCGCAGTGGGACCGACTGTTGTCCGAAACAGGCTGCTGGCAGACTGGCCGGCGATCTGCCGAAGGAGCACCTCGTGTCGATGATTCACCGCCTGCGCAGCGCCGTCCGCCGGACATACCGGCGTGCCGTGGACCTCAGCCACCCGTCGCGTTCGCCGCTCGGCAGCGCGGTGGTCAACTGTGTGGTCTACAGGGACGGGGTGCGGCAGGACGGCGTCCGTTCGGTGGAGGAGGCGGTGCGGCGGGTGCGGAAGTCGGGCGACGGCTTCGTGTGGATCGGTCTGCATGAACCGGAGGAGAAGGAGTTCGCGGGGCTGGCGGAGCTGTTCGAGCTGCACCCGCTGGCGGTGGAGGACGCCGTCCACGCCCACCAGCGGCCGAAGCTGGAGCAGTACGACGACGTTCTGTTCGCCGTCTTCAAGACGGTGCGTTACGTGGAGCACGACGAGCTCACCGCCACCAGCGAGGTCGTGGACACCGGCGAGCTGATGGCCTTCATCGGAACCGACTTCGTCATCACGATCCGCCACGGGGGGCATGGTTCGCTCGGTCCGCTCCGTGAGGCTCTGGAGTCGGAGCCCGAGCAGCTCGCGAAGGGGCCCTCCGTGGTGCTGCACGCGATCGCGGACCATGTCGTCGACGACTACCTCGCCGTCGCGGAGGCCGTGCAGGACGACCTGGACGCGATCGAGACCGCGGTCTTCTCCGAGCAGGGCCACCGCAGTGACGTCGGCCGGATCTACCAGCTCAAGCGCGAGCTCCTCGAACTCAAGCGGGCCGTGGCACCGTTGGGGCGGCCGCTGCAGCGACTGGCGTCCGAGCCGGTGCCGATCGTCGCGGCCGAGATACGCGCGTACTTCCGCGATGTAGCCGATCACCTTGCGCGCGTCACCGAGCAGGTCGCCTCGTACGACGCCCTGCTCGACTCGATCCTCCAGGCCCATCTCGCCCAGGTGACCGTCGCGCAGAACGAGGACATGCGCAAGATCACCGCCTGGGCCGCCATCATCGCGGTCCCGACCATGGTCTGCGGCGTCTACGGCATGAACTTCGAGCACATGCCCGAGCTGCGCTGGACCTACGGCTATCCGCTGGTCCTCGGCGTCATGACCGTCGCCTGCTTCGTCATCCACCGCGGCTTCCGCCGCAACGGCTGGCTCTGACGGATTCCGGGCCTCCGGCCCGGACACGGCGAACGGCCGCTCGCACCCCGAGTGCACGAGGTGCGAACGGCCGCTCGCACCTCGTGCACCCGGCTGCCACAGTCCGCGGTCTGTGCGAGGAAGCGGGCTGACGGGCTGTTTGGTTCATCACCTTTCGGGGTGGTCTGGCCATGTGATGCGGAGTGCGAAGTGGGACCAGACAGCCGGGACCATGAGGGCGGCGGTGAGGCCGCCGAAGACCATGACCGTGGAGGGGGAGGTGTGGTCCACGATGCCTCCCGCGGTCAGTGCGGCCAGCGAGATGGTCGCCTGGAAGGAAGCGGTGAAGAGCACCGATGCCGCCTCGGGCGAGTGGGGAGCCGCCTTGGTGAACCAGTTCTGGGAGCAGACGGGCACGGCACCGTAGGCGATGCCCCAGACGACGAGGAGAACGGCGGCACCGGCCGGCCAGCGTCCCAGGACGGGAAGCAGGAACGTTGTCGTGGCGATCAACGCGCCCGCGAGGGCGAACACGACTCTGGGACGGCGTACGACGTTCGCGCCGCCCAGGAAGTTGCCCACGACTCCCGCCGCCCCATAGGCCAGCAGGAAGACGGTGATCGTGTGCGTTCCGGCGCCGGTGACCTGCTCCAGGAACGGCGTGATGTAGGTGTACGTACCGAAGTGCGCCAGGACCACCAGTAACGTCAGAAGCAGTGCAAAGCGAGTGTTGACACCCTTCAGCATGCCGCGCAGCACACCCAGGTGGGCCGCCTCGCCGGGCGGCAGCGGCGGCATCGTCAGGACGATCATGATCAGGACCGCGATGCTGAGGACCCCCATCGCGACGAAGGCGGTACGCCAGCCGGCGAGATCCCCGATGAAGGTGCCCGCTGGAACACCCAGGACGGAGCCGAGCGGAACCGCGGAGAAGATCACCGAGGTGGCACGGCCGACCGACTCCGCGGGTACCAGGCGTTCGGCCAGGCCGGCGCTGATGGACCAGAAGCCGCCGATGACCACGCCGACGACGACCCGGGAGATCAGCACAAGCCAGTATCCAGGCGCCGCGGCTGCCAGCAGGTTCGCAAGAGACAGCAGCAACATGAACACGCACAGCATCAGACGGCGGTCGACGCCTGAGGTCGCCACGGTGATCACAGGTGCGGAGAACGCGGCGAGGAAGCCAGGCATGGTCATCATGAGCCCGACCGTGCCGTCGGAGATGGCGAATCCGGCTCCGATTCTGGTCAACAGGCCGATCGGCAGGATCTCCGTCGTGACGATCAAGAAGATCCCCAGCATCACCGAAACCACAGCCGGCCACCCGGCCAGCGGAGAGCGGGCAGGCGTTTCAGCTCTCCCGGCGCCCTGCGCGGCAGGGACGTTCGTCGAGGTCATGGTTGCCATCCTGTGCGGGGCTCGTCGTAGGCGTTCATTCCAACTGGCGTCGCACACAGGAAGCTGGCAGCTAAGCGACGTCACCGTCGCCCGGAATCGGCGCGTGCTCGATCGCCCCGATGCCAGTGAATGGCCGGTGTCTGGGACGTCGGGGTGGCCTGGAGGCGGGTGGGCGGCGTGGTTCCTGCAGTGGCCGGTGCCGTTTCCTATGGTCGGGGGAGGCGTGGCAGTGGGCCGGCCGCTGAGATCTGATGGGGAGCCATGGCAGGTACGAGGGCCAAGTCCGGAACGGTCACGCTCGCGCCCTTGAAGGGGCGCGCCTCGCGCCGATGGGCCCGTCGGCTCGCCGCCGCGGTGGGCTTCGTGGCGCTGTGCACGCTGCCCACGACGACGGCGGACGCGACCCCGCCGCCGGACGGCCGGCCCTCCGCCCCTGCGCCCTTGTACGTGTCCGACTACGGCAACAACCGGGTCGTCGCCCTGCCCGCGAGGGGCGGCGGTCAGACGGCCGTGCCCTTCGAGGGTCTCGTACGGCCTACGGGCATGGTCGGGGACGTGAAGGGCCGCCTCTACGTGTCGGACACCGGCAACAACCGCGTGGTCGTGATGGCGGCGCACGGAGGCGGCCAGTCCACCGTCCCCACCGACGGACTCGTGCGCCCTCTGGGGCTCGCCCTGGACCGGGCGGAGAACCTGTACGTCGCCGACAGCTTCAACGACCGGGTCGTGAAGGTGTCCGTGGCCGACGGTACCCAGACGACCGTACCGACATCAGGTCTGCTGCACCCCTGGGGGCTGGCGCTGGATACCGCCGGGAACCTGTACATCTCCGATTTCGTCAACGACCGCGTCGTCAAGGTGGCCGGTGACGGGAGCGGCCAGTCCACGATCCCCACCGTCGGCCTCTCCCAGCCGACCGGACTGGCACTCGGCGCGGCGGGGGACCTCTACATCGCCGACAGTGGCAACAACCGCGTGGTGAAGATCGCGAAGGGCGGCGGCCAGACCACCGTCCCCACCAGCGGTCTCAGCGACCCGCTCGGTCTCGCGCTCGACGGCTGCGGCGGCCTGTACATCGCCGACGGGTTCAACAACCGGGTGGTCCGCGTCGAGGAGGCAGGCGGTGGCCAGACCACCCTCCCGACCACCGGCCTGAACACGCCGACGGGCCTCGCCTTCGCGCCGGCGGGCCCCCGCCCCTGAAAAGCACGATCCGGGGCGCCTGACAGGGCCTGGCGGCCGTTCGGCGGGCCAGTGCGTGGCGGGTCTCAGGGTGTGCGGCCGCTCGTGGCGAGGGCACGGGTGAAGGCGGGGGCGTCGGCGTTCACCGGGGCCGGGGCGGCGAAGCCCTCGTATGCGCGGTACATCTCGGCGTAGCGCTCGACGACGTCGAGAAGGTAGGCGCCGGTGTCCTCGGGAAGTGTGAAGTCCTGGCCCGTCGCACGGGCCAGGTCCCAGCCGTGCAGGGCGAGTTCGGCGACGATCATGGCGGCGACTTCGCCGGCGGGCACACTGCTGCCGCCGCCGAAGTCGACGTCGCCGTCCCATGCGTCGGGCTTCGCCCAGGCGGCGAGCGCCCGGTCGAGCTGGGCGGAGTACCGCTCGGGCCAGTCGGCGTCGGCGGTGAAGTCGCGCGTGACCAGGTCGTCGGGGAGCTCGGTGCGCAAGGCTCGGTGTTCGAGGCCGTGTGAGGTGTAGAGGACGAGGTGGTTGGCGAGCTCTCGGACGGTCCAGCCGGTGCAGCCGGACGGTCCGGCGAGCTGCGCCGGGC
>NZ_LIPQ01000145.1 GCF_001418135.1 Streptomyces aureus
CCCGTCCCGTCCCCCTGTGCGCCCCCTGCGTGCGCCGGGGTCGCGCGCCCGCCCGATCGCGGGGTCGTTCAGACTGATGCACGACGCAAGAGCCGAAGACCTCTCCTGTGGGCGCCGTATCTGTCACGATGCCGATTGGGCGGGGCATCAGGAGCGCGCCGCCGGATCGTCACACCTCTGATCAGTGGGAGAGAGTCAGGTGTACTTCGCCGCACTGCTCGCGCGCACCGAAGACGGGTGGGAAGCGAGCGACACGGAGCTCGACGACGTGGAGACCCTGTCGGATCTGACCGAGCTTGCCCGCGAGGCCTCGGACGACGACACGGTGATCGTCTTCATCGAGCAGGAGGACGCGTGGTTCGGGATCGTACGGATCGAGGGTGAGGAAGACCCTCGCATCTACGTCTCGGACGGCGCCGCCGCCGCCCGTTCCTCGTACGGGGAGATCCTCACCCGGGAGATCCTCGGCGACGACCTGGACGACATCGTCGACGAGCTCGAATCGCTGGACCTTGACGGCACGGAGGACGGGGAGCCGCTCGACGGAGACGCGGACGACGACGAGGAGACGAGCGTCGCGGCCGAGGCCGTGCCGGCCGCTCCGGTCGGCGACCGGCTGATCCTGGCGGACCTCGGGATGTCCCCGGCGGATCTGCTGGCGCTCGAAAGCGACGCGCTCGCGGAGATCGCGGACGCGCTGGGGGCCGCCGAGGTCCTGGAGGCCGTCCGCTAGTGGCACGCGCTGTACCTGTCGTACCTGTGCACGACCCCGTTCGGGACCCCTGGCGGGACGCCATGCGGCTCGCCCTCGCCGAGGCCGACGCGGCCGTGCCGGCCGGAGACGTACCGGTCGGCGCGGTCGTGCTCGGCCCCGGCGGCGCCGTGCTCGCCCGCGGGCACAACGAGCGGGAGGCGGCCGGTGACCCCACCGCGCACGCCGAGGTGATCGCCCTGCGCCGGGCGGCCGCGGCGACCGGGGAATGGCGGCTCACGGGCTGCACGCTGGTCGTGACCCTGGAGCCGTGCGTGATGTGCGCGGGGGCACTCGTCCAGTCACGGGTCGAGCGGGTGGTGTTCGGCGCGCCGGACGAGAAGGCGGGCGCGGCGGGTTCGCTCTGGGACCTCGTACGGGACCGCCGCCTCAACCACCGGCCCGAGGTGATCCAGGGCGTGCTCGGCGAGGAGTGCGCGGAGCAGCTCACGGCCTTCTTCCGCACCCGCTGACCTGCCACGGGATACGGATTTCATCGCAGCGCGAGTTTCGGCTAAGCTCTCTCTCGGTAGCGTGTCCGAGCGGCCGAAGGAGCTCGCCTCGAAAGCGAGTGTGGCGCAAGTCACCGAGGGTTCAAATCCCTCCGCTACCGCCAGCGAGAACCCCTCCGATCCGTGGAAACGGATCGGAGGGGTTCTTCTTTTCGGGGCCCTGGCCCTCCGTCAGCCGGGGTCGCCCGGGGTCAGCCGGAGGAGAGCAGGGCCATGATCCGGTCGTAGGCCGTGCTGTTCGACAGCAGGATGAAGCCCGCGAGGGCGATGAGCCAGGCCGTGTTCTCCCGGGCGTTGTCCCTGAGCCAGATGTCGATCCTGCGCAGCGGCCGGTGGACCGCGCCCTTCGAGACCAGCCGGGCCAGGGTCACGAGCACGGCCGGGGCGACCATCACCAGGCAGTAGACCGCCAGGACGGCCGCCTGGGACGGCCACGGCAGCGCCGATTCGCCCAGGGTTCCGATGGCCGCCAAGTAGGGGAACATCGTGGCCACTTCGAGGACGACGGCCAGGGTCGAGACGGTGATCAGGCCCTTCGCCGTCGAGGACCGGCCCACCGCCTGTTCCCGCCAGCGGACGAGCCGGCCGGAACCCGGCCTCTCCCGGCGCAGCAGTCCGTACCAGACGGCGAGGAGGAGGAGGGCGCCGCCCGCCACTCCCATCGCCGTGTCGCCGGCCGGCGATTCCAGCGCGCTCCTCAGGTCCTCGCGTACCGCCGCGAGGGTGCTCAGGAGCACCAGGCCGAGCACGAGGTAGCCCAGTGAGACCAGGGCGAGGTAGCCGAAGACGCGGCCGATCCGCAGCCCCGACGGCATGAGCAGGAACCAGACGGGGATGGCGATCGTGGACACGCCGAGGGTGTCGAGGAGGGCCAGGGGCAGGACCTGGCCCAGGACGTCGCCCACTACCTGACTCCGGGGAGCCACGCGTCGCGGCGCCCCTCCGCGAAGGCGATGCTCGTGAGCACCCCGGCGCTGCCGGTCCGCAGATCGCCGGAGAGCTTGTAGTTGCGCGTGCCGGGATAGTGCAGCCGGCCTTCCGCCGGGCGGATCTCGTGCAGGCCGAGCTGGTTCATGTGGCGCGCGACGAACGACCGGGCCGGCTGCTCGTGTCCGTCGCGGGCCAGGGAGGCCAGGCCCGCGATGAACCCGGACCGGCCGCGGAAGAGCCCGCTCTGGACCATCAGCTCGGGGCCGTTGGCCCGCACCAGGTCGGGGATGCCCGCGTCGGCCGGGGCCCAGCCCTCGTGCCGGGCGAACTCCGAGAGGACCAGCGCCGTGCCGAGCGAGCCGACCTCGACGTAGCCGAGGCTCCGGCGTTCGGCCTCGTTGAACTGGAGGGAGCCGTCCGCGCAGCGCACGTAGCCGGTCAGTTCGAACTCCAGCAGCTCGCGTGCCAGGTCCACCGCTACGGACTGCTCGTGGACGACACCGACCGATGCCCGCGACCCCGTGCAGGAGCCCGAAGTGGGCGACGTCGGGCGTCTCGCTCGACTTGAGCCGGGCGAGGAAGCGCCGGGCGCGGTCGGTGAGTTCCCCGCCGAGCTTCTCCGCCGTGGCCGCCG
>NZ_LIPQ01000146.1 GCF_001418135.1 Streptomyces aureus
AGCGCGGCTACCCGGGCATCGAGCTGGACGGCGAGACCGTAGCCCGCCGCCTCGGCCGTATCCACGAGGAGATCGCGTGAAGGTCGTACACCAGCGCTACGTCGCCCACTCCGAGGCGCACTACGCGGGGAACCTCGTCGACGGGGTCTTCGGGCTGAAGCTCTTCGGAGACGCAGGAACGCACCTGGCGATCACCCTCGACGGTCACGAGAGCCTGTTCGCCGGATATGCGTCGGTCGAGTTCCTGGCCCCGGTCCGTGGCGGCGACGTCGTCGAGGTGGAGGCGCGCCTGAGGTCGAAGGGAAGGCGGAGCCGGACCGTCGACTTCGAGCTGCGGATCATCTGCCGATCGGTCGACGAGAGCGGCCGGGCGGAGGTGCTCACCGAAACCCATCGTGGCCACCCGAGCGCGAGGGACGGCTGTCGTTCCGGCCGAAGCCACGACGACAGCACCCTGACCGCCGGGGCGGTGTCGGTCGACGAGGTCCACGGAGATGGGTAAGAGGTGCGTGTCTTCGCCCATGAGCCCGGGGACGGATTCGCGGGGGGAGTGGGGCCACGTCGGCCTAGGTGAGGCCCCTGAGGACTGAGCCGGAGTTGCGGTCCGTGACTGGTTCGGGAGCGCTGGTCATGAGTGGGATACCGGTGGGAGGAGCCTGGAGTCTCGGCGTAGAGGCGGCCCGTCCCTACGTGGGGCGAGACAGAGGCGCCTGGCGGGCGAAAGCCCAGGCCAGGCGCCTCTTTATGCCCCTAGAAGAAGCCCAGCTTCTTCGGCGAGTAGCTCACCAGCAGATTCTTCGTCTGCTGGTAGTGGTCCAGCATCATTCGGTGGGTCTCGCGGCCGATGCCCGACTGCTTGTAGCCGCCGAAGGCGGCGTGGGCCGGGTATGCGTGGTAGCAGTTCGTCCAGACGCGGCCCGCCTGGATGGCGCGGCCCGCGCGGTACGCGGTGTTCGTGTCGCGGGTCCAGACGCCGGCGCCCAGGCCGTACAGGGTGTCGTTCGCCGTGCTGATCGCGTCGTCGAAGTCCGTGAAGGACGTCACCGCCACCACCGGGCCGAAGATCTCCTCCTGGAAGACCCGCATGCGGTTGTCGCCCTCGAAGATCGTCGGCTGGACGTAGTAGCCGCCCGCCAGATCGCCTCCGTGTTCGATGATCTCACCGCCCGTCAGGATCCGGGCGCCTTCCTTCTGGCCGATCTCCAGGTAGGAGACGATCTTCCGCAGCTGCTCCGCCGATGCCTGCGCGCCGATCATCGTGGCGGTGTCCAGGGGGTGGCCCGGGACGATCTTCTCCGTGCGGGCGATCGCCGCCTCCAGGAACTCGCCGTAGTGGCCCCGCTGGACGAGCGCGCGCGAGGGGCAGGTGCAGACCTCGCCCTGGTTGAGGGCGAACATCGTGAAGCCCTCAAGGGCCTTGTCGCGGAAGTCGTCGTCCGCCGCCCACACGTCGTCGAAGAAGATGTTCGGCGACTTGCCGCCGAGTTCCAGCGTCACCGGCTTCAGGTTCTCGGAGGCGTACCCCATGATCAGCCGGCCGGTCGAGGTCTCGCCGGTGAAGGCGATCTTGGCGACGCGCGGCGAGGACGCGAGCGGCTTCCCGGCCTCCTCGCCGAAGCCGTTGACGACGTTCAGGACGCCCGGGGGCAGCAGATCCGCGACCAGGCTGAGCCAGAAGTGGATCGAGGCCGGGGTCTGCTCGGCCGGCTTGAGGATCACCGCGTTGCCCGCGGCGAGCGCCGGCGCCAGCTTCCAGACCGCCATCAGGATCGGGAAGTTCCACGGGATGATCTGCGCGACCACCCCCAGCGGCTCGTGGAAGTGGTACGCGACGGTGTCGTCGTCGATCTCGCTCAGCGCGCCCTCCTGGGCCCGCAGCGCCCCCGCGAAGTAGCGGAAGTGGTCGATGGCGAGCGGGATGTCGGCGGCGAGCGTCTCCCGGACCGGTTTGCCGTTGTCCCAGCTCTCCGCTACCGCGAGCGCCTCCAGATTGCTCTCCATCCGGTCCGCGATGCGCAGCAGGACGGCCGCGCGCTCGGCCGGCGCCGTCCGCCCCCACGCCGGGGCCGCCGCGTGCGCGGCGTCGAGGGCTCGTTCCACGTCCTCGGCGGTGCCGCGCGCGACCTCCGTGAAGGGGCGCCCGTCGACCGGGCTCGGATTCTCGAAGTAGCGGCCGAGCGTCGGAGCGACGTACGCGCCTCCGATCCAGTGGTCGTAGCGGGCCTCGTACGAGATGAGCGCGCCCTCGGTACCGGGTGCGGCGTAACGGGTCATGGGCATGGCCTCCCTGGGGCGCGCCGGCCGTCCCTGGCCGGCGCTCACCGGCGAGTCTGCGGACCCGGACGTTGCAAGACCGTTGCACCGGCGGACAGTTCCGCCTCAAGGGAGTCGAGACGCGCGCGTACGGGCGGGAGTCGAGCCGCCGGAACCGCCGCGCACAACGCCCGCCAGACCACCAGGTCGTCCTCGCCCCAGCTGCTGTACGCCCAGTCCGCGAGCAGCCCGGGATCGCCCCGGTCCACCAGCGCCGCCCGCAGCCGGCCCGCGAGCCGCTCCCGCAGCCGTACGACCCCGGGGGCGAGCGAGGCGGGAAGCAGCGGGCCCGCGTACTCCCCGGCCGCCGCCGCGACGGCTCCCGAGGCGAGCCTCCGGTCCACCGCCGCGAAATCCGCGTCCACCCCACCCGCCAGCCGGTACGGGCGCGAGCGCACCACATCCGGCCCCAGGAGCGCCCGGAGCCGTGACAGCTCCGCCCGCAGCGTCACCGGCGTGACGGACTCGTCCTCGTAGAGGAGCGTGAGGAGCTCATCGCCGCCGATCCCTTCCGGGCGGTGCGCGAGCAGTACCAGGATCTCGCTGTGCCGGCGGCTCAGCCGGACCCGCCGGCCGCCGAACGACAGCAACGCCTCGTCGCGGCCGAGCGCCGCGAGGCTCGCCCTGCCCGCCTCCGGCGGGGGCCCGAGCAGTGCGAGCTGCGATTCCGCCGCCCGCGCGACCGCCTGGACGAACCCGAGACTGTGCGGATGGGCGAGCCTCCTTCCGCCGGTGATGTCGACCGCGCCGAGCACCCGTCCGCTGCGCGGGTCGTGCACGGGGGCGGCGGCGCAGGTCCACGCCCGTACCGGGTGCCGGAAGTGCTCGGCCGCGACCACCTGGACCGGCCGGTCGACCGCGAGGGCCGTGCCGGGCGCGTTCGTCCCGGCCGCCGCCTCCGACCAGCGGGCCCCGGCCACGAAGTTCATCCCCCGAGCCTTGCGCAGCGTGGCCGGGTGGCCCTCGACCCACAGCATCCGGCCGGCGGCGTCGCAGACCGCGAGGAGGTGCTCCCCGTCCGTCGCGTACGCCCCCATCAGCTCCCGGATCACCGGCATCGCCGCCGCCAGCGGATGGCCGTCCCGGAGGTCGGCGAGTTCGTCCTCGTCCAGTTCCACCCGGGCCGCTCCGTCCGGGCTCACGCGCGCGCGTGCGGAACGGCGCCACGACGCGGCGACCAGCGGCCGGATCCGCCCGGAGCCGGGGCCCTCGACAGGGAGGTCGGGCGCCGGACCGGAGCCATGGGGCGCGGGTCCGGGACCTGGTGCCGGCTCGGCGGGGACGGCTGTCGGATCTCCGGTGCCGAGGGGCGGATCTCCGGGACCGGACGTCGGTGCGCCCGGGCGGCGGCGGCCGCGTCCTGGCTCCCCGGAGCCGGGGGCCGACGAGGACGATGCAGCCGCCCTCGCCTTCCCGCCGCCGCGGGCCGTTCCGTCCGCCTTCTTCACCCGTCCGGCCACCCACGCGTCGCTCAACTCGGCCTCCCTGTCGAGGTCGTCCCGGCCCGTCGGGCTCATCGTGATGCGCGGGGGCGCCGTCGACAAGCGCCTGGGCGCCCGTCCCGCGCACCCTGTCCGGGTCCGGCCCCCGGCCGCTCACGTACAGTAGGGCTCGGGCCGTGACTGGCGCTTGAGGTGGATCACCACCGGGGAGCGGCCCGATGGAGGCGTGCTCGACCGGCGCGCCCTCACCGATGCCGTGCGCCTGGGCGAATCACCTGTCAGAGACGACGCCCAGGAGTTGCCATGTCCACCAGCACCGCCACCCTCATGGACGGCACGGCTCTCGCCCGCCGTACGGTCGAGGAGACCGCCGCCCGTGCCGCCGAGGTCACCCGTCGCACCGGTGTCACGCCGTGTCTCGCGACCGTCCTGGTCGGTGCGGACCCGGCCTCGGTCACGTACGTGAAGATGAAGCAGAACCGCTGTGCGAAGGCCGGAATCCGCTCCAAGCACGTCGAACTGCCCGCCACCACGACGACCGAGGAACTCGTCGCCGCGATCACGGCCCTCTCCGAGGACCCCGAGGTCCACGGCATCCTCCTCCAGCACCCCGTCGGACCGCACATCGACGAGCGCGCCGCCTTCGAGGCCATCGCCCCGGAGAAGGACGTCGACGGCGTCACCATGGCCTCCTTTGCTGCCATGGGCTTCGGTCTCCCCGGCTTCGTCTCCTGCACGCCCGGCGGCATCATGCGCCTCCTCGACGCGTACGCCGTGGAGATCCGCGGCAAGCGTGCCGTCGTCGTCGGCCGCAGCGCGATCCTCGGCAAGCCGGCCGGACTCCTCCTCCTCGGCCGCGACGCGACCGTCACCTACTGCCACTCCCGCACCGAGGACCTCTCCTCCGTCGTCCGCGAGGCCGACATCCTCGTGGCCGCCGTCGGCAAGCCGAACTTCATCAAGGGCGCGGACATCAAGCCCGGCGCCGTCGTCATCGACGCCGGCTACAACCCCGGCAACGTCGGCGACGTCGACTTCGCCTCCGCCGCCGAGCGTGCCTCCCTCATCACCCCCGTTCCGGGCGGCGTCGGCCCCATGACCATCGCCGTACTCCTCGCGCAGACGGTCCAGGGCGCGGAGCGCCAGCTCGGCCTGTAGGAACGGTTGGTGACGGGGTGACGGGGTGACGGGGTGACGGGGTGACGGGGTGACGGGTGACGGTGGGACGGGAGGGGCGGCGGGCGCGATCGCGGCCGGCGATGGTCACGTTTCTGTACAGGCCGCTCCCCGCGCCCCTAAAAAGGTGGCCGCGAGGCCGCCGACCGGCGAACCTTGACCTTGTGCCCCACCCGTCCACCGCCACCCCGTCGCCGGGCCGCCGACCGGGCGAACCCGACCCGCCCGGTGAGCCCGGCTCGTTCGATATGTCCGATATGTCCGATACGTCCGACCGCTCCGGCCGCTCCGGCCGCTCCGGCGGTGCCGACCCTACGGACCTGTCCGTCTCTTCGGATTCTTCCGATGTGCCGGATGTGCCGGATGTGCCGGATGTGCCGGATGCGGCCGACGTGGCCGACCCATCCGAATCGCTCGGTGAGCCCGGGCCGCGTGATGTCTTCGGTACGAGCCCGGTGACCCGCTCTGCAGCACCCGCACGACCAGGTTCCGCTTCCGGTGCCGCCTCAGGTTCCGACTCCGGCTGGTCGCCCCGCCTCGTCCGGCTCGGCGCGCCCCGCCCCGGTCCGGCCGCCCGGGGCGCCCGCCGGTTCGGCGTGCCGCTCGTCCCGCTGCTCGTCGCCGGGCTCGTGGCGACCGCGTTCGTCGCCGCGCGGGGCGGAACCGAGCAGAGCCTGTCCACGGCCGAACGCCCCGGCGGCGATCAGGTCGGCGCGCCGTCTCCCGTCATGTCCGGTGACGGCCGCGCCGAGATCGCGCCGCCGGGTGGCGGAGGACCGGCCGACACACGCACGGGCGACACCGGGGCGGCCGGCGTCCGCACCGCCGACACGCCGTCGGCCGGCGTGGCCTCGGACGCCACGCCGACCCGTACCGCTCCTTCGGCCCGGACCGTCGATCCCAGGAAGGGCGCGTCCGCGACGCCCTCCCGGACGGGTGGCACCACCGCCACACCCCGTCCGACCCGCCCCGCGCAGGGTGGCGGTGGCTCGCCCCGTCCGGTCTCCTTCGAGGCGCTGCGTGTCGGTGACTGCTTCGACATCGACCGCGGCGCGCCGGGCACCGCACTACGGCGATCCTGCGCCACGCCGCACCACGCCGAACTCGTCGCCCGGCTCCGCCTCACCGGCCTCCACGCCACGGACACGGCGATCCGGGAGGCGGCCACGCTGCTCTGCCGCGAGCCGCTGCGCAGCAAGGCCGCACGGCAGCCGCTCGGCACGCGCTGGACCACCTTCGTCCAGTACCCGTACCGGACGAGCTACCTCCTCGGCTCGGACGCCGTCGCCTGCAGCCTGGCCGCCCCCTCCAGCGGAGACGGCACGCTCAGCCGCCGACTCCAGTAGGACCGGCGGCGAAGGCCGTCGCCAGGGCGGTCGCCGGATCTCGGTCCGCCGGTCCGGCGGGGGACCAGCGGCCACCCGACTTCAGGAACGGCCACCAGCGCCCGTCCTCGCCGAGCCGCAGCTGCGCCTCCGCGTCCACCACTGTCCACCGCGCGCCGGACCGTCGCAGGGCCGGGCGCTCGTCGTCCTCCCAGGCCTCCGTGAGCCGGGTTCCCGCCCACGCGAGCGCCTCGGTGTCCGGCGTCCACTCCTCCTCCAGTACGGCGAGGGCGGCGGCGCCTCCGAACCCCCACGCGCGCGTGGCGAGGTCCATCTCCGACCCCGTCCGGCCCGAGCCGGAGGTGAGCCGCGCCGTGATCCAGGGCATGGGGGAGTCCGCTGCGAGCCGCACCGCGTCCTGAGCGACCGTCAGCGGAGCTGTCGCGGCCGGCGGAGCCGCGTGCGCCGGGGACCCGCCGTGGACCGACGCCCCGCCGACGGCCAGCGCCTCCACCAGCATCCGGTGCGCGCGGCCCGCCGCGTCCGACGCGAGGAACTCCAGGGCCGCCGGGTCGACCCCGGGCTCCGGCTCGGTCTCCGTGTCCAGGGACGGCGACCGGCCCGGCGCGTCGTGGGCGACCGGAGGCGCGGGGAGCGGCGGCACGAGGAACCCCGCCGCATAGGCCTCCTCGGCCGACACGCCGGGCATCCCTCCGGCGCCCCCGGCGGCCTCCGCGCCCGGTGTGTCGTCCGCTCCCCGCCCGCCGTGCGCGGCACGCGAGGCGCTGCGCGCCTGCAACTGGTCCAGGAGGGTGCGCTCGCCGCGGCCCCGCATGAGGAGCAGGACGAAGGGATCCTCGTCGAGCAGCCGGGCCACCTGGTAGCAGAGCGCCGACGTGTGCGGACAGTGGTCCCACGCCTCGCAGCCGCACTCCGGGTCGAGATCCCCGATCCCCGGCAGTAGATCGAGCCCGGCCGCGGCCGCGTCCTCGACCAGATGCGGCGGCATCTCGCGGTCGAGGAGCGCGGCGATGTGCCCCGCGCTGTCGACGGCGAGGTCCAGCAGCCGCTGCCACTCCTCCTCCGAGAACTCCCGCACCAGGACGTCGCTTCGGTACGCCGTGCCGTCACGGTCCTTCACCACCGCCGTGATGCGGCCGGGCCGTACCGAAACGGCGCCCACCGCTCCCGCGCGCGCGTGCCGCCGTCCCGCCTTGAGCTGCTGGCCGTCGAGCGCGGTGTCCTCCAGGGCCTTCAGCCATGCCAGGCCCCACCAGGTCCTCGCGAAGGCCCCGCCCCGCGCGGGCGCCAGCGCCGCGAACGTCCGCTCGTCGCCCTCGTGTCCGTACCCGCTCATCGTGCGTCACCCCGCAGTCGTACGAGCTCCGCCAGCTCGGCATCGGTCAGTTCGGTCAGCTCCGGCGGGGTGTCCCCGCCGGTCCCGAGGACGGTGTCCGCCAGCTCCCGCTTGCGGTCGAGCATGGTCGCGATCCGGTCCTCGATCGTCCCCTCGGCGATCAGCCGGTGCACCTGCACCGGGCGGTCCTGCCCGATCCGGTACGCGCGGTCGGTGGCCTGTGCCTCCACGGCCGGGTTCCACCACCGGTCGTAGTGCACGACGTGTTCGGCGCGGGTGAGATTGAGCCCGGTCCCGGCGGCCTTGAGGGAGAGCAGGAAGACCGGGACCTCGCCGGTCTGGAAACGGGCGACCATCGCCTCGCGCTCGGCGACCGGCGTCCCGCCGTGCAGGAACTGCGTCCGCACGCCCCGCGCCGCGAGGTGGGCCTCCAGGAGCCTGGCCATCCCCACGTACTGGGTGAAGACGAGGGTGCACGCGCCCTCGGCGAGGATCGTGTCGAGGAGCTCGTCGAGCAGTTCCAGCTTGCCCGAGCGGCCCTCGATCCTCGGCCGCTCCTCCTTGAGGTACTGGGCGGGGTGGTTGCAGATCTGCTTGAGTCCGGTCAGCAGTTTGACGACCAGGCCGCGCCGCGCCATGCCGTCGGCCTCGGCGATCGCGGCCAGGGTCTCCCGTACCACCGCCTCGTAGAGGCCGGCCTGTTCCGGCGTCAGGGAGACGGCACGGTCGGTCTCCGTCTTCGGCGGCAGCTCGGGCGCGATGCCGGGGTCCGACTTGCGGCGGCGCAGCAGGAACGGGCGGACCAGCGCCGCGAGTCGCGCGGCCGCGGCCGGGTCGCGGCCGCCCTCCACGGCGGCCGCGAACCGGGTCCTGAAGGCGCCCAGGGTGCCGAGCAGCCCCGGCGTGGTCCAGTCGAGGATCGCCCACAGCTCCGAGAGGTTGTTCTCCACCGGCGTGCCGGACAGCGCCACGCGCGCGCGTGCCCCGATGGTCCGCAGCTGCCTGGCCGTCGCCGAGTACGGGTTCTTGACGTGCTGCGCCTCGTCCGCGACGACGAGTCCCCAGTTCCGCTCGGCGAGTCGCGCCGCGTCGAGCCGCATGGTGCCGTACGTGGTGAGGACGAACCCGCCGTCGGCGAGGTCCTCCAGGTCACGGGTCGCGCCGTGGAAGCGGCGCACCGGCGTGCCGGGCGCGAACTTCTCGATCTCGCGCTGCCAGTTGCCCATGAGGGAGGTCGGACAGACGACGAGGGTGGGCCCGGCGGACGCAGGGTCGGACTGACGGTGCAGATGCAGCGCGATGACCGTGATGGTCTTGCCGAGACCCATGTCGTCGGCGAGGCATCCACCGAGGCCGAGAGAGGTCATCCGGTGCAGCCAGTCGAGCCCGCGCAGCTGGTAGTCGCGCAGGGTCGCGGTGAGCGCCGGGGGCTGGCAGACCCGTGGGTGGCCGCCCTCGGGGTCGGCGATCCGCTCCCGCAGCCGTTCCAGCCAGCCGGTCGCCGCCACCTCCACCGGCCGGCCGTCGACCTCCGTGGTGCCGGTGAGGACGGCCGAGAGGGCGTCCACCGGAGTCACCGTACGGTCCTGCTGCGACTGGGCCCGGCGCACCTCGGCCGGATCGACGAGCACCCAGCGGTCACGCAGGCGTACCAGGGGCCGCCCGGCCTCGGCGAGCCGGTCGAGCTCGGCGCGGGTCAGCTCCTGATCGCCGACGGCGAAGCGCCAGTTGAAGCCGAGCAGGGCGTCGGCGGAGAGGAAGGAGGGGAGGCCCATGGAGGAGCGTGCCTCCGCCGCTGTCTCGTCGGACCCGGAGGCAGCGGCACCGGACGCGAGCCCATCGGTTCCGGACGCGATCCCTTCTGCACCGGTCCCGGGCCTGCCGACGGTGTTCTGTCCTTCCGGCAGTTCCCCGCCCACCGGTCCGATCACCGCACTCGCCGTCAGCCGGTCGGCGAGCTCGCGCGGCCAGTGCACCTGGACACCTGTGGCCGCCAAGGCCTGGCCCGCCGTGCCGAGCAGCTCCGCGACCTCCTCGTCGGCGAGTTCGACGGTGTCGGGCACCGCCGCCGTGAGGAGCGGGGCCAGCGGGGGCCAGACCCGTGCGGCGCGCCGGAGCGAGAGCAGGGCGTCCATACGCGCCCGGGGGCCGAAGGCGGCCGTCGTCCGGCCGGAGCCCGCCCACACCTCCGCCGCGTCCGCGACGAGGGTCGGGTCGGCGACGCCGTGCAGCTGCAGGACCGCCCGGAAGTCGGGCGCCTTCTCCGACTCGGCGGTGAAGCCCGGAAGTTCGAGCCGGAGCGACAACCGGACGCCCGCGTCGTGCACCGCCGCCAGATCGGCGGCCCACGTCCGCTGTTCGGGAATCGGCTGCGGCGCGTCGCCGGCGAAGGCGGGGCCACCGGCGGCGAGCGGAGCGGCCGGGGTACGGGGGAGGGTGTCCGCGACGGCGTCGGCGAACGCGCGCAGCAGCGCCTCGGGTTCGGGAAGGAGCAGCGGCTCGTCCGACGAGAGGGGTACGGCGTGGGCCTCCGGAGGCATCGACGCGGCGAGCGTCCGCAGTGCGGCGAGCTCGTCGGGCCCGAGCGGACCGGCCCGCCACGCGTCGACGTCGCCGGGGGTGAGGCCGGGCAGCAGCAGGCCGCGTGCGACCAGGTCGAGGGCGAGGAGCGAGGCGGCGCCCCAGAAGGCGCTCGCGGGTGACGCGGTGCCGGAGAAGCGGGCGCCGGCGAGCAGCGGCAGGGCGTCCCGTACGGAGAGGACCCGCGCGGGGACGGTCACCGGCCGGAGGTTCTCCCCCTCGACGACCGTGATCTCGGAGACCGTGATCTCGGAGACCGCGATGGCTGTGCCACGGGCACGAGCAGCGTCGATGTCGGCATCGGCGTCGGTCCCGGCGTCAGTCCGGGCGCCGGCCGCGAGGGCATCGGGGCCCGGCAGGGCGTCGCCGTCGGCGGACCAGAAGGCGATCCGGCCCGCGCGGGGCGGATCGGCGGGGAGGAAGACGGCGGAGTGGCGGGTGAGTTCGGGGGAGGTGTCCGGGGAGGCATCCTGGGCGGACGCCGGTGGGGGTACATAAGCGGGTTCGCGGGCGGAATCATCGGGTCCGTGCGACAGCGACAACGCATTCCTCAAATTTGACTACCTGAAGTCCGAGCGGCCGAGGGTACCTCACCGCACCGTCTCGACGTGGCAACCGGCTCGCGTGATCCACGCCACAGTCGCCACGGGGGTAGGGCTCGCCCCACCCCCGGCCCCCGGCGCACCCCCGACCGGGGACGGGTGGTGACGCCATGGCCCCGGACGATCACGAATCCGTACGTTCTAGGTAGGCACCCAACGACCGTCCCCGCTACCGATGTCGACAGAAACCGGAGCCCGCCATGTCCCAGGCCACCGTCCTGCCCCCGGCCGCCGCCGCACCCGCCGCGGCGCC
>NZ_LIPQ01000147.1 GCF_001418135.1 Streptomyces aureus
ATCCGGCGGCGGAGATCCCCGCCCCTCCGCCGCCGGATCCGCGCCCGCGTCCTCCGCCGCAGCCTCCTCATCGGCCGCCGCCGCTGCCGCTGCCGGGAACAGATCATCCCCTCGCCGCCGTACGACAGCCTCGGGAACGACGCCGACCCTCCTCACCCGGGTCCGCCTCCTCACCCGCCCGGGGGGCGCGCCACGCGCTCCGGGGCGGCTCCTCCCGTCGGAGCCCGGCGTCCTGCCGGGACCGCTGGTCGGAGCGCCCGTCGTGCCGAGAACGCCGGAGGTGGTCGATGAGATGCGTGTACGAAGAGTCATGCGGATGACGGTAGGAATCACCGCCGTCGTGTGCGGGACTCACCCACGTTCCGTGGACAGGGCCCGCGCTGTGGAAAACTCCGTCACTCCCCCGGGGGACGAACACCCCCGTGCGGACTCAGCGCGGCGAGACGACGACCGCGAGGAGCCCAGGCCCGGTGTGGGCGCCGATGACCGCTCCCACCTCGCTGACGTGCAGCTCCGCCACGCCCGGCACCCGCTCCTTGAGGCGGTCGGCGAGCGCGGCGGCCCGCTCGGGCGCGGAGAGATGGTGGACGGCGATGTCGACGGGGCCGGAGCCGGCGCGCTCCACGGCGATCTCCTCTAGCCGGGCGATGGCCTTCGAGGCCGTCCGCACCTTCTCCCGCAGCTCGATCCGTCCGCCGTCGAGTTCGAGGAGCGGCTTCACCGCGAGCGCGGAGCCGAGCAGCGCCTGCGCCGCCCCGATGCGCCCGCCACGGCGCAGATAGTCCAGGGTGTCGACGTAGAAGTAGGCGGAGGTGCCCGCAGCGCGCTTCTCGGCGGCCGCGACGGCCTCGTCGAGCGATCCGCCGGCCTCGGCGACCTGGGCCGCCGCGAGGGCGCAGAAGCCCAGGGCCATGCCCATCATGCGGGTGTCGACGACCCGTACGGGCACGGGAGCGTCCTTCGCGGCGAGCACGGCCGCGTCGTAGGTCCCGGAGACCTCGGCGGAGAGATGGAGGGAGACGACACCCTTCGCGCCGGCCGCCGCGGCCGCACGGTAGGCCTCGGCGAAGATCTCGGGGCTGGGCCGCGAGGTGGTGACGGCCCGCTTCTTCTGCAGGGCCTCGGCAAGTGTCTTGGCCGAGACCTCGGTGCCCTCCTCTAGGGCGCGGTCGCCGATGACGACGGTCAGTGGGACCGTGGTGATGGCGTGCCGCTCCCTGGTCTGGCGTGGCAGGTAGGCCGTGGAATCGGTGACGATCGCGACATGCCGGGACATGAGCGGGAGGTTACCCGCCGAGACCGGCGTGTGGCAGCCCGGCCCCCACCGTGAGCGCTCCGACACCACCGGGCGCCCGTCCCGCCCGGCGCCCCGGCCGGGCTTCCGCGCCGCGGTTCGTCAGGTGGTGGTCTCCGGGCGGGCCGACTTCTCCCAGGGGTAGGTGGTCAGCCGGGGGTCGGGCGCGGTGATCGCGGACGGCTCTCCGCCGGCCGCCGGCCGCGAGCTTCCGGAGGCGGCACCCTGGCCGCCCGGCACCGAGCTCCCGGAAGCCGCCCCAGGCCCCGTCTCCGAGGTCCCGGCGGCCCCCGGCGTACCGGAGGTGGTCTCCGGCCCCGTCGTCGTCCAGTGCCGCAGCGCACCCGCCTCGACGTCGATCTGCGCGCTGAGCGACGACAGATCGTCCTCGGCGAACCTGAGGGCCCGCTCCCGGGCGGCGCGGCGCAGGGCGTCGGCCGAGCTGGTGATGCGCTCGGTCCGCGCGGTGAGGTCGGCGAGCTGTCCGGCCACCCAGGCCCGGTCGGGCTCCCGCTCGATCCGCTTGAGGTCATCGTCCAGTTCGAGCCCGTGCGCGCTGAGCCGGTGGAACAGTTCCAGCGACTCCTTCAGCGATGCGTCCTCGCCGACCCCGGCCTGCAGCGCCTCCTGGGTGGCCCGCATCGAGGTGCGCAGCGAGAGCCGCAGTCGCGCCAGCTCGCCCGCCGTCCCGGCCTGACCGAAGCTCTTGGCGCGCAGCGTGGTGTCCTCGACGGTGCGCCGGGCCTGGTCGATCGTGCGGTCCACGCCGCGCTTGGCGGCCTTGACCGCCTTCACCGTGGCGTAGACCCCCAGCGCCACGAAGGACAAGAAGAGCAGCGCCATGATCGTGATAATCGCGGCTTCCATGTGCGCCCCTCCGGCGTCCGTCCGGTTCCCACGGATGTGGTTCCTCCACGGTAAACGGAACGGGCAGGCCAGGGGTTCCATCGGAACCCCCAACCTGCCCGTAGGGGAAATCCCTATGTGCGTCAGCCGGCGACGATGTTGACCAGCTTCGGCGCCCGCACGATCACCTTGCGGATCTCGGCTCCGCCCAGCGCGGCGACCACGTGCGGGTCGGCCAGCGCCAGCGTCTCGAGCTCCGCGTCGGTGATCGACGGTGAGACCTCCAGGCGGGCCTTGACCTTGCCCTTGATCTGCACGACGCAGGTCACGGTCTCGTCGACGACGTACGCGGGGTCGGCGACCGGGAAGCCCTGGTGGACCACCGAGTCGGTGTGGCCCAGCCTGCGCCACAGCTCCTCCGCGATGTGCGGGGCCAGCGGGGCGACCAGCAGGACCAGCTGCTCGGCGACCGACCGGGAGAGCGCGCCACCGGACTTCGTCAGGTGGTTGTTCAGCTCGGTGATCTTGGCGATGGCGGTGTTGAAGCGCATCGCGACCATGTCCTGGGCGACGCCGTCGATCGCCTTGTGCAGGGCGCGCAGCGTGTCCTCGTCGGCCGCGGTGTCGACGACGGTGACCTCACCGGTCGACTCGTCGACGATGTTGCGCCACAGCCGCTGCAGCAGCCTGTACTGGCCGATCACCGCGCGCGTGTCCCAGGGGCGCGACACGTCCAGCGGGCCCATCGCCATCTCGTACAGGCGCAGGGTGTCGGCGCCGTACTCGGAGCAGATCTCGTCCGGCGTCACGGCGTTCTTCAGGGACTTGCCCATCTTGCCCAGGACGCGGCTGACCTTCTCGCCCTGGTACCAGAAGCCGCCGTCGCGCTCCTCGACCTCGGCCGCCGGAACGGCGATCCCGCGTGCGTCGCGGTAGACGAAGGCCTGGATCATGCCCTGGTTGTAGAGCTTGTGGAACGGCTCGGCCGAGGAGATGTGGCCCAGGTCGAACAGCATCTTGGACCAGAAGCGCGCGTACAGCAGGTGCAGCACGGCGTGCTCGGCGCCGCCGACGTACAGGTCGACGCCACCGGTGGGCATGCCCTCGCGGGGGCCCATCCAGTACTGCTCGACGGCGGGGTCGACCAGCTGCTCGGAGTTGCGCGGGTCCAGGTAGCGCAGCTCGTACCAGCAGGAACCGGCCCAGTTGGGCATGGTGTTGGTCTCGCGGCGGTACTGGCGCGGACCGGCGCCGTCACCGAGGTCCAGGGTGACGTTGACCCAGTCCTCGTTGCGGGACAGCGGGGTCTCCGGCTGGGTGTCCGCGTCGTTCGGGTCGAAGGTGCGCGGCGAGTAGTCCTCGACCTCCGGCAGCTCCAGCGGCAGCATCGACTCGGGCAGCGAGTGGGCGACGCCGTCCTCGTCGTAGACGATCGGGAAGGGCTCGCCCCAGTAGCGCTGGCGGCTGAACAGCCAGTCGCGCAGGCGGAAGTTGACGGTGCCCTCGCCGATGCCGCGGTCGGCCAGCCAGGCGGTGATCCTCGCCTTGGCGTCGACGACGCCCAGGCCGTCGAGCGCCACGTCCTCGTTGGAGGAGTTGACCAGCTTGGCCTCGTACGAGGCGAAGGCGTCGTCCCAGGTCGAGGGGTCGGTGCCGCGCTCGTCGCTCGGCTCGACGACACAGCGCATCGGCAGCTCGAAGGCGCGCGCGAAGGCGAAGTCGCGGCTGTCGTGCGCGGGGACGGCCATGATGGCGCCGGTGCCGTAGCCCATCAGGACGTAGTCGGCGATGAAGACCGGGACCTGCTCGCCGCTGACCGGGTTGGTCGCGTACGCGCCGGTGAAGACGCCGGTCTTCTCCTTGGCGTCGGCCTGCCGCTCGACGTCGGACTTGGAGGCGGCCTGCTTGCGGTAGGCGTCGACGGCCTCGGACGGGGTGGCGTGTCCGCCGGTCCACACGTCGTGGGTGCCCTCGGGCCAGGTGGCCGGGACGATCTTCTCGACCAGGTCGTGCTCGGGCGCCAGGACCATGTAGGTGGCGCCGAACAGGGTGTCCTGGCGGGTGGTGAAGACGGTGATGGCACCGGTGTCGCCGACCTGGAAGTCGACGCGGGCGCCCTCGGAGCGGCCGATCCAGTTCCGCTGCTGCAGCTTGATGGCCTCGGGCCAGTCCAGCGCGTCCAGGTCGTCGAGCAGCCGGTCCGCGTAGGCGGTGATCCGCATGTTCCACTGGCGCAGCTTGGACTTGAAGACGGGGAAGTTGCCGCGCTCGGAGCGGCCGTCGGCGGTGACCTCCTCGTTGGCCAGGACCGTGCCCAGGCCGGGGCACCAGTTGACGGGCGCGTCGGAGGCGTAGGCCAGGCGGTACTCGCCCAGGACGTCGGAGCGCTCGGCGGCGGTCAGCTCGCTCCACGCGCGCGTGGTGCCGGGAACCTCACGCGTGCCGTTCTCGAACTGCGCGATCAGCTCGGCGATCGGACGGGCCTTGCCGGCCTCGTCGTCGTACCAGGAGTTGAAGATCTGCAGGAAGATCCACTGGGTCCACTTGTAGTACTCGGGGTCGATCGTGGCGAACGACCGGCGCTTGTCGTGGCCCAGGCCCAGCCGGCGCAGCTGGACCTTCATGTTCTCCATGTTGGCCTCGGTGGACACACGCGGGTGCGTGCCCGTCTGCACGGCGTACTGCTCGGCCGGCAGGCCGAAGGCGTCGAAGCCGAGGGTGTGCAGCACGTTGTGGCCGGTCATGCGCGCGTGGCGGGCGAAGACGTCCGTGGCGATGTAGCCGAGCGGGTGGCCGACGTGCAGGCCCGCACCCGAGGGGTACGGGAACATGTCCATGATGAACTTCTTGGGCCGGGCGGCGATCGCGGGGTCGCCCGCCAGGTCACCGGTGGGGTTCGGGGCCTCGTACGTGCCCTCGGCGTCCCAGAAGTCCTGCCAGCGTGCCTCGATGTCGGCGGCCATGGCCGCCGTGTAGCGATGCGGGGCCGCCGTCTCGGCGGCCGTATTGATCTCGGTCATGGTCCTTGAAGCTCCATCGATCGTCTCTGCCCACTGCCACGGACTGCCGTGAAATGAAAAAACCCCTCGCACAGGAGGGGACGCCGCGCCGACTCCGGCGGATGTCTGTCATCCGCCGGGACTGATCAGCGCGGCTCGGTAAGCAGAAGGCGTACGGCACGCATGGCGCCAGGGTACCGCAGGGCCCGAGCGGGCCGCACCGACGTTTCACGGAGCGGAGCCGCAGCGGGTGAGGCCGGACAACGGAGAAGCGGCACGACGAAGAAGCGGGCCACCCGATCCGGGTGACCCGCTTCTTTTCTGTGGAGCTAAGGAGAATTGAACTCCTGACCTCCTGCATGCCATGCAGGCGCTCTACCAACTGAGCTATAGCCCCTTGCTTTCCGTCTCCGTTTCGGTTTCCCTCGCGGCGACAGACAGAACATTAACCGGCTCCCCGGCAGATCTCCAAATCGATTCTCCGGGCCCTCCTGACCTGCCGGGTAGGGTCGCCGACTGTGTCCGTCTCCGTGCTCTCCAAGACCCGCGCCCGGCCCTGGCCCCTGGCCACCGCCGCGGCGATCTGCCTGCTCTCGTTCGTGGCCTTCTGGGTGGCGCAACGCCTCGCCCACGTGAACATGCTCGACGTGATGGTCTACCGGGCCGAGGGCGAGACGGTCAGGGCGGGCGGCGACCTGTACGCGATGCGCGCGACCTCGGCGAACCTCGGCATGACCTACCCGCCCTTCGCGGCCCTGCTGTTCGTCCCGCTCACCCTGGTGAGCGTGCCCGTGATGCGGACGCTGGCCACCGCGGGGAACCTGCTCCTGGTGGTCGCGCTGGTGCAGCTGTCGCTCCAGCTGGTCCGCCCGTCGCTGTCGCGCACGGACCTGTGGCGTACGACACTGTGGGTCGCCGCGGTGGTGGTCTGGTGCGAGCCGGTGTGGACGACCCTGCGGTACGGCCAGATCAACCTGCTCATAGCGGTGGCGGTGCTCTGGGACCTCACCCGGCGCCGGGACAGCCGCTGGGCCGGTCTGGGCATCGGCCTGGCCACCGCGGTGAAGCTCACACCGGGGCTCTTCGTGGTCCTGCTGCTCGTCGCGGGCGTACTGCTGTGGCGCCGGGACCGGAGCTGGAACACCTGGCTGCGCACGGCGGTGACGGCGACCGGGGTGTTCCTGGGGACGACGCTGGCCGTGGCGCTCGTGCTGCCGGCGGACTCGAAGCGGTTCTGGACGGAGACGCTGTTCGAGACCGGCCGGGTGGGATTCGCCGAGGAGACCGCCAACCAGTCGATCCGCGGGGTCCTGGCCCGGCTGATGCACACCGACGATCCGGGCATGTGGTGGGCGGTGACCGCGGCCCTTCTGGGCGGC
>NZ_LIPQ01000148.1 GCF_001418135.1 Streptomyces aureus
GCGGCCGAGCCGGATCGTACCCCCTGTACGTATGCCCGGCCCCGCCCGGAGCCGGGACTAGCCCTGCCGTACGGCCTTCACGAAGACATCGAGCGCGTCGAGCGGTTCGCGGCCGCCCAGCAGCGTGCGCAGGTCGCTCTCCACCCCCGTACCGTCCATGAAGCCGTGGGCGATCGCCGNNCGCCCCGGACGCGGCGATCGCGGCGCGTGCGTCGGCGAGGTTGCCGGGGGCGTACGTGGCGCCCAGGGCCTCCGCGAGGTCGGCGCCGCCGAGGGCGCGCTCGCCGACGAGCTCGTACACCCGGTTCCGGTGGGCGGCCGGGTCCGTCGCGACCGCCACGGCGACGTCGGCGAGGTCCGCGCGGGCGACGGCGGCGAGGCGGCCCTCGCCCAGCGGGCCCGTGATCCGGTTCTCGGCGTCGGGCGTGGCGATCCAGGTCAGGAACTCGGCGTAGAGGCCGTTGCGGAGAATCGTCCAGTCGAGGGTGGCGGAGCTCCGCAGCCGCCGCTCGGTCCAGCGGTGGGCGAGCGCGTACGTGAGGTGGTCGCCGTCGCCGGAGAGGCTGGTGTAGACGACATGGCGTACGTCCGCCGCCTCCGCGGCCGAGATCGCGGCCTGGTGACGGGCCACGACCGTGTCGTCCTCCCCGTAACCGGCGGAGACGAGCAGCAGCGTCTCCACCCCCGCGAAGGCCTCCGGCAGCGTCTCGGGCGCGTCGAAGTCGAGGCGGCGGGTGCCGGGCAGTCCCGCGCGCGTACCGAGGACGACGTCCTCGCGACCGGCGAGCCGCTCGGCGACGAGCGAGCCGAGAGCGCCGGAGACACCGGTGACGAGCAGCATGTTTCCCCCTGGGACCGTGGTGACGACGTGATGGCTGAGACCATCGTGGGGGGACGGAGAAGATCGCGTAAGGAGGCACATCGATGTCCGAGGGGCACACGGAGGTAACCACCGAACCCTTGGTGAGCTGCGCGGAGGACTGCGGGGTACGGGACGTCCAGGACCGGCTCGGCGACAAGTGGACCGTGCACGTGGTCGTCGAACTCGCGGCGGGACCGCGGCGGTTCAGGGAACTCCAGCGGCTCGTCACCGGCATCTCGCAGCGGATGCTGACCCTGACGCTGCGCCGCCTCGAACGCGACGGACTCGTCTCGCGGACGGTGTACCCGACGACGCCGCCGCAGGTCGAGTACGCGCTGACGGAGACGGGACACAGCATGACCCACCTGATCAAGCAGCTCGTCGACTGGTCGCTCGACCACCGCTCGGTGATCGCCCGGTCGCGCGAGGCATGGGACACGAGGACGGCGTGAGCACGAGCGACACCAGCGGCACGAGCGACACCGGCAGGACCGGCAGCACGGTCGACAGGGCCTTTGAGGCGCTGTACGCGAGTGACGACGGTTCCCTCGACACGGCGGCGTCGCTGCTGGCCGCCGACCGGGGCGCCGACCCGGAACTGAACCGGCGCGGCGAGGAGTTCGTGCGGACCCTGTGGGGGCGGGGCTGGCAGCCCGCGGACCTCGTACGCATCGCCCGCCGCGACCTCTCCGACACGCACCTCCGGGTCCTGACCGGCCTGGTCCTGACCGAGACGGCCCGCTACGAGACCCTGCCGCACCGCTGGCGGGCCCAGCTCGACGGGCTGGACGCGTCGCCCGGCCGGCCGACGGACCGCTTCTCGTACGCGACGACGGTCCTGGAGCTGTACCGGCTCCTGGTGCGGCTGCCGAGGCTCGACGCGGTCGGCCCGGTGCCGGGGGAGGCGCTGCCGCCGGCGACGGCCGGGGAGCCGCGGATGCTGACCCGGATCCGGGCGCTGCTCGCGAAGGCCGAGGCGACGGGGTATCCGGAGGAGGCGGAGGCGCTCACGGCCAAGGCGCAGGAGCTGATGGCCCGGCACAGCCTGGACGAGGCGACGCTCGCGGCGGGGGCGCCGTCGCCGGAGACGCCGGGGGCGATCCGGATCGGGGTGGAGCCGCCGTACGAGCAGGCGAAGGCGATCCTGCTCGACGCGGTCGCGACGGCGAACCACTGCCGGGCGGTGTGGAACGAGACCTACGGCTTCTCGACGGTGGTCGGCTTCGAGGCGGACCGCGACCCGGTGGAGCTGCTCTACACGTCACTGCTCGTGCAGGGGACGGCGGCGATGACGCGGGCGGAGGCGGAGCAGCGGGCGGCGGGCCGCAAGCGCACGAAGTCGTTCCGGCAGTCGTTCCTGCTGGCGTACGCGAACCGGCTCGGGGCGCGTCTCGCGGCGACGTCCCGCCGCGTGGCGTCCGAGGCGCCGACCCTCCTCCCGGCGCTCGCCTCCCGGGACCTGGCGGTCACCACCCGCACGGACGAGCTCTTCCCGGAAACCCGCGCCACGCGCGTGCGTGCGGCCTGGGACGAGGAGGGCTGGACGCACGGCGCCTCAGCGGCGGACCGAGCGGGTCTCGGGCCGGGGCGACGGGGCGTCGAGGGACGGGGCGTCGAGGGA
>NZ_LIPQ01000149.1 GCF_001418135.1 Streptomyces aureus
GTGGCGCACCGCTGCCCGGGCAGCGGTGCGCCACGCTCTCCGTACCCCTCGACTACGCCGATCCCGACGGGGAGCAGGTCCGGCTCGCCGTCTCCCGGCTGCCCAGCACGCGGCCCGAGGCGCGGCGCGGGACGCTCATGGTGATCCCCGGTGGGCCCGGCAGTTCCGGAGTGCAGCGGCTGGGGCAGAAGGGGGCCGCCCTGGCGAAGGAGATGGACGGGGCGTACGACCTGGTGGCGTTCGACCCGCGCGGAATCGGCGGCTCGGCCAAGGCGCGGTGCGGGCTCGACGAGGGCGACCGGTGGATGATGACGCTGCGGTCGTGGCCCGGTGCGGGTGGCGGCATCGGCGAGAACGTCACCCGGTCGAAGCGGATCGCCGAGGCCTGTGCCCGGAACGGGGGCGCCATGCTGCGCGGGCTGACCACCGCCAACCAGGTGCGGGACCTGGAACAGCTGAGGAAGGCGCTCGGTGAGCGGAAGCTGTCGGCGTGGGGCGTGTCGTACGGGACGTACGTGGCGGCCGCGTACGCGGAGAAGTACCCGCACCGGACGGACCGTTGGGTCCTCGACAGCAGCAACGACCCCGACCCGAAGAGAGTCGCCCGGGGCTGGCTTGAGGGCATGGCGCAGGGCGCCGAGGACCGGTTCCCGGACTTCGCCGACTGGGCGGCGCACCCGGACCGGGCGGACCAGGGACTGCGGCTCGCGGAGCGGCCCGAGGACGTCAGGGCCGTCGTCATGGATCTGGCGGGCCGGCTCGACCGCGAGCCGCATGCCTCCGTGCTCCCGGGTGCGCCGGGCGAGCCCGTGAAGCCGGGCCCTCCGCTCACGGGCTCGATGCTGCTCCAGTCGCTCCAGCTCGCGCTCTACTCCGACGGCTTCTTCCCGGCCTTCGCGCAGCTGGTGACGGAGGCGCTCGACCCGGAGGGCGAGCCGGTGTTGCCGCGTGAGCTGGCGGGCGCGATGCCGGACGACGCCGCGGCCATCACCGTGGGCGTGATCTGCAACGACGTGAACTGGCCCGCGTCCGTTCCGGCGTACGAGCGGGCCGTGGCGAAGGACCGCGAGCGGTTCCCGCTGACCGCCGGGATGCCGGCGAACATCACGCCCTGCTCCTTCTGGAAGGACGGCGCGGTGGAGAAGCCCGTCCGCGTCACCGACCGCGGGCCGTCCAACATCCTGATGATCCAGAACCTGCGGGATCCCGCCACCCCGTACTTCAAGGGGATGGGGATGCGGCGCGCCCTCGGGGACCGTGCCCGGCTCGTCTCCGTCGACCACGGCGGGCACGGGGCCTATCTGGGGAACGGCAACGCCTGCGGGGATCAGGCCGTGACCCGCTTCCTCACCGAGGGCGTCCGGCCGGACGGGGACGTCCTCTGCCGGTAGGCGTCTCCCGTACACGTGCGGGAGGTGGGCGTCTTCCGTACACGTGCGGGAGCCCGGCCGGAATCCTTCCGGCCGGGCTCCTCTTCTCCGTCGCTCAGACCTTCGCCCGCTCCGGCTCCCGTTCCGCGGCCGGGCCGCCCGTCGTCACCGTCACCCCTGTCGGTGCCGCCTCGGTGTCCACGTCGAACTCCTCCAGGAGTTCCTTGCTGAAGCCCCAGAAGTACGTCGCCACGAAGCCGGCCAGGTAGCCGACGAGCAGGCCGCCCGCGTAGATCGCGATCGTCTCGCCCAGGCCCTTGGCGCCGTCGAGGAGGGGGAAGAGGGCCCAGCCCGAGGGGCCGATCGCCGTCGAGCCGACCGTGTCGCCCAGCATGCTGAACAGTCCGACGAAGCCGCCGCCGAAGGCGCCGCCGACACAGGCCGTGACGAAGGGGCGGCCGAGGGGCAGGGAGACGCCGTAGATGAGGGGCTCGCCGACGCCCAGGAAGCCGGCCGGGAGCGCTGACTTGATGGTGCGGCGGATCGATCCGTTGCGCGGGAGCTTCAGGTAGACCGCCGCCGCCGCACCGACCTGGCCCGCGCCCGCCATCGCCAGGATGGGGAGGAGGACCGTGTAGCCCTGCTGCTCGATGAGCGTGGTGTGGATCGGGATGAGGGCCTGGTGCAGGCCCAGCATGACGAGCGGCAGGAACAGGCCGCCGAGGAGGAAGCCCGCTCCGGCGCCCGCGTGCGCGAGGAGCCAGTCGGCGAACTCGCCGATGGCGGTGGAGATCTCACCGGCCACGAACATCAGGCCGAAGATCGTGACCAGACCCGAGACCAGGACCGTCAGGGTCGGGGTGACCAGGACGTCGAGGGACTCCGGCACCCAGCGGCGGCACCACTTCTCCACGTACACCGCGAGGATCGCGGCGCCGAGCGCGCCGAGGACTCCGCCCTGGCCGGGGGAGAGCGTCTGGCCGAAGGCGTCGACCTTGGCGACGCCGGGGAAGACGATGATCGCCGCGACCGCGCCGCCGAGGATCGCCGTACCGCCGAACTCCTTCGCCGTGTTGTGGCCGACGAAGACCGCGATGAGGGCCATGAAGCCGCTCGCCATCGCGGCGAGCGCCGGGGTGACGCCGGGCAGCCATCCGAGGTTGATCAGCAGGCCGTTGAGGCCGGCGATGATGCCGCAGCCGATGAGCGCGGGGATCAGCGGGACGAAGATGTTCGCGATCCGGCGGAGGAAGAGCTTGAACGGGGTGGCGTTCTTCGCCTTCTGCGCCGCCCTCAGGGCCGCGCCCTGCGCCGCGAGGTCCTCCGCCGAGTGCGTGGGCTGCGGGGCCGCCGCCAGCAGGGCCTCGATCTCCGGGGTCACGCGGGCGACGGTGCCCGGGCCGAGGACGATCTGGTACGTGTCGTCCTCCACCACGCCCATCACGGCGGGCAGTGCCTTGAGGGCCTCGTCCTGGACGAGCGAGCGGTCGCGCAGACCCAGCCGGAGGCGGGTCATGCAGTGGGCCACGGAGCCGATGTTCCCGGCGCCGCCGACGAGGGGGAGGATCGCGGCGGCGATGGCGCGGTTCTTGTCGTCTGTGCTCATGGTGCGGTGGTGCCTTGCTGTGAGGGGTGCCTCTGGGGGGTGAGGGGGGTTACGGAGTGGGCCCGGTCGCGTGCAGCGCCGCACGCAGGTGGCCCTGGGAGACCTTGAGCCGCTCGGCGGCCGTGGGGGCGTCGATGTCGGCGAGGATCATGAGGATCGCGTTCTTCACCTCGCCGTCGGCGGCGGCGAGGGCGGTCTCGATCTGCTCGTCCGGTGCGCCGGTGGCCAGGGCGACGATCCGCCGCGAGCGGGCCTGGAGCTTCTCGTTGGAGGCGCGGACGTCGACCATCAGGTTTCCGTACGTCTTGCCGAGCCGGATCATCGTGATGGTCGAGATCATGTTGAGGACGAGCTTCTGGGCGGTGCCCGCCTTGAGCCGGGTCGAGCCGGTGAGCAGCTCCGGGCCGGGCACGACCTCGATGCCGTGCTCGGCGGCGGCGGCGAGTGCGCTGTCCTCGTTGCAGGAGAGGCCGATGGTGAGCGCCCCCCGTGCGCGGGCGTGCTCGACGGCGCCGATGGCGTACGGGGTGCGGCCGGAGGCGGAGATGCCGACGACGGTGTCGTCCGCGGTGACGTCGAGCGCGGTGAGGTCCTCGGCGGCGAGTTCCTTGGAGTCCTCGGCGCCTTCGACGGCCTTGACCATGGCGGAGGGGCCGCCCGCGATGAGGCCGACGACCTCGCTCGGGTCGGTGTTGAAGGTGGGCGGGCACTCGCTGGCGTCGAGGACGCCGAGGCGGCCCGCGGTGCCTGCGCCCATGTAGATGAGGCGTCCGCCGCGGGCCATGCGCTCGGCGGTGGCGTCGATGGCGGCGGCGATGGCGGGGAGCTGCCGGGCGACGGCGGTGGGGACGGTGGCGTCCTCGCCGTTCATGAGCGCCGCGATCTCGGCGGTGGGGAGCTGGTCGATCTCGGCCAGTTCCGGACGGAACGCTTCGGTGGTGAGGGTGGCCAGCTGGGCGCGGAGTTCGGAGTACGTAGCAGACACGTGCGGCTCTTTCGGTGCTGTGGTCGTCAGCGGGTGCGGGGTGAGTGGCGGTGGGCCAGGGCTTCGTAGGAGGCGGCGAGGGCAGGGGCCGCCGTCTCGTACGTACGCTGTGTGACACAGGTGAACAGGCAGTCCACTACCAGGAGTTGGCTGGTCCGCGACGACATGGCCGCGGGGCGCAGTTCGCTCTCGCGGGCGGTGGAGGTGGTGAGGACGTGGTCGGCGTACTGCGTGACCGGCCCGTCCGGGCGGCCGGTGATCGCGACCGTCGTCGCCCCGTGGTCGAAGGCGACCCGGAGCGGTTCTATGACGTCGCCGGTCGAGCCGGAGTGGGTGATGGCGATGGCGACGTCGCCGGAGCGGAGCTGCACGGCGTTGGTGACGGCGAGGTGCGGGTCGCTGTGGGCGTGTGCGATGAGACCGATGCGGAGGAGTTTCTGGCCGAGGTCCTGGGCGACGAGGCCGGAGGCGCCGATGCCGTAGATGTCGATGCGGCGGGCGGTGGCCAGGGCGGCGACGGCGGCGCCGAGCTGGACGGTGTCGAGTCCGGCGGCGGTGTCGGCGAGGGTCTGCTGCTCGTCGTAGGCGAGCTTGGCGACCACGTCGGCGATCGGGTCGTCGACGGCGATGTCGGCGGTGACGGCGGGTGCGCGGCCGGACTGCTGCTGGGCGGCGAGCCCGGCGAGGGCGAGCCGGAGGTCGCGGTAGCCGGGGTAGCCGAGGAGGCGGGCGGTGCGGACGACGGTCGCCTCACTGGTGCCGGTGAGCTCGGCGAGGCCGGTGACCGTGAGCGCGGCGCAGCCGGCGGGGTCTCCGGCGACGGCTTCGGCGACCCGTTGCATCGAGCGGGTCATGGACGGCGCGAGGGTCCGTACCTTGGCCGCGAGCGCGGCGGGGGCGGGGGGCGCGTCGCCCGTGAAACTTTCCTTCACTTCATTGGTCACAACTGAAAGATACTTTCGGAGAGGGGGTGCGACAAGACCCCGTCGGTCCCGGATCGGGGCGGGACCTCCGGTCCTTCGCGAGGTGCGCTCGCCACGGGTGACAATGGGTGCATGGACGACATCGACCCCGTGGAGCAGGCGCTCCACACCGCTCGCGCTCTGGTGCTGGCCGACCTGGTGGCCCGCGAGGTCGCCGCTGCCGAGGTGGTGTCGATGGTGGAGGACGCGGTGACCCACCGCCGCTGGTGGGTCGAGCAGTGGCCCGAGGGCCTGACGTACGTCGCCGGTCTCGTCGCCCAGGACGTCCAGGACGCCCTGCTCGAACGGTACGGCCGCTGGCCCCTCTGCCCGGTCTGCTCCACCGGTGGCCCGCACGCCCTGGACGTGGAGCCCGAGCTGGGGCCGGACCCGCACTGGGTCTGCGGGAAGCAGGGCATCGTGGTCGCGCCGGTGGGCGGTCTCACGTGAGACGGCCCGGAGCGGCACCTGGAACGAGGAGCGTCGGCCGGTGACCCTCTACATCGACCCGCCCACCTGGCCGGGGCACGGCCGCATGTGGTCGCACCTGGTCAGCGACGTCTCCTTCGAGGAACTGCACACCTTCGCCGCCTCGATCGGCGCCCCGCCCCGCGCCTTCGAGCGCGACCACTACGACATACCCTCCGACCGGTACGCGGACGCCGTGGCCGGCGGGGCGGTCGAGGTCGGATCGAAGGAGCTGCTGCGGCGCCTCACGGCGGCGGGGCTGCGGCGGCCGAAGGGCCGGCCGGCGCCCTCCTGACGGCGTTCGGGGCGGGGCGGTGACGCTCAGGGCAGCCTGGTGACGCCGATCTGGATGTGGAAGTGGTCCTGGTGGGCGGCGCGCAGTGTGGCGTTGTCGCTGCCGGGGGCGGCGTCCGGGGCGTAGTCCGGGTAGATCACGAAGCCGGTGCCGCCGAGTTCCGGCATGGGCCACTTGTTGGCCCGGCCGATCGCCGTCGCCTCGCACTCGAACGTGGCGAACCGGAAGACGGTCGTGAACAGCGCGTGCCCGAGCGGGTCCACGGCGGGGTCGATACGGATCCTGACGCCGGGCGGGCGCGGCAGGTTGCCCCAGTCCTTCTTCACGGACCGGGTGAACGGTGCTCCGTCCAACTGCCCCGTGATGCCCGAGAGATCGAGCGCGCGGCCCTGGTTGTGGCAGTCCTTCAGGTTGGGCCCGCCGTGGCCGATGCCGAGGTGGAGGAGTTCGGCGACGTCCGGCGCCGAGGAGTTGATCCAGCGGGTGAGGCGGTACAGCGCGATCAGCATGCGCTGGTCGAGGTTGTCGATGACCGCGGACGCCGGCGCGATCTGGTTCGTGTAGCGGATCCCGCCGAACGTCGGCGGGCTCACCACGACCCGCTGGGCGGGTGTCGGTGCCACGATCCCGGACGGTCCGTCGACGAACGCCGGGCTCTTCAGGGTGACGAGGCCGCGCCGGATCAGGTCGGCCATGAGCTTGTTCGCCTGGTCCGGAGTCAGCACGCGGGCCGGGGCCACGGCCCCGGAAGGGGTGGGCGCGAGACGGAAGGAGGCGTCCAGTGGACCACTCGCGTCCACCCGGTCGGCATCCACGTCGAAGCGCTGGAACTGCCCGCCGCGGAAGAAGTAGGTGAAGCGGCCGCCGGGATTGACGGCGGCGTCCACGCCGTCGGGGAAGAGGCCCGTCCAGTTGCCCGCGATGGGACGGGGGTAGCCGGGGTCGACGCGGTCCGCGGTGATGTCGTACCGGACGTAGGCGTCGCCCTTGAAGAGGTACAGCTTGCCGTTCCCCCAGTTCACGGCCGCGTCGATGCCGGTTCGCCAGTCGGGGCCGCCGCCGGCACCGGTGGGCAGTCCCGGCCAGTGGTCAAGGGTGAAGTGGGGTGGCAGGTACTCGGCCTCGACACCGTCCGCGCTCTCGTCGGTCGGGTTGTCGTAGCGGACGTAGGTGTCGCCCAGGAACGCGTACGCCTTGCCCGCGCCCCACCAGACGAAGGCGTCCGGCGAACGGGGGAGGCCGGGCCAGTTGGAGACGGGCAGCCCGGAGTCCTCACGGACGCCGGTGACCGAGTCGTACCGGTCGTAGGTGTCGTCGTCGAAGAAGAGGTACGTCTTGTCGTTCGGCCAGGAGACGGCCGACCTCGGTGTGGCCATGGCGCTCTCGGCTCCTTCCTGCGGGGACGGGCCACCGAGCAGGACCCGTCCCTTCCCTTTCCCTCACAGGACGCTTCTCACAGGACGCCGGCCCATCGGCAGCCCGTCGGCGCGCAGTTCCAGCCGCGGCCGTAACCGTGGACGAGCGCCGCGGGGTCCGCGGGCAGAGACCCGTAGTCGCCCCTGGGCTGCTTGTGCACCGGTTCCATTCGCCCGGTTCTCTTGTCCAGGAAGGGGACGACGGCGCGGTACGGCTGGTAGTGCTCCCGCCGGTCCACCGCCGGTGCCTGGATCGGCAGATCGAGTCGCATGGCGCTTCCTCAGATCGGGTGCCGGGCCGGCACCGGGCGGATGCCCGGCGCACGGCCCGGCCGGGTTCGTCAGAACGGGAACAGGTCGTCGATGCCCTGGCCCAGCATGCTCAGCAGCCCGCTGGCGGCGGCGCCGCCCTCGGTGGCGCCGGATCCCTCGACGTGCCTCCCGCGCTGGACGGGTGCGGACTGGTGGGGCAGCTGCAGTCGGAGCTGTCCGGGAGCGGACCGGCGGGGGGTGCCGGTGTCGGTGTTCGTCTCGTGGGTCTCGTCGAACATCACGTACTCCTTTCCCTGCTTCTCTCTGTCTGCGGGCCTTGTGCCCGCAGAGGCTCGTGGGGGTCAGAACGGCAGGAAGCCGTCGGCGAGGTTGCCGATGATGTTGAACAGTCCGCTGGCGCCGGCGCCGCCGTCGGTGGCACCGGACCCTTCGACGTGCCGTTCGCGGTGGACGGGTGCGGACTGGTGGGGCAGCTGCAGTCGGAGCTGTCCGGGAGCGGACCGGCGGGGGGTGCCGGCGTCCGTGTCCGGAGCGCGGGTCTCGTCGAACATGGTGGTTTCCTCTCCTCGGTGGCGTGGATCCGGTCGCGGATCCTCGGGGGTCAGACGTAGACGCCGCCGCCCGCGTAGCACATCTGCCGGGCAGGGCCCGTCAGGGTGGCGCAGGAGGACAGGGCGGCCTCGACGCCGGAACCGGTACCCGGGGCTTCGCTCCCGGGGGCGTCGCGGTGGACGGGGCGGACCTGGAGCGGCATGGCTCCTGGGCGGTTGTACGGGGTGTGCCGGTGGTGCGGAGTGCGCCGGGTGTCCATGGCGGATTCTCCTCTCGGTGATCGGCGGGACCTCGGGACGCGGGGGCTTCAGAAGGAGCCGAGGAAGGTGTGGACCGGGGCCAGGGTGACCGGCAGCTCGTCACTCACGTCGATGGTGAACAGATACGAGAGCCGGGACCTGCGTTCGTCCTCCGGGTCGTAGAAGGTCACGGTCACGTCCTGGCAGTCCGAACCGACCCTGCAGTACGGACTCTTGGTGACGGTGATGGAGTCGAGCGCGTACAGGTTCTTGGTGGAGCCCGGGACCCTGCTCGCGGACAGCAGGCCTTCCGAGATCTTGTCGCCGAACAGGAAGGCGTTGGTGCCCATGTAGTTGAGCGCGCGGTCGGCGGACGTCTGGCCGAGGTTGCGGAACTGGTAGTAGATCTTGTCGAGGAACGCCCGGATCGTCAGCCTCAGTTCGGCCTCGTCGCGGACCTGCACCTTGCCCTGCTTCTGCTTGTCCTCGGGAGTCTGGACATCGGCGTCCTTCTTGATCTCGGTGAAGACGGAGTCGACGAGCGCGGCCTCGTTCCACGTGTACAGGCCGCGGCTCTTGACCTCGACCACCGGCACGATCTGGCCGGAATAGAGGCGCGTGGTGCGGTTGGTGAGGACGCCCGGAACGGAGACGCGCGAGATGTACCCGTCGCGTTCGTTGGAGTCCTCCGGGTTGAGGGCCTGGCCCAGGATGGCGTCGCGGAACACCCGGTAGACCGTCGACACGGGCGGATTGGCGAACAGGCGGAACAGATCGGCGTCCGTCCTGTTCTGCTCGGTCGCGATCCGGATCGGCGTCTTGCGCTCCTTCGCGACCTGCTCCGGAGGGACGAGCGCCTCGCTCCAGTCCACGCCCGCGGAGGGCTCGGCCTCCAGCGCGTACACCGTGGCGCCGTCCATGGTGAGGGTCCAGGTGAGCTTGTCGGAGACCCAGGGGGCGCTCGCGAGGTAGTCGCGGAGCTGGCGGGGGCTGTACGGGTCCGGCGACTGCTCGACCGTCTTGCCGTCGACCTCTGTCACGAAGAACGGCATCTGCTGCCGGAAGCTGTCCCGGCGGGCCTCGGTCGCGTAGTCGAAGCCGATGGTGCCGATGGCGTAGATCAACTGACGCGAGGACGAGCCGCCGCTGCCGCCGCAGCTGCACGCGGCCGGGTCGCCGCCGCAGCCGCACGAGGGGCGCACGCCGGCACTTGTTGAGGCGTAGGAGGCGTGAACAGGGGGCGCAGTAGCGCTCTGTGAGGCGACTGGGACGGCGGCCTGGACCGGGGCGGCCTGGACCGGGGTGGCGGCCTGGACCTGAGCGGTCTGGACCGGGGGGG
>NZ_LIPQ01000015.1 GCF_001418135.1 Streptomyces aureus
TGACCGTCGGCAAGCTCGCCGACTTCGTCGTCCTCTCCCGCGACATCCTGCGCGTCGCCCCGGAGGAGATCCCGGGCACGGTGGCGGAGACGGTCGTGGTGGGCGGCGAGGTGGTCGTGGAGCGCTGAGCACTGAGCGGGGCAGCGGGGCGGCGGCGCGGCGGGGAGAAGGGAGCGCGTGGGTACCGGCGGGCCGCCGCCCCGCTGCCCCGCTCAGTGCTCAGCGCTCCACGACCACCTCGCCGCCCACCACGACCGTCTCCGCCACCGTGCCCGGGATCTCCTCCGGGGCGACGCGCAGGATGTCGCGGGAGAGGACGACGAAGTCGGCGAGCTTGCCGACGGTCAGCGAACCCCGCTCGTGCTCAAGGAAGTTGGCGTACGCCGAGCCCATCGTGTAGCCCTCGACCGCGGTCTCGACGTCGATCGTCTCCCCCGCCGTCCACGCCTCCCCGCCACCGGGCGGCCGGCGGGTCACGGCGGCGTGGATGCCGACCATGGGGTCCATCTCGGCGACGTTCCAGTCGCTGGAGAGGGCGAGGACGGCGCCCGCCTCGCTCAGGCTGCGCAGCGGCCAGGCCTTGTGCCAGCGGTCGGGGCCCACGTTCTCGGCCCAGTCCTGGCCCGGTCCCGCGATGTCCGGGGCCGCGTGCCGGGGCTGCATGCAGGCGACGACGCCGAGTTCGGCGAAGCGCGGGGTGTCGGCCGGGTCGAGGCACTCGACGTGGACGATCTGGTGGCGGGCGTCGCGCGGCCCGTTGGCGGCGCGGGCCCGCTCGACGGAGTCGAGCACGGTCCGGATGCCCCGGTCGCCGGTGGCGTGGACGAAGCACTGGAACCCGCGCGCGTCGAGCCGGGTGAGCAGCTCGGCGAACTCCTCGGGCGGGTAGAAGGTGTCGCCGCGGTGGTGGGCGCAGCCCGCGTACGGTTCCAGGAGGGCCGCCGTACGGGGTTCCACGACGTCGTCGATGTACAGCTTGAGCGGTCCGACCCGCAGCCGGTCGTCCGCGAACTCCTCGGCCACGGCCTGGAACGCGTCCAGGTCGGTGTCGGTCGTGCCGCGCGGGTGGAAGAGCGCGGCGACGATCCGGGAGCGCAGCCGGCCCTCGGCGCGGGCGCGCTGGTAGAGGGCGAGGTCGTCGAGGGAGTTCTGGGGTTCGACGACGGTGGTGATGCCGAAGCCGATGGCGTCGTCGAGGCTCTTCGCGAGCCGGCCGTACTGCCGGTCCGGCGCGGCCCATGGGACGCCGAGGTCGCGCAGGGCGCGGTGGCCGTCGCGGGAGAGCCCCTTGACGGCGAAGTCCTTGACGAATCCGGTGGGTTCGCCGGTGGTCGGGTCGGTGACGGCCCGCCCGAAGGGGAGGTCGGTGTGGTCGCGGTCGACGCCGAGCCTGCGGAGGGCGGCGGTGTTGAGCCAGGCGGTGTGGACGTCGTAGCTGAGGACGAGGGCGGGGGTGTCGCCGGTGGCCGGGTCGAGGTCGGCGGCGGTGGGCATGCGCCCGCCGGGGACGGCGGAGTAGTCGAAGGCCTCGGCCTCGATCCACTCGGCGTCGGGGTGCGCGGTGTGCCAGGCGCGGACGCGGTCGTGGATCGCGTCGAGGGTGCGGGCGCCGGCGAGCTGGACGCAGGCGTCGTCGGAGCCGAGGCGGACGTGGTTGTGGGCGTCGACGAAGCCGGGCAGGACGAGCCGTCCGCCGGCGTCGAGAACCCGGGTGCCGGGTCCGGCCCAGGCGTGTACCTCCGCGTCGGAGCCGATCCAGACGATCCGGCCGTCACGGACGGCGAGGGCTTCGGCCTCGGGGAGCGCGGGGTCGACGGTGTGGATCCGCGCGCCGGTGAGGAGGAGGTCGGCGGGGAGGCGGCCTGCGGCAGTGGCCGGGGAAGGGGTGGAGGAAGGGGTGGTGGTGCCGTTCATGCGGGGTGACTCCGTGACGTGCGTACGAGGGGTGTTCAGGCGGTTTCGGGCGCTCGGGGGTTCTCAGGGGTGTACGGGCATGACCGTCCGGCGCGCGAGGAGCACGTACACGAGCGCGGAGACTCCCGCGCCGAGCAGCGTGAGGTCCGCGCCGCCGAGGGGGGCGACGAGCGGGCCGGTCCACAGCTCCGAGTCGCAGGTGAGCGCCGAGAAGAGCAGGCCCGCGAGGAGCGCGATCAGGCCGGGCGGGTGCCAGCCGGCGCGGTACCAGTAGGCGCCGCCGCCGGTGCTCGCGTGCAGTGCGGCGGAGTCGTACCTGCAGCGGCGGAGCACCATGTCGGCGAGGAAGACCCCGCCCCAGGGGGCGAAGACGATGATCAGGAGGGAGAGGAAGGAGAGCAGCGAGGTGGTGAAGTCGGTGAGGAAGAGGGCGCCGAGGGAGCCGGCGGCCGTCACGGCGGCGCTGATGACGATGGCGCGGGCCCGGCTCCAGGGGATGCCGAGGACCTGGAGGTTGAGGCTCGACGAGTAGAGCGTGATGATCGAGTTGGTGACGGACCCGCCGAGGACCAGGGCGAGGAAGAGCGGCTGGAACCAGCCGGGGAGCAGGCTCTCGGTGCCCGCGACGGCGTCGGTCATGTCGGCCTGGGTCGCGGCGGCCACCCCGGCGACACCGAGGGCGACGGAGGAGACGAAGCCGCCGAGGGCTCCGCTCCAGGTCACGGCCTTGAGGGAGGTCGTGCGGGGCAGGTAGCGGGTGTAGTCGGCGGGCATGGGGAGGTACGAGAAGGGGCCGGCGAGCATCACGACGAAGGCGAGGCTCCAGCCGGCGGCGCCGGGTGCGGCGGAGGGTGCGGAGGTGTCGGCGCCGGGCAGGACGAGGACGAGCAGGGCGGCGAACCCGACGGCGAGGACGTAGGCCATCCAGCGCTCGGCGAACTGGACGGTGGCGTGGCCCCAGAGGGCGACGGCGAAGGTCAGCGCGAGGGTGACGCCGAGGGCGAGGGCGCGGGTGGTGGAGCCGCCGCTCCAGCCGAGGTCGGCGAAGAAGGCTTCGAGGGCGAGTGTGCCCACCACGGTGTTCACGATGGTGTAGCCGATGCTGACGATCCAGTTGAGCAGACCGGCCGGCCAGTTGCCGCGCAGGCCGAAGGCGGCGCGGGAGATGACGAGGGTGGCGGTGCCGGTGCGGACGCCGCTGAGGCCGGCCGCGCCGATGGCGAGGAAGGAGAGGCCGCCGATCACGACGACCGCGGTGGCCTGCCAGAAGGAGAGCCCGAAGGCGACGGCGAGGGCGCCGTTGATGACGTAGGTGAAGGTGAGGTTCGAGCCGAACCAGAGCCAGAAGACGTCCTTGGCGCTGCCGTGCCGTTCGGCGTCGGGGATGGGGTCGATCCCGTGCTCCTCGACCTGGAACACCTCGTCCCGGGCCGTGGTCGCCGTGGCTCCCGTGGTTCCGGGCGCCGTCTCGTGTCCGAGCACACCGCACCTCCTGATCCTGAGCGTCGTCGCGGACGCTGTCGTGAACGCCGTCGTGAAGCCCTCGCGAACGCCGTCGCGAACGCTTCCTTGAATGACGTTCTAAGTTCTTGAATGGCATTCAAGATGTGCGATGGGTTCCGGCCACGTCAAGACCTGGGGGGTTGCGATTAAGGTCGATCCAGCAGAGGCACCGGTGGATCGACGGAACGGGGACAGCGGCGGTGGCAGGGGCGGCACGACGGCGGGACGGGCACGTCACCCAGGAACGGATGCTGGAGGAGGCCATGACGGCGATCGCCGAGGACGGCCTCTCCTCGCTCACGATGTCCGCGCTCGCGGAGCGGCTCGGCACGAGCGGCGGCCACATCCTGTACTACTTCGGCAGCAAGGACCTGCTGCTGCTCGCCGCCCTCCGGTGGAGCGAGGCCGCGCTGGCCGAGGAGCGCCGCGCGCTGCTGTCCCGGCGGATCACGGCCGAGCGCAAACTCGACCGGTTCCTGGTGCTCTACCTGCCGCGCGGGCCGCGCGATCCGCGCTGGACCCTGTGGATCGAGCTGTGGGCCCGCACCCCCGGCAACAGCGCGCTCGGCGAGGCCCAGGAGCAGCTGGACCGCGGGTGGCACGAGGACCTGGAGGCGCTGCTCGCGGCGGGCGTCGCGCGGCGGCGCTTCGCCCCGCTCGACGCGAGGGCGCGCGCGTCCGAACTCCTGGCCCTGCTCGACGGGTTGAGCACCCGGGTCGTCCTGGGCCAGGAGTCCGGCCGTGACCCGCGGCCAGCCCTGGAGGTGGCCCGGTCGGCGGTACGGGCCCTGATCACCCCGTACCCCTCCGGTGCCGACGACGACCGGGACGGTGTTGACGACGACCGGGATGGTGCGGACGGCGGACCGGCCCGCACCGACGACGTCCTGAACAGTGGGGCGCCGTGACGGCTCGTCAGCCCCGGTAGGCCTCCAGGAGGCGCAGCCACGCCTCGCTCAGCGTCGGGTACGACGGTACGGCGTGCCACAGGCGGGCGATCGGGACCTCGCCGACGACGGCGACCGTCGCCGAGTGGACGAGTTCGCCGATGCCCGGGCCGACGAAGGACGCGCCGAGGATCACCTCGCGGTCGAGGTCGACGACCATCCGGGCGTGCCCCCGGTAGCCCTGGGCGTAGAGCCCCGCCCCGGCGACGTGGCTCATGTCGAGGTCCACGGCCCGCACCCGGTGGCCGGCCCGCTCCGCCTCGGCGAGCGAGAGCCCGACGGCGGCCGCCTCGGGGTCGCTGAACACCACCTGCGGCACGGCGGCGTGGTCGGCGGTGGCCGCGTGCGCGCCCCAGCTCGACTCGTCCAGGGCCTCCGTGCCCTTCGCGCGGGCCGCGATCGCGGCGCCGGCGATCCGGGCCTGGTACTTGCCCTGGTGGGTGAGGAGCGCGCGGTGGTTGACGTCCCCGACGGCGTACAGCCAGTCGGTGCCGGTGACCCTGAGGCTGTCGTCGACGTCGAGCCAGGAGCCCGGCTTCAGACCGACGTTCTCCAGGCCGATGTCCTCGGTGCGCGGCGCCCGCCCGGTCGCGAACAGCACCTGGTCGCCCTCGACGTGGTCGCCGCCCTCCAGCACCACGGTGACCGGTCCCGTACCGCCGTCGCGTACGACCGCGGCGACGGAGACGCCGGTACGGATGTCCGCGCCGCGCGCGGTGAGGGCCGCGGCGACGTGCTCGCCGACGAAGGGTTCCATCCGGGGCAGCAGTCCCCCGCCCCGTACCAGCATCGTCACCTTGGCCCCGAAGGCGTGCCAGGCGGTCGCCATCTCGACGCCCACGACTCCCCCGCCGACCACGATCAGCCGCCCCGGCACCCGGTCGGAGCTGGTCGCCTCACGGCTGGTCCAGGGGCGCGCCCCGGACAGGCCGGGCAGGTCGGGGAGGACGGCGCGGCTGCCGGTGCAGACGGCGACCGCGTGGCGGGCGGTGAGGACGTGACGCTCGCCCTCGGGGCCCGCGACCTCAATCCGGCGCGGCCCGAGGAGACGGCCGTGGCCCCGGAAGATCCGTACGCCGATCGAGTCCAGCCAGTCCACCTGTCCGTCGTCCGTCCAGTCGCCGACGACCTCGTCCCGGTGGGCGAAGACCTCCAGGGCGTCGAGCGGGCCGTAGACCGACTCGCGCAGGCCCGCCACCTTCCGGGCGTCGGATCGGGCGATCACGGGGCGGAGGAGGGCCTTGCTGGGCATGCAGGCCCAGTACGAGCACTCGCCGCCGATCAGCTCGCTCTCGACGATCGCGGCGCTCAGGCCGGCGGCCCGCACCCGGTCGACGACGTTCTCGCCCACCGGGCCCGCCCCCAGGACCACCACGTCGTACTCGTGCTCGCGCTCGCTCTCCACCGTTCGTGTCATGGGTGACAGTCTGGCTCAGCGGTGCGGAATAGCGCGGCTCGATACGCCGTTGTGCGGGGCGAGTCCCCAGGGGACCGTGAGGACACCGCCAGGAGATCCCCGAAAGGTAGGAACAATGAGCACCGTAGAGCTCACCAAGGACAACTTCGACGAGGTCGTGAGTGGGAACGATTTCGTCCTGATCGACTTCTGGGCTTCCTGGTGCGGTCCCTGCCGTCAGTTCGCCCCGGTCTACGACGCGGCCTCCAAGCGCCACGAGGACCTGGTCTTCGCCAAGGTGGACACCGAGGCGCAGCCGGAGCTGGCGGCGGCGTTCGAGATCCGCTCGATCCCGACGCTGATGATCGTCCGCGACAACGTGGCGATCTTCGCGCAGCCCGGCGCCCTGCCGGAAGCCGCGCTGGAGGATGTCATCGGCCAGGCACGCAAGCTGGACATGGACGAGGTCCGCAAGTCCGTCGAGGACGCCAAGCAGAAGTGATCCACCGCGAGGGGGGTACGGGAGTCTCTCCCGTACCCCCCTCGCGTACTGTCCGGGTGCTCAGCGCTCCAGGACCAGGGCGAGGCCCTGGCCCACCCCGATGCAGAGGGCGGCGAGACCGGTGCCCGAGCCGGCCGCCGCCAGCTGGTGGGCGACCGATCCGGCGAGCCGGGCGCCCGAGGCACCCAGCGGGTGGCCGATGGCGACGGCTCCACCGCGAGGATTCACGATGTCGGGGTCCAGTTCCGGCCATTCCGCGAGGCAGCCGAGCGACTGGGCCGCGAAGGCCTCGTTCAGCTCGAAGGTCCGCAGGTCGGCGAAGGAACGACCCGACTTCTCCAGGGCCCGCCGGACCGCCTCGACCGGGCCGAGGCCGAAGAGCTGGGGCTCGATGCCGGTGACCGCGGACGTACGCATCCGGGCGAGCGGCTCACGGCCGGTCTCACGCAGCCCGTCCTCGTCGACGAGCAGCAGGGCGGCGGCGCCGTCGTTGAGCGGGGAGGAGTTGCCCGCCGTGACCGTGCCCCCCTCGGGGCGGAAGGAGGGCTTCAGCTTGGCGAGGGCCTCCATGGACGTGGAGTCGCGGATGCACTCGTCGCGGGAGAGCTCCACTCCCGGGTAGGGGACGACCTCGTCGTCGTACAGACCCTTCGCCCAGGCCTCGGCCGCCTTGCGGTGGCTGGCGAGCGCGAAGGCGTCCTGCTGCTCACGGGTGATGCCGTGCTTGTCGGCGATCAGCTCCGCGCCCTCGCCGAGCGCCACCGTCCACTCGGCGGGCATGCGCGGGTTCGTCATGCGCCAGCCGAGAGTCGTGGAGTGCAGCTGCTGGTGGCCCGCCGGGAAGGCCCGCTCGGGCTTCTGCAGGACCCAGGGGGCGCGGGACATCGACTCGACGCCGCCGGCGATCGCCACGGAGGCGTCGCCTACGGCGATGGCGCGGGCCGCCTGGACGACGGCCTCAAGACCGGAGCCGCAGAGGCGGTTGACGGTGACGCCGGGCACCGAGACGGGCAGCCCGGCGAGCAGCACGGCCATCCGCGCGACGTCGCGGTTGTCCTCGCCGGCGCCGTTCGCGTCGCCGAAGTAGACGTCGTCGACTCGCGCCGGGTCGAGCGCGGGAGTACGGTCCACGAGGGCGCGTACGACGTGCCCGGCGAGGTCGTCGGGACGTACCGAGGCGAGGGCGCCCCCGAACTTCCCGATCGGGGTGCGGACGGCGTCGACGATGTAGACGTCGCGGATGCTCATCGGTTCTCTCCCACGTGACCTTCGGAACGACTCTGTTCGCCTGGTGACAGGACTTTCGCCCTCGGCACTCTCGTCTTGGCGCGCGCGCAGAGTCTCTGCCCGTCGGACCGCCCTGTCAACGGGCCCCTTCGGGACAGGACCGCCCCAGGTCAGTCGCGCCCCACCGGGCGGGCGAGGGCCGTGAGGCCGTAGTCGAGCTCGCGTCCGTCGACGAGGAGCGCCTCCACGGTGCGCGTCCCCGGGTCGATGTCGGCCCTGATGCCGTGGCCCTCGTAGATCGGATAACCCGACTCGCCCCGCCGCCCGGTGGCCTCCACGACGGCGGTGCGCACGGCGCTGTCCGTCACGGCGGCGCCGCCCCGGTCCTCGACGTGCGCGGGCACCAGCAGGATCTCGAAACGCTGCGGAACTGTGCTCATGAATCGACGCTAAGCGGTCGGCGGCCCGCTCGCCGGGCGGCCCGGTCAGCTGGACTCGCGCCGGACGACCTGTGAGGCGAGGAGCGAGCGGGTGCGGGGCGGGGCCTCCGGTTCCCGGACGGCCCGGTCGACCAGCTCCGCGAGTTCGCGTCCGAGCACCATGTCGATCCGCACGGTGCTGAGCCGGGGCCGCAGGAGCCGGCCGAGCAGCAGATCGTCCGCGCCGACGACGGCGACCTCCTCCGGCACGGCCAGGCCGGCGTCCTGGAGCGCCCGCATCAGGAGCATCGCGTACTCGTCGTTGTAGGCGAAGACGGCGTCGAGGCCGAGCTCCCGCCAGCGCGCCGCCAGCTCGTTCGCCGATTCCTCGTCGTACCGCAGCGGCAGGGGTACGACGGTGGCGTCGGTGCCGCGGGCCGCGCGCCGCGCGCCTTCGAGACGGGGGCCGGAGAACATGGCGAGGCCGGGCTCCTCGGGGATGACGACGCCGATCCGGCGCCGGCCGCTCTCCACGAGGTGGGCGGTGGCCACCTCGCCCACCCGTCCCTGGTCCATGACGAGGGCGTGGGTGCCCTCGACGCCCTGGGTGCCGAGGGTGATCACGGCCCGTGCCCCGGACCTCTTGAGGATCTCGACGCCCTGCCCGGTCAGCTGGACCTCGCCGAGCGAGACCACGGCCACGGGCCGGAGCTCGGCCCAGGCGCGGGCGGCCTCCTCGGCCTCCAGGCCGACGCTGCCGTACTGGACCACCGTGTAGTCGAGGCGCCGCAGGGCCCACTGGAACTCGTTGAAGAACTGGCTGTACAGCGGCCCGACCGGCACGTGGGAGGTCGGCAGCAGCACCATCCGGCTGTGGCCGGCCCGCAGGCTGCGGGCGGCCGCGTGCGGCACGTACCCCAACTCCTCGGCCGCTTCGCGCACCCGGCGGCGGGTGGGCTCACTGATGCGGACGGCCGAGGTGTTGTTCAGGACGTACGAGACGGTGGCCCGGGAGACGCCCGCGAGACGGGCGACGTCGGCGCTGGTCGGGACCGCGCGCCCGCTGGGGCGTTCGGGGGTGTGTTCGGTTGGCTGACTCATCGCTTCGGCATCTTTCCAGACCAATCCGGCCCGGGGTCTGGCGGATGGCCGGAAACGGGTGCTACACAATGCTCACACGTGCCACTGACACGTGTAACTAGCCCGTTCGATCCGCTTCTCGCCCTTTGTCGGGCGATCTCCCCAGGAGGGCACCGTGGCCCTTTCCTCCCCCGGCCCCACCACTTCGGGCACCGGCGAGCCGGGGCCCGGCTCCGCCGCGGTCGGCCGGCCGACCCGCGGGCTGCTGCCCCTGCTCCTCGTCGGGAACACCGCGATGTACGCCCTGTACGTCGGCGCCCCCGGGCTCCTCCTCGCGCTCCAGATCGAGGAGATCGACCCGGCCGGCAAGGTGGCCGCCTTCGGCCTCGTCTCCGGCATGTCCGCGATCTTCGCCACCGTCTTCAACCCGGTGGCGGGCGCCCTCTCGGACCGCTCGGGCCGCCGCAACCCGTGGATCCTCGCGGGCGGTCTGCTCGCGCTGCCCGTGATGCTGCTCCTCGGCAGCGTCCACACGATCCTGCTGGTGACCATCGCCTGGTGCCTCGGCCAGGCCGTCATGAACGTCTACCAGGCGGCCCTGACCTCCGTGGTCCCCGACCGGGTCCCCGTGGAGGCCCGGGGCAAGGCCTCGGCCGCCGTCGGCCTCGGCCTCCCCGTCGGCTCGACGATCGGAGCCCTGGTCGGCGCCGCCTTCTCCGAGAGCTACCGCACCGGCTATCTCGTCTTCGGCGCGATCGTCGCGGCCACCGCCGTGCTGTTCACGACCTGCGCCCGGGAGCAGCGCATGCCGGCGAAGGCCCCGCTGCCGGTGAAGGAGCAGCTCGCGGCCTTCGGCAGCGCCCTCGGGGACCACGACTTCCGCTGGGCCTTCATCGGCCGTGCCCTGCTGGTCCTGGGATATTTCGCGGTGGCCGGGTTCCAGCTGTACATCCTCAAGGACCACACCGAGCTGCCCGCCGGGCTGAGCCCCGAGGAGGCGGTGGCGATCCTCATGCCGCTCAACGCGGTCGCCATGGTGGTCTCCACCGTGCTGGGCGGCTGGCTGTCGGACCGCTTCGACCGGCGCAAGCTCTTCGTGGGTGCCTCCGCCGCGCTGGCCGCCGTCGCCCTGCTCATCCCTGCCGTCTCGACGAGCTGGACCGCGATGCTCGCCTTCTCCGCGGTCAACGGCCTCGGTTTCGGCTGCTACATGGCCGTCGACACCGCACTGGTGACCATGGTGCTGCCGAAGGCCGAGGACGCCGCCCGTGACATGGGAGTCCTCAACGTCGCCAACGCGGGGCCGCAGATCGTCGCCCCCTTCGTGGCCTCGCTCGTCGTCTCGCTCAGTGGCGGGTACACGGCGCTGTTCTTGATCGCCGCCGTACTGTCGGTACTCGGCGCGCTCGCCGTGCGCCCCATCCGCAGCGTGCGCTGACCGCGGTCGGCGCCCGCCCTGCACCGTCAGAAAGGCCGCACCGTGCGTCTGCACACGCTCACTTGGGGTTCGGGCGACCGGATCGCCCTGCTCGTCCACGGCCTCATGGCCGACCACCGCACCTGGCGGCGGGTCGGCCCGGCGCTCGCGGAGCGCGGCTACCGGGTGATCGCGGTGGACCTGCGGGGGCACGGGCGGAGCGGGCGGGCCGCGGGGCCGGGGGCGTACGGCCCGGAGGACCACGCCGACGACCTCGTCGAATCGCTGCCCTCAGGGGCGGAGTTGGCGATCGGCCACTCGCTGGGCGGGCTCGTGCTCGCCCGGGCGGTGGAGCGTCTGGCGCCGGCCCGGGCGGTGTACTCCGACCCGGCCTGGCACCTGGCGGCCGGGCCCTGCGGCTACCGGGCCGAGATGTTCGTCCGGGGCAAGTCGATGACCCGGGACCAGATCAAGGGGTTCAACCCGCACTGGCCGGACGAGGACGTCGACGTGGAGATGGCGTCGGTACGGGACTGGGACGAGCGGACAGCGCACGGCCTCACGGAGTTCGTGGGCGCCGACATGTGGCCGGTCCGGCCCGTGGTGCCCTCCCTCGTCACCCTCGCCGATCCGAGCACGCTGGTGCGGCCGGAGCACGCCCGGATGCTGGCGGACCGCGGATTCGTGCTCCGTACGGTGAAGGGGGCGGGTCACACGATCCACCGGGACGACTTCGAGGGCTTCATGTCCGCGCTGGACGACTGGATCTGACGTACCGTTCAGCCATGGACGACGCGTCGATGGACTCCTCGATGGTGGGACTGCTCGGCCGGGTGACCGGCACCGTCGGGCCCGGTCTCGTCGGCGAGGTGATCGTCCGGATCCGGGGCGGTGCCGAACACTTCCTCGCCCATCCGGCCTCCCCGAAGGAGCGGATCGACGTGGGAACGGTGGTGATGGTCATGGAACATCTCCCTCCACGCACCGTCTATGTCACAGCCGCGTACGACAGTTGACGCAACCGTTGAGTGGCGCCGGTCACAGGCGCACACTCCCTTCACCGGATCCGCACCGGCTCCGGTGAAGGGGGACCATGTCCATGGGCATCGGCATTCTCGCGGGCGCCGTCGTCGGCGCCTTCGCCGTTCTCATCATCGTCTTCAAGATGATGTGGCGCGTCGCGGAACCCAACGAGGCGCTGATCATCTCCGGCTCCAATCACAAGAACGAGGGCCTCGGCGCGGGTATGGGGTTCCGCATCGTCACCGGGCGGGGCACGCTCGTCCTGCCCGGTGTGCAGGCGGTGCGCAAGCTCTCGCTCGACCTCAACGAGACCCAACTGTCCGTCGAGTGCGTCACCCACCAGGGCATTCCGCTGAAGGTCCGGGGGGTGGTGATCTTCAAGGTCGGTGACGACTTCGTGTCGATCGCCAACGCCGCACGCCGCTTCCTCGACCAGCAGAAGCTGATGAGCGAGCGGGTGCACATCGTCTTCGCCGGTCATCTCCGCGCCATCGTGGGCGGGTTGACCGTGGAGGACATGATCCGTGACCGGGAGAAGCTGACCGGGCAGGCGCGTTCGGCCTGTGGCACGGAGATGGAGAAGCTCGGTCTGATCGTCGACTCGCTGCAGATCCACGAGATCGAGGACCCGACCGGGTACATCAAGAACCTGGCCGCCCCGCACGCGGCCGCCGTCCAGCGGGACGCGCGGATCGCGCAGGCCGAGGCCAACCGGCGGGCGACCGAGGCCGAGCAGCAGGCCGCGGCACGCATGTCGGAGGCGACCCGCGACAGCGAGATCCTCCAGGCGGGCTACCAGGCCGAGCGGGACCAGGCGTCCGCGAAGGCCCGGCAGGCCGGTCCGCTGGCGGAGGCGGCCTCGCGCCAGGAGGTCGTCGTCCAGGAGACCCGGGTCGCGGAGCTGGAGGGACACCGTAAGGAGCAGCAGCTCCAGGCGGAGGTCCGCAAGCCGGCCGACGCGATGGCGTACGAGACCCGGACGCTGGCCGCGGCCGAGCGGGACGCCCGGATCTCGGCGGCCGAGGCCGACGCGAAGGAGACCGAGCTGGCGAGCGCGGCCAAGGCGACGGCGACCCGGCTCACCGGTGAGGCGGAGGCGGCGGCGCAGCACGCCAAGGGGCTCGCGGTCGCGGAGGCGACCCGGGCGAAGGGTCTGGCGGAGGCCGAGTCGATCAAGGCCCGTGCGGCGGCGCTCGCGGAGAACCAGGAGGCCGTGGTCGCGCAGCAACTGGCCGAGAAGTGGCCGGAGATCGTCTCCGCGGGCGCGTCGGCGTTCGGGAACGTGGACCAGATGGTGCTGCTCAACGGCGCCGACGGCATGGCGGACGTGTTCGCCAAGGCGCTGACCATGGGCGGGACCGGTCTGGGGCTGGCCCGGCAGCTGCTCTCCACGATGAACCCGGCCGCTCAGGAGCGGCTCGGCACGGGAGTGCCTCCGGCGCCCCGGGGGCCCGAGGAGAGCGTACGGATCACGGTCGGCGACGGGGAGTAGCCGGCATCCGGCAGGAGGGATACGGGCCGGGGCCCGGCGCCGCGAACGGCGCCGGGCCCCGGCCTCGTACCCCGTCGACTCCCCGCCTCGCTCCGTACTCGCTCGGCGCGTTCGGCTCGGTCGTGGCCGCACACGGCTGTGCCGACGCTCATTCGTGGCCCGACTCGGCCGTGACGACGCTCAGTCGTGGCCCGACTCGGCCGTGACGACGCTCAGTCGTGGCCCGAGTCGCCGTGGCCACGCTCGGTCGTGGCCGGACACGGCCGTGACGACGCGCAGACGTGGCCCGACTCGGCCGTGGCGGACTCGACGGCCGGTGGCAGCCGAACTCAGGGCGTGCGAACTCTTCTGTGGCCACACTCAGTTGTGGCCGAACTTCCGTTCCTTGCGGTGCGACGCGTGCTCCACGAGGGGCATCGACGTCTCGCTCTTGGGAGCCGCCGAGGTCTGTTCCTTCGTGGTCGCCTCGGTGCGGTGCTCATGGCCGCCGGTACGGGCTCCCCGGTTCGTCCGGGTCTGTTTCTTGCCCACGATCGTGCCTCCCGTGACGGGTTTCGGACTGTGGTCCGTATCCCCTCAGCCTGGCACGGGGGTCCGAGCACCGCATGTCAGACGGCGGCCGCCCCGACGACGCGGGCGAAGGCGGCCAGCGTCGGTGCGCCCGCGGCGCGGTCCAGTACGGCGAAGACGATCTCCTCGAAGTGGCCGGCGAAGCGGCCGTCCCCCGTGAGCAGTGCCGTGAAGGCGCCGGCGACCTGTTCGGGGTCGTTCTGGAAGACGCCGCAGCCCCAGGCGCCGAGCACGAGCCGGCGGTAGCCGGCCGCGGCGGCCGTCTCCAGGACCCGCTCGGCCCGGGACGCGAGGGCGCCCGGCAGCCGGTCGACGAGGGCGGGGGTACGGCGGCGGACGACGCCGGCGTTGGGCGCGGGCGAGGTGAGGAACCCGACGGTGAAGGGCTCGGCGAGGAGGGCGCCGCGGTCGTCGCGGAAGACCGGTACGCGGGGCGAGTGAATGACCCGGTCGGTGTAGAGGACGTCGCGGTCCTCGCGGTGATGGGCGTAGTAGTCGGGGGCGCGGAGCAGGGTGGCGTGGAGGGCGGAGGAGCGGCAGAGCGCCTCCTCCTGGGCCTGGGCGCCGTTGAGGTAGCCGCCGCCGGGGTTGCGGGCGGAGGCGAAGTTCAGGACGGCAACGGGGCGGGTCGCGTCGGCGGTGGTCATCCGCCGGGCGGCCTCCAGGCTGCTCTCGCCGGTGACGTCGAGGGTGGGCGTCCGGTCGGTGTCGGGGGTGACCGTGACGGGTTCGGGGCCGTGGAGTCGCGTTCCGGCCAGTGCGGCCGCGAGGTCCTCGGCGACGGAGACGGTGCGGCCGTCGGGGGCCTGGTAGTGGCCCGCGGCAACGATCTCCTCGGTCTGCCGCGCGATCGCGCGCAGTCGTGCACTCATGACCTCAGGATGATCGTTTCGTCCCGGCCGGGGCAACGGAATTGCCCGGGATCCGACCGGGTCCCGACAGGACCTGTCCGGGGCGGTTTCCGGCCTGGCGGGGGCGCAGGGGGCGCGTTCGGCGGGTCCGGGGCGCTCTTGCACGCCGCTCGACGGTGGCTTTAGGTGGAAGCAGAACTTCCCGGGGCCGGTCCCGTCGATCGGCCTGACGATCAGGAGGTGTACGGATGTCGTCCAGCGGCATACGGAGCGGTGAGCCCCCTCTCGCGGAGGCGGAGGCGGAGGAACTGCTGCGATGTATCTGCTTCAAGACCGGCCCACCCCGCACCGTGGGGGTGGAGCTGGAGTGGCTCGTGCACGAGCTGCGGGACCCCCGGCTCCCCGTCCGTCCGCCGAGGCTCGCTGCGGCCCTCGACACCGTACGGTCACTGCCGCTGGTGTCGTCCCTGACCTTCGAACCCGGCGGGCAGCTGGAGCTCAGCTCGCGCCCGGCCGGTTCGCTCATGGAATGTCTCGACTCCCTCGCCGCCGACCTCCGGGCGGTACGGTCGGCGCTCGGACCGCTCGGCCTCACCCTCAGCGGATACGGGGTGGACCCCTGGCACTCGCCGCGCGGACGGGTGCTCCACGAACCGCGGTACGACGCCATGGAGGCCGCGCTGGACCGCACCGGCCCCGCCGGTCGGGCGATGATGTGCGACTCGGCGTCGGTGCAGATCTGTCTGGACGCGGGCCTGGAGGAGCCGGGGCCGCTCGGCTACCACCGGCGCTGGCAGCTCGCCCATCTCCTCGGTGCGGTGCTCGTGGCGGCCTTCGCCAACTCCCCGCTGCACGGGGGCCGTCGCACCGGCTGGCGCTCGACCCGGCAGGCGCTGTGGGCGGACCTCGACCCCCGCCGGGCCCTCGCCCCCCTGCCGGACGGGGAGCCGCGCGCCGAGTACGCGGCCCACGTCCTGGACACCCCGGTGCTGTGCGTACGGGCCGACGAGGGGCCGTGGGCCGTTCCGGAGGGGCTGACCTTCCGCGACTGGCTGCGCTCGGGCCTGCCCCGGCCGGCCGACGCCGACGACCTGCGGTACCACATGACGACGCTCTTCCCGCCGGTGCGGCCGCGCGGCCATCTGGAGCTGCGGATGGTCGACGCGCAGCCGGGCCCGGACGGGTGGATGGTGCCGGTGGCCGTGACGACGGCTGTGTTCGAGGACCCGGAGGCGGCGGAGACCGTGTACCGGGCGGTGAAGCCGCTCGCGGAGCGGGCCGGCTACGCCCCCGCCCCGCGCAACCCGCTCTGGCTGGCGGCGGCGCGTGACGGCCTGACCGACCCCGAGCTGCACGCCACCGCGCTCGCCGTGTTCGCCGCGGCACGTGAGGCGCTGCCCCGGATCGGGGCGAGCGAGGAGGTGCGGCAGGCCGTCGCCGCCTTCCACGAGCGGTACGTGATCCCCGGGACCTGCCCGGCCGACGACCTGGAGGTGCTGACGTCATGACGGAGACCCGGACCGAGCTGGACCCCGAGGCCCTGCGCCGGCATGCCCTGGACGCCATGACCGCGGCGCGGGCCCGTACGGCGCTGCTCACCTCCTGCGTCGAGGACGGTGAACTCACCGCCCAGCACTCCCCCTTGATGTCCCCGCTGGTCTGGGACCTGGCGCACATCGGCAACCAGGAGGAGGTGTGGCTGTGGCGGGCCGTCGGCGGACAGGAGGCGCTGCGGCCCGAGATCGACTCGCTCTACGACGCCTTCGAGCACCCGCGGTCCGCCCGCCCCTCGCTGCCGCTGCTCGCGCCGGGCGAGGCCCGGACCTACGCGGCGGACGTACGGCTGCGCGTCCTCGATGTCCTGGACCGCGCCGAGTTCGACGGACGACCGCTGCTGCGCTCCGCCTTCGCCTTCGGTCTCGTCGCGCAGCACGAACAGCAGCACGACGAGACGATGCTGATCACCCATCAGCTGCGCAAGGGTCCCGCGGCGCTGACGGCTCCCCCGCCGCCGCCCCTGCGGGGCGGCCCGCTTCCCACCGAAGTCCTGGTCCCCGGTGGCCCGTTCACCATGGGGACCTCGGAGGAGCCGTGGGCCCTGGACAACGAGCGTCCGGCGCACACCCGGATGGTGCCGGCCTTCCACATCGACACCGTGCCGGTCACCAACGGCGCCTATCAGGCCTTCATGGCCGACGGCGGCTACACGGACCGGCGCTGGTGGCGGCCCGAGGGGTGGGCTCAGATCAGGGAGCATGGCATCGAGGCCCCGCTGTTCTGGCGCCGGGACGGCGCCCAGTGGCTGCGCCGCCGGTTCGGGGTCACCGAGCCGGTGCCGGAGGACGAGCCGGTCCTGCACGTGAGCTGGTACGAGGCGGACGCCTACGCGCGCTGGGCGGGCCGGCGGCTGCCGACCGAGGCCGAATGGGAGAAGGCCGCCCGGTACGACCCGGACTCCGGGCGCTCGCGCCGCTATCCGTGGGGGGACGCCGATCCGGGTCCCGAGCACGCCAACCTCGGCCAGCGGCACCTGCGTCCGGCGGCCGCGGGCAGCTACCCGGAGGGTGCGTCGCCGCTCGGCGTACGGCAGTTGATCGGTGATGTGTGGGAGTGGACGGCGAGTGACTTCCTGCCGTACCCGGGCTTCACCGTGTTCCCGTACAAGGAGTACTCGGAGGTGTTCTTCGGCCCCGACCACAAGGTGCTGCGCGGGGGTTCCTTCGCCGTCGACCCGGTCGCCTGCCGGGGCACCTTCCGCAACTGGGACCTGCCGGTGCGCCGTCAGATCTTCTCCGGCTTCCGTACGGCCCGCAGCGCGGAGCTCGACTGATGTGCCGTCATGTCGCCTACGTGGGCGAGCCGGTGACCCTGGGCGAGCTGCTCGTCCGGCCCGGGCACGGCCTGCTGCGCCAGTCCTGGGAGCCACGTGCGCAGACCAGCGGCGTGGTGAACGCCGACGGGTTCGGGGTGGGCTGGTACGCCGACGGCGATCCGGTGCCGGCCAGGTACCGGCGCTCCGGCCCCATCTGGGGCGACCTCTCCTTCGCGGACCTGGCCCGGGTGGTGCGCACCCGGGCGCTGCTCGCCGCGGTCCGCGGGGCGACCCTGCCGGGCGCCGACGGGGAGGCCGCCGCGGCGCCGTTCGCCGCCGGGCCCTGGCTGTTCAGCCACAACGGCGCCGTCAGGGGCTGGCCGGACTCGCTCGCACCGCTCGCCGCGACCCTCCCGGCCGGCCGGCTGCTCGGGCTCGAGGCCCGGACCGACTCGGCGCTGCTCTGGGCGCTCGTCCTGCACCGGCTGCGGTCCGGCGACGCGCCGGGCCCGGCCTTGGCCGACACGGTGCGGGAGGTCGCCGAGGCGGCCCCCGGCTCCGGTCTCACCCTGGTGCTCACCGACGGATCGCTGATCGCCGCGACCGCCTGGGAGAACAGCCTCTGGTACCTGACGGGTCCCGACCGGGTGGTCGTGGCCTCCGAACCGTACGACGACGATCGGCGCTGGCGGGAGGTCCCCGGGCGCACGCTCGTGACCGCCACCCGCGCCGACGTCACCCTCACCCCGCTCAAGGAGCCCTCCGCGTGAGCCCGTTCCAGCTGACCCGCACTCTCGCCCCGGACGCCGCCGACGCCGATCTGCGCGCCGACGTCCTCCACGGGCTCAACCGCTCCCCCAAGGAGCTGCCGCCGAAGTGGTTCTACGACGCCCGGGGCAGCGAACTCTTCGAGGAGATCACCCGGCTGCCCGAGTACTACCCGACCCGGGCCGAACGGGAGATCCTGAAGGAGCGGGCGCCGGAGATCGCCGCCGCCACCGGGGCCAGAACCCTGGTGGAGCTCGGTTCCGGCTCCTCGGAGAAGACCCGGTTCCTGATCGACGCGCTGCTGCCCGGTCTGGACGGCTATGTGCCGGTGGACGTGAGCGAGTCGGCGCTGACCGGGGCCGCGGAATCCCTGCTCGCCGAACGGCCCGGGCTGCACGTGCACGCCCTGGTCGCCGACTTCACCCGGGGGCTCGCGCTGCCCGGGACGCCGGGGCCGCGTCTGGTGGCCTTCCTCGGCGGGACCATCGGCAATCTGCTGCCGGGCGAGCGGCGGACCTTCCTCCGCTCCGTACGGGCGATGCTGACGCCGGGCGACGCGCTGCTGCTCGGCACGGACCTGGTGAAGGACGAGTCGACGCTCGTCGCCGCGTACGACGACTCGGCCGGGGTGACGGCCGCCTTCAACAAGAACGTGCTCGCGGTGATCGACCGGGAGCTGGGCGCGGACTTCGACCCGGACGCCTTCGACCACGTGGCGGTGTGGGACCGCGAGCGGGAGTGGATCGAGATGCGGCTGCGGGCCCGCCGCGCGCTGACCGTGAAGATCCCGGAGCTGGATCTCGTGGTGCCGTTCGCGGCGGGCGAGGAGATGCGGACGGAGGTGTCCGCGAAGTTCCGTCAGGCGGGCGTCCGGGCCGAGCTCGCGGAGGCGGACCTCGACCTCGACCGCTGGTGGACCGACAGCGACGGCAGGTTCGCGCTGTCGCTGGCCACCGCCCGCTGAGCGGCGGCCGCCAGGGCGCGGCGGTCCGGGTACAGGGCGCCGGGAAGCGGCTCGCGGAGCCGGACGACGGCGGTGAGCCGCCGGGTGGAGACGACCCGCCACAGTGAGGAGCCGAGCGGGTCGGCCCCGACGTACGCGGCGGCGTCCGTGGGCCGGTAGTCGATCCGTACCGGCTGCACGGCGCACCCGGCGTCGAGGGCGGCCTGGAACGCGGCCGGGCGGAAGCGGCCGCGTTCCCGTCCGCACCAGGTCGAGCCCTCGGGGAAGACGACCACCCGGCCGCCGCCCGCGAGCACCCCGGCCATGGTCCGTACGGTGCCGGGCAGGGCCGTGATCCCTTCCCGGTCGATGAAGAGGGTGCCGCCGAGCGCGGCGAGCGTGCCGAGGACGGGCCAGCGGCGCACCTCGGACTTGGCGACCGCGCGGCCGGGCAGAACGGCGGCGATGAGCGGTATGTCGAGCCAGGAGACGTGGTTGGCGACGACGAGGAGCGGGCCGCCGGCCGGGGCGGCAGCGCCCTCGTACCGGACGTGGACGCCGAAGGCGCGGACCGCCGCCCGCATCCAGTACCGGACGAGGGTGCGCCGGGTGGCGGCCGGCAGGAGGCCGGCCGGCGGGGCGAGGAGGAGGCCGAGGAGGACGGTGCCGAGTCCGGCGATCAGCCGGACCACGGCCCGGACGGCCCCGGCCGGGCTCGCGTCGGCGCCGCGCGGGGGGTGGGCGGACTCGGGATGGGCGGCGCAGTGGCCCGGGGTGCAGGGCGCCGTGGGGAGCCACGGCGAGAGGGCCGTGGTCCCGTTCACGGTGCCGGGGCGAGCGAGAGGAAGTGGTTGAGGTAGCGCGGGTTGGTCCGGCGCAGCGAGAGCAGGACGTAGAGGTCGGCGACGCCGAAGTCGGGGTCGTGCGCGGGGGCGCCACAGACCCAGGCGCCGAGCCGGAGGTAGCCGCGGAGCAGCGGCGGCAGTTCGGTGCGGCCCTCGGGGCGGGTGATGCCCTCGGTGCTCCAGAGCTTGTGCGGGGTGACCCAGTACTCCTCGGGGGCGAGGTGCTTGGCCTTGACCGTGTCCCAGGTGGCCGCGGCGAGGGTGCCGCCGTCGGCGAGCGGGAGGGAGCAGCAGCCGGCGAGCCAGTTGTGTCCGGTGTTCGTCATGTAGCGGGCGAGCCCGGCCCAGATGAGGGCGATGACGGCGCCGTTGCGGTGGGCGGGGTGGACGCAGGAGCGCCCGACCTCGACCAGGTCGTGCCGGACCGGGGCGAGCCGGGTGAGGTCGAACTCGCTCTCGGAGTAGAGGCGCCCGGCGGCGGCGGCCCGGTCGGGCGGCAGGATGCGGTAGGTGCCGACGATCTCGCCGGTGGTCTCCTCCCGTACCAGGAGGTGGTCGCAGTACGCGTCGAAGGCATCGATGTCGAGGCCGGGCTCCGGGCCGTCGAGCCGGGCGCCGAGTTCACCGGCGAAGACCTGGTGGCGCAGCCGCTGGGCGGCACGGACGTCCTCCTGGTCACGGGCGAGCCCGACGAGGTAGCGGGGGGTGGGCTCCTCGGCCGGGGTCTGCGGCGCCGCCTGCTCGACGGGGGCCCCGGGCGCGGGCTGCTCGACGAGCGGCAGGGGCCGGGCGGGGACGGCGAGCGGCTGAGCG
>NZ_LIPQ01000150.1 GCF_001418135.1 Streptomyces aureus
CATGGAGAAGAGCGCCTGACCCCCGTCGGTCAGGCGCTCTTCTCCATGCCCGGGCGCAGCCGGGCGAGCAGCTCGTGGAGAGTGGCGCTCTCGTCCGCGTCGAGGGTGTCGAGCGCGCCGCTGGTGGCCTGCATCTCCTCGCGGACACGGCGGATGACGTCCCGGCCCTCGTCGGTGGCCACGACGTTCTTGACGCGTCGGTCGGAGGGGTCGGGCTCGCGGCGGACGAGGGAGCGGGCCTCCAGACGGTCGATGATGCCGGTGACGTTGGACGCGTCGCACACGAGCAGGGTGGCGAGGGCACGCATCGGCAGTGGGCCGTTGAGCTGTGCGAGGACCTTCGCCTGGGTGGAGGTCAGACCGTGGTGGGCCGCGGCGGCCGCGAAGTCGCGCCACTGGGCCGTGCCGATGGCGGCGAGGAGCTCCATGAGCTGGAGCTTGGTGGGGGTCGGGGAGGTCGTCGCGCTCATGGGCCGAGCCTACTGAGAACGCTTGACATTATCAATTGTTTACTTGACCACCTCAAGCATCAAGGCCTACCTTCGGCGAAGTACTTGATGACATCAAACATCGATGATCTGAAGCTCCCGCGTCACCGGAAAAGGCCCTCCCTGCCATGAGTCATGCCCCCGCACCGCCCGCCGCCGATGCCCGGCGCGAGACCGTCATCGTCTTCGCCCTGAGCCTCGCCGCCATGGTCGTCTCGATGATGCAGACCCTGCCGGTCCCGATCCTCGGCCTCATCCGCACCGACCTCGGCACCTCCACGGCGAACGTGAGCTGGGTGACCACCGCCACGCTGCTCTCCGCCGCCGTCTTCACCCCGCTGCTCGGCCGCTTCGGCGACCAGCACGGCAAGAAGCCCACCCTCGTCGCCGTCCTCGGCGTCATGGTCGTCGGCTCCGTCGTCGCCGCCCTCGCGACCTCGCTGCCCCTGCTGATCCTCGGCCGCGTCCTCCAGGGCGCCGCCACCGCGATCTTCCCGCTGGCCCTCTCCGTCCTCCGCGAGGAGGTCAGGCCGCAGAAGCTGCCCGGCGCCATGTCCCTGGTCAGTGGCACCCTCGCCTTCGGCAGCGGCCTCGCGCTCGTCGCCACCGGACTGCTCACCTCCGGCTCCGACGCCGACTACCGCAGCGCCTTCTGGATGGCGACCGGCTTCGCCGTGCTCGCCCTGCTCGCGGTCGTGTTCCTCGTCCCCGCGACCCGTCACAAGACGGGCGGCCGCACCGACTTCCTCGGTGCGCTGACCCTCGGCATCACGCTGCTGCTGCTCCTGCTGCCCATCTCGCAGGGCCACGAGTGGGGCTGGGCCTCGGCCCGGACGCTCGGCAGCTTCGCCGGCGCGGCCGTCATGGCGGCCGTCTGGGTCCTCGTGGAGCGGAAGGTCCGCGAACCGCTCGTCGACATGAAGATGTTCGTCCACCGTCCGGTCCTCATGGCCAACCTGGCAGGCGTCCTCGTCGGCTTCGGCATGTTCGCGAACTTCCTGGGCGTCTCCTACCTCGTCCAGATGCCCGAAGCCCTCACCGGCTACGGCTTCGACGCGTCCATCCTGCGTGCCTCCGTGCAGTTCCTGCTGCCCGGTGCGATCGTCTCGCTGCTCGCCTCCCCGATCGGCGGTCAGCTGGTCCGTCACCGCGGACCGCGCACGGCCCTCGCCCTGGCCGCGGGCCTCGGCGCCGTCGGCTTCGCCTGGCTCGCCCTCGGTCACGGCCACACGGCATCGGTGATCGGGGCGGGGCTCGTCGTCGGCGCGGCCGTCAGCTTCGGTTACGCGGCCATGCCGGCCGTCATCATGTCGAGCGTCCCGCACCACCAGAGCGGCATCGCCAACGGCATCAACTCCATCTCCCGCTCCACGGGCAGCGCGATCGGCAGCGCGGTCGTCACCACGATCCTCGCCTCGCGGACCGTCGAGCACCTCCCGGCCGGCGTCCCGCCGCTGCCCGCGGAGTCCGGCTTCACCCTCACCTTCTGGATCGGCGCCACGGCCTTCGCCCTGGTCGCGGTGATCGCGGGCCTCGGCCTCCGGGCGCCCGCGGCGACCCGCCCGGCTGCGGGGGTGCCGTCCGTTCCCGCACCCGCGCCCGGGAAGGCGTCGGTGTCCTAGTCGAGGTCTCTTCGCCGGAGCGGCGCCCGGAGTTCGGTCGGCACCCGGGGTGTCGGTCCCCTCACCGAGCGTCGCTCCGGCGAATCTTCACATCGTGCAAGAGGAGGAGGTCCCTCCCCTTGTGCGGTCCCTCGACGGGGCGGCCGCTCTGCCGTCGTTTGAGGGGTCTATGTCCCCTTGCGTTCCGCCGGAGCGACGGAGGGCCGATTTCTGTTACTCGATCCTGCGGAGAACCTGTGACGATCCCCTGGCGATCTGCCAAATAGATCGAAACGCCCTTCGATTCGGTGATGAATTCGTGTGCCGCGGCACGTCAACTCGGTTGGCCGGGCAACCCGTTCGCGTGCTTACATCTGCACATCGCGGCCGCCGTCGAGCGGTGCTTGATTCGGCCGGGTAAAAACATTCACATGAATTGAAGGGTGCGCACACATGCGTAACGACATCGAGACCCGTGAGATCGCCGACGCCGAGCTGGACGCCGTTTCCGGCGGCCTCGCCATCTCCGGTGGCCTCGCCGGCGCCGTGGTCGGCGACGTCAGCACCGTCCTCGGCACCGTGACCTCGCTCCAGACCGTCCAGGGCGTGCAGGCCCTGCCGGGCGTCGTCACGGGCCTCGCCGGTGTCAACGTCGGTGTCGCCGGTCTCTGAGCGGCCTGTCCGTGAACCCCGGAACGCATTCCCGTTCCGGGGTTCACGGCTGCCCTTCCCGCCCTGCGGGCGGACTTCTGCCGGTCAATTCGGCAGCCCAGTGAAGAATGCAGTCGAAGGAAGAGTCCGTGCAGTTCCGTCAGAAGGCGCTTTCCAAGCTGCAATCGCCCGAAGAACTCGACCTGCCGGTACGGTTCGCGCGCCCGCAGGGCCGGCTCGTGCTCGCGGTCACCGTCGTCGTGATGGCCGTCGCGACCTTCTGGGCATTCACCGGATCCGTGTCCTCCAAGCTGAGCGCACCCGGAATTCTCACCCGGCCCGAGGGCGGTTACCTCCTGCAGAGTCCCTTCGCCGGACAGGTCACCGCCGTACACGCCGAGGAGGGGCAGCTGGTGTCCCCTGACGCACCCCTGCTCACGGTCCGGACGCCGCAGGGCGACCGGGACGTCCGGGCGGTCGAGGGAGGGCGGGTGACGACCCTCCTCGCCAAGACCGGTCTCGTCGTCACCACCGGCGCCGACGTGGCGACCGTGGAACGCGTGAAGAACCCGGACGACCCGCTGGTGGCCATGCTCTACGTACCCGCCGGCAGCGGCGCGGCGATCCCCGTCGGCGCCCAGGTCGACCTCGGCGTCCAGTCCGCGCCCCAGCAGCGGTTCGGTGTGCTCCGCGGCCGGGTCAAGGCCGTCGGCCGCGCCCCCCAGACACCGGCGCAGATCAGCGGCTTCCTCGGCGACGCCGCGCTCGCCGCGCAATTCGCCCGGCACGGCAACCCCGTCGCCGTGCTCGTCCAGCTGGAGCGCTCGGCCGCGACCCCGTCCGGCTACCGGTGGTCCTCGGTCGACGGGCCGCCGTACGCCGTCGACTCCACGACACCCGTCACCGGAACCGTCCACCTCGCCGCGCAGCGCCCCGTCGACTGGCTGCTCCCGTGACCGCGTCGCCCGACACGACCCCCCAGCTCGATTGGCCGCTCCCGTGACCGCGTCGCCCGACACGACCCCCCAGCTCCCGCCCGCCGGGCACCGGAGGCACCGCCCCGCGCCGCAGGGCGGCAGCCGACGGCGCCCCGAGCCGGTCGGCCGAAACCCCCGGCGCCGCGGGGCGGTCCCCAAGGGCCGTACGCCCCGCCCCGTGCGCACCCCCACCGTGCTGCAGATGGAGGCGGTGGAGTGCGGCGCCGCCGCGCTCGCCATGGTGCTCGGCCACTACGGCCGGTTCGTCGCCCTGGAGGAGCTCCGCATCGCCTGCGGCGTCTCCCGCGACGGGTCCCGCGCCAGCAACCTCCTCAAGGCGGCCCGCGGTTACGGCCTGAAGGCCAAGGGCATGCAGATGGACCTGGCCGCGCTCGCCGGAGTGCAGCCGCCGGCCATCCTCTTCTGGGAGTTCAACCACTACGTCGTCTACGAGGGCATCGGGCGCCGTCTCGGTCGCCGCGGCGTCCACATCAACGACCCGGCCAAGGGCCGGCGATTCGTGCCCATGGACGAGTTCGACACCAGCTTCACCGGCGTCGTGCTCACCTTCGAGCCCGGCGAGGGCTTCCGCCGCACCGGGCGCAGGCCCGGCGTCATGGGCGCGATGCCCGCCCGTCTGCGCGGCACCTCGGGCACCCTGCTCGCGGCCGTGCTCGCCAGCCTCCTCCTCGTCGTGGTCGGTGCGGCGATACCCGCGCTGAGCCGTACGTACATCGACATGTTCCTGATCGGCGAGCAGACGTCACTCCTCGGCGTGCTCTTCACGTCGATGGCGGCGGCCCTGCTGCTCACGGCGGTGCTCACCCTCCTCCAGCAGTCCAACCTGCTGCGCGGCCGCATCATCTCCTCCACGCTCGGCAGCGCCCGCTTCCTGCGGCATCTCCTCCGGCTTCCCGTCACCTTCTTCTCCCAGCGCAATCCGGCCGACCTGGTCCAGCGCCTGCAGTCCAACGACGCGGTCGCCGAGACACTGGCACGGGACCTCGCCGCCGCCGGCGTGGACGCGGTGGTCGTGGTCCTCTACGCGGTGCTGCTCTGGACGTACGACCCGCAGCTGACGGTCGTCGGCATCGGCATCGCGCTGCTCAACGTCGTGGCCATGCGGATCGTGATCCATGTGAGGGCCACCGACACCCAGAAACTCCGCGCCGAGAGCGCCCGGCTGACCAACACCTCGTACAGCGGTCTGCAGCTCATCGAGACGATGAAGGCCACCGGCGGCGAGGACGGCTTCTTCCGACGGTGGGCGGGCCAGCACGCGGTCACCCTCGACGTGCAGCAGCGGCTCGGCGTGCCCAGCATGTGGCTGGCGATCGTCGCCCCGACGCTCGCCGCGCTCAACAGCGCGCTGATCCTGATGATCGGCGGCCTGCGCGCGGTGGAGGGGCACCTCTCGGTCGGCCTGCTCGTCGCCTTCCAGGCCCTCATCACCAGCTTCACCACGCCGATCACCCGCCTCAACGGCGTGGCCGGCCGCATCCAGGACTTCGCGGCCGACGTCGCCCGGCTCAAGGACGTCGAGAACTTCCCCGTGGACCCGGTCTACTCACGGCGCGAGCCGCCCGCCGCCACCCGCCGACTCAAGGGCCATGTGGTGCTCGACGGCATCACCTTCGGCTACAGCCCGCTCGACGCCCCCCTCCTGAAGGACTTCTCGCTCTCGGTCGGCCCCGGGCGGCAGGTCGCGCTCGTCGGCGGCTCCGGCAGCGGCAAGTCCACCGTCTCGCGCCTGATCTCCGGGCTCTACGCCCCCTGGGAGGGCACCATCCGCATCGACGGCATGCGGCTGGAGGACATCCCGCGCGGCGCGCTCGCCGCCTCCGTCTCCTTCGTCGACCAGGACGTCTTCCTCTTCGAGGGCACCGTCCGTGACAACGTCGCCCTCTGGGACCCGTCCATCCCCGACGAGGCCGTCGTGGCCGCCCTCGAGGACGCCGCCGTGTACGAGGTGATCGCGCGCCGCCCCGGCGGCATCCACAGCCGGGTCGAGCAGGACGGCCGCAACTTCTCCGGCGGCCAGCGCCAACGCCTGGAGATCGCACGCGCGTTGGTGCGCCGCCCCAGCGTCATGGTCCTCGACGAGGTGACCAGTGCCCTGGACGCGTCGACCGAGCGTCTCGTCATCGACAACCTGCGGCGCCGGGGCTGCGCCTGCGTGGTCATCGCCCACCGGCTGAGCACCGTCCGCGACAGCGACGAGATCGTCGTCCTGGAGCGGGGCACCGTCGTCGAGCGCGGGCGGCACGAGCAGCTGCTCGCGGCGCGGGGCGCGTACGCCGAACTGGTCAAGGAGCACTGAGGTGACGTCCCCCCACCCGGCACCCGGCGCCGTGGACCCGGTCGTGGCCGCCCTGGGCGGGCTCGGCACGCCCCTCGACTGCACGGGCCTGCGCAGCCTGTCCCTGGAGGGGCCGCTCGTGCTGTGGCTCGTCGTCGAGGGCGAGCTCGACCTGTTCGCGATCGACGCGGCGCAGGAGGGCCCCTGGCACTTCCTGGGCCGCCTGGCGCCGGGCACGCTGCTGCTCGGCCCGGCCGAGGGCCCCGGCCACACCCTGATCGGCCGCCCCCTGCAGGGCTGCCTGCTGCGCCGCATCGAACTGCGCGAGCTGCAGCCGTACGGACACGAGGCGTACGGACCCGAGGCTTACGGGCAGGGCGAGTACGCGCGCGGCCCGTACGGGCACGGGGGCGACGGCTACGGCCCGTACGGGCAGGGCCGGTTCGGGACGGAGACGTACGGACCGGGGGAGTACGGCGTCGCCGAGGTGCCGCTGAGCCCCCTGGAGAACGCCTTCGCACTCGGCATCGGGCGCGGCCTGCGCGTCCTCTACCAGGCTCCCCTGGAGAGCCGCGCCACCGCCGGCCCGGGCGCGGCCGACGACGACGTCCTGTGGATGCAGATCACCCCGGGCAGCGTGCGGTACGGCGCCGTGTACGAGGGGTACGACGGATACGACACCGCGGCCGCGCTCCTCGTCGACGGGGCGATGTGGCAGGGCATGGTCGACCAGCAGTACCGGCTGCTGTACGCCCTGGACAACTGGATCGAACAGGTCGAGCGCGCCCACGAGGACCGCACGGCGGCCGGCATCCAGGCCGGTGAGGCCGCCCGTACCCAGGCCGACCAGGCCCTGCTCGCCTCCATCGGCCGCTCCGGCGGCCGGTCGCGCGGGGCGTCCGGGCGCGGCGGGAGCGACGACGCGGCCTTCGCCGTGTGCCGGCTGGTCGCCCGCGAGGCGGGCATCACCCTGTCGGAGCCGGTCGGATCCGGCGCAGACGCGGGGCGGACCGACCCCGTCGAACGCATCGCGCTCGCCTCACGGATCCGCACCCGGGTCGTCAGCCTCCACGGCCGCTGGTGGCGCGAGAACAGCGGGCCGCTGGTGGGGCGGCGGGAGCAGGACGGCAGACCGGTCGCCCTGCTGTGGCGACGCGGCGGTTACGAGGCCGTCGACCCCGCCACCGGCACCCGGGAGCGCGTCGGCGCCGCCGATGAGGGCGCCTTCGAACCCGGCGCCGTCATGTTCTACCGCCCGCTGCCCGACGGCAGGCCGGGCCTGCTGCGACTGCTCCGTTTCAGTCTGCGGGGGACCGGTGGGGACCTGCGCGGCCTCCTCGTGGGCGGTCTTGTCGCGGTCGGCCTGGGCGCTCTCGTCCCCATCGCCACCGGCAAGGTCCTCGGCGAGTACGTACCGCAGGCCGAGGACGGCCTCATCGTGCAGACGGCGCTCGCGCTCATCGCGGCCAGTGTCGTCTCGGCCGCGTTCATGCTGCTGCAGAACATCGCGATCCTGCGGGTGGAGGGCCGCATCGAGGCCACCCTCCAACCGGCCGTCTGGGACCGGCTGCTGAGGCTGCCGGTGACGTTCTTCGCCGGCAGCTCCACCGGAGAGCTGGCGAGCGCGGCCATGGGTGTCAGCGCCATCCGCAGCGTGCTCTCCGGCATCGGCTCGGTCTGTCTGCAGGCGAGCACCGTCGGCACGATGAACCTCGTCCTGCTGCTCTTCTACAGCGTGCCGCTGGCGCTGGTCGCGCTCGCCATGCTGCTCGTCATCGCCGTCCTCTTCCTGGGGCTCGGGCTGTGGCAGCTGCGGTACCAGCGGCGGCTGCTCACGCTCGGCAACAAGCTCAACAACCAGGCGTTCCAGACCCTGCGCGGGCTGCCCAAGCTGCGTGTGGCCGCCGCCGAGAGCTTCGCCTACGCGGCCTGGGCGCGGGAGTTCGCCCGTACCCGGGAGCTCCAGCAGCGGATCGGCCGGATCAAGAACGCCATCACCGTCCTCAACGCGGTCTGCCCGCCGCTGTGCATGCTGGTGATGTTCATGCTGCTCGCGGGACCGGCGCGGGGCAGCATGTCCGCCGCCGAATTCCTCACCTTCAGCACGGCCGTGACGATCCTGCTGTCCTCGGTCACCCAGCTGACCGGCGCGCTCATCTCGGCCGCCGCCGTGCAGCCGATGTTCGAGCAGATCGGGCCGGTCTTCCGGGAGACCCCCGAGGTGCGCGGCTCCAGCACACGGCCGGGGGTGCTGAGCGGGGCGGTCGAGGCGAAGAACCTGTCCTACCGGTACACCGAGGACGGTCCGCTCGTCCTGGACGACGTGTCGGTCCAGGTGCGGCCCGGCGAGTTCGTCGCGATCGTCGGGGCCAGCGGCTGTGGCAAGTCGACCCTGCTCCGCCTGCTCATCGGCTTCGACAGGCCGGTCGCGGGCAGTGTGCTGTACGACGGCCAGGATCTGGCGGCGCTCGACCGGGCGGCCGTACGCCGGCAGTGCGGCGTCGTCCTGCAGCACGCGCAGCCGTTCTCCGGCTCGATCCTCGACTGCATCCGCGGGGCGGAGCCGTACTCGCCGGAGGAGGCGTGGGAGGCGGCAGCCATGGCCGGTCTGGCCGAGGACATCAAGGCCATGCCCATGGGGATGCACACCATGCTGTCCGACGGCGGGGGCACGGTGTCCGGCGGCCAGCGCCAGCGGCTGATGATCGCCCAGGCCCTCATCCGCAAGCCGCGCGTCCTCTTCCTGGACGAGGCCACCAGCGCCCTGGACAACGAGGCGCAGCGCGTCGTCATCGAGTCCACGCGCACGCTGCGCGCCACCCGCGTCGTGATCGCCCACCGGCTGTCCACGATCATGGACGCCGACCGGGTGATCGTCATGGCGGACGGCCGGGTGGCGCAGCAGGGGCCGCCCGCCGAACTCCTCGCCGACACGAGCGGCCCGTTCCACGCGCTCGTACGCCGCCAGCTCGGCTGACCGGCGCCCCGCGCGGATACGTGGAGAGGGCACTTTTCGGAATCCGAGCCTCCCGGACGGAAAAGCCCGAATGCCTCGACGGAAGGGCTTTCGATCAGGGAAGCTGTCCCCAACAGGCCTTCATATAGGCGCAGTTGAGCACATTCTGCATCAATCCGGGGGAGAAGATGACGAGATCCACTCACCGTTGGCCGGCACGCGCGGCGGTCACGGCGGCCACCGCGGTACTCATAACCAGCGGCACGGCCGGCGTCACGTTCGCGGCCGAGACGGACCGCGCGGCCGCGTCCGTCGTGGCGTACGACCCCAGCGTCAACAGCACGGCGAACTTCGCGGTGGTCGCGACCACGCATCCCGACACCGTGGGCTGCAACGGCTACAAGGTGACGGGGACGGGGACCGCCAGCGGCAAGCCCACCACCGGCGGGACCTGGACGCAGGACGAGGTGGCGTGTACCGCGACCATCCCCGGCAAGTACGACATCAAGGGGACGGCGACGCTGACGGAGAGCGACGGCGACAAGCTCTTCATCAGCTACGAGCTCTCCGCGCCGCTGACGTCGGACACCATGGTCTACCCGTCCGGCACGTTCAAGATCACCGGCGGTACCGGCAACTACGCGTTCGCGACCGGCAGCGGCAAGATGAACGCCCGGGTCAACCTGCTGGACCACGACCACGTGACCTCCACGATCATGGGGGACATCCTGTACACGGGCTGACCCCGGCCATGATCAAGCACCGGCGGACGACGGCGTGCTGCCGTCGACCGCCGTCGGAGCCGGTCCCGCTCACGGGGCCGGCTCCGCCCTTCTGACGGCGCAACCTCCAAGGGGCCGCACCATGAAGAGCACGATGCAGGACCGTGAGCTGCTCGTCCGTGACCTCCTCGCGCACGGGCAACGCGTCTACGCGGACAGCCGGGTGATCCGATGTGCCGACGCGCAGCACGAACGGTCCTTACAGACCTTCGCCGACATCGCCGACCAGGCCGAACAACTCGCCGCGGCACTCGCCGGCTTGGGTGTACGGATCGGCGAGCGCGTCGCCACGCTCGCCTGGAACACCCCCGAACACCTGGTGGCCTATCTCGCCGTACCGAGCATGGGCGCCGTGCTGCACACGCTCAACCTCCGCCTCCATCCCGACCAGTTGGGCTACATCGTCGAGCACGCCGAGGACTCCGTCCTCCTGGTCGACTCGACCCTCCAGGACATGCTCACCCCCCTGCGGGACCGGCTCGGCAGCGTACGCCACGTGGTCGTCATCGGCGGCGCGCCGCAGGTCGAGCTGCCCGGCCACATCGCCGTGCACCGCTGGGACGAGCTCCTCGCGGCCGAGCGGCCCGGCTACGTCTGGCCCGACCTGGACGAGCGGGAGGCGGCCGCGCTCTGCTACACCACCGGCACCACCGGGGACCCCAAGGGCGTGGCCTACAGCCACCGTTCGATCTCCCTGCACACTCTCGGCGTCTCGGGCGGCGCCGGCTTCGCGATGCACGACGGCGACCGCGTCCTGCCGATCGTGCCGATGTTCCACGCCAACGCCTGGGGCTGGCCGTACTCCGCCTGGCTCGCGGGCGCCGACCTGATCATGAACGGCCGACAGCTGCACACCCCGGATCTGGCCCGCATCATCAACGAGGAGCGGCCCACCGCGGTGGCCGCGATCTGCACGATCTGGAACAGCCTGGTCCACCACGGCGAACAGCACCCCCTGGACCTGAGCGGCGTACGGCTCGCGGGCTGCGGCGGCGCGACCCCGCCGCGCGCCCTGCTGCAGCAGCTCAAGGACCGCTACGGGGTCCGCCTCACGCAGGGCTGGGGACTCACCGAGACCAGCCCCCTCGCCACCTTCGCGGTCCCCCCGTACGGCACCCCCGACGAGGAGGAGGTCGGCTGGCTGGCCAAGAGCGGCCGGGTGATGCCCTACGTCGACGTACGGGTGATCGCCGAGGACGGCACCGAACAGCCCTGGGACGGAACCTCGGTGGGCGAACTGGAACTGCGCGGGCCCTGGGTCACCGGCTCGTACTACAACACCCCCGACTCCCCGGAGAAGTTCCACGACGGCTGGCTGCGCACCGGCGACCTGGGCGTGATCGAACCGGGCGGCTGGGTGGTGGTAAGCGACCGCCTCAAGGACGGCATCAAGAGCGGGGGCGAGTGGATCTCCACCATCGAGCTGGAGAACGCGATCATCGAGCACCCCGCCGTCCTCGAAGCCGTCGTGGTCGGCGTGCCCGACCCGCGCTGGGAGGAACGCCCGCTGGCCTGCGTGTCGCTGGTGCCGGGCGCCGAGGCCGGCGGGGACGAGCTGCGGGAGTTCCTGACCGGGCGGGTGGCCCGCTGGTGGGTGCCGGAGCGGTGGTCGTTCGTGGCGGCGGTGCCCAAGACCAGCGTCGGCAAGTACGACAAGCGGGCCGTACGGACCCGGTACGCGGAGGGGACGCTGGACGTCTGGCTCCCGGGCGCGGGTGACTCCGGCCCCCAGGCACCCACGGGGTCCGGGGCGCCCCGGGAGTGAACGGCCAAGCGGTGCCCGGACGTCCTGGAGCACCAGGACCGTCCGGGGCACCGCTCCCGGTCCGGTGGCCTCAGGCCGCCAGCCGGTCCGCCGTCTCGGCCAGCAGCTCCCGCTGCCGGCCGGCGTCGAGCCCCAGCTCCCGCACCAGCCGGAGCGTCAGCACGAGCCGGGCCTGGATCGTCGTCTCGGGGTCCGGGTGCTCGCCGCCGGGCGCCGCGCCCTCGTCGAGTCCGGCGGCGACCAGACCTTCGAGGAACGCCGGGTCGAAGTCCTCCGCGCCGGCGTCCAGCGAGCCGAGGACCTCCGCGACGTAGTCGCCGATCTCCGGCGGCGTCGCACCCCGCGGGAAACGACGGCGGACCGCGATACCGAAGGCGACACCGACCGCCTCCCCGTACCGCGGGTCGGTGGGGTCGAGAGCGGCCGACTTCTGGGCGAACCCGATGAAGTCGAACGCCAACAGCGCCCCCAGCACATCGAGTTCGGTGGAGGTGGCACTGGTCATGACGGTCGGCCTTCTGTCGTGGGCGGAGTGGTCGTGGTGTCCTTGGCCCGGGCGTTGGCGACGAGCGCCGTCGCGACGTGCTCGGCGTCGCGGCCGACGAAGCCGATCAGCGCCGAGCCGCGGGTACGCATCCGGTACAGCCCCAGGTAGTAGCTGCCGGGCACGGCTCCCGTGCCCTCGGTGTGCCGCGGCTGCCCGTCGTCGTCGAGCATCTCCGGGTCGAGCCAGCTCCAGTCGGTGCGGAAGCCGGTCGCCCAGATCACCGTGGACGGCTTGACGCGCTCGCCGTCCGCGACCAGCAACTCGCCGCCCTCGGCGGCGGTGATCCGGCCCACGGTCCGGATCCCGCCCGCCGCGACGAGCTCGGGCACCCGGTCGCCGACGACCGGGTCGGGCGCCTGCATGCTCACGGGCAGACGCATCACCCCGAGGACGCTCATCCACCAGAACATGTCCCGGCCGACGACCGTCTGCGGCAGGGGCGGCGAGACGGCCTCGCTGCAGCCGAGCACCACGTCGTGGGTCGCGGACAGCTCGGCGGCGATCTGCCGGCCGGAGTTGCCGTCGCCGACGACCACCACGGTCCCCGGTGCCACCTGCGCGGGGCTCCGGTACTCGCTGGTGTGCAGCGTGGGCACGTCCGGACTCAGCGCGGCGGCGAACTCCGGAAGGCGGGGGACGCCGAACGCCCCGGTCGCGATCACGACCTGCCCGGCCCGGCAGTCGCCGTGCGTCGTGCTCAGCAGATAGCCGTCACCTTCCCTGCGTACCGACAGCACCCGGTGGTCCGGCAGCACCGGCAGGCCGAACCGCTCGGCGTAGTCCCGCAGGTACGCCACCACCTCGTCCTTGCCGGGGTAGTGCCTGGCGTCGCCGGGGAAGGGCAGACCCGGCAGCCCGGAGAACTGCGCGGACGTGAACAGCGTCAGCGAGTCCCAGCGCCGCTCCCACGTCTCGCCGACCTCGCCGCCCGCGTCGAGCAGCACGCACTCCACCCCGGCCTGCCGGAGGTGGTACCCGACGGCGAGCCCGGACTGCCCCGCTCCGACGACCGCCACCGGCACGGTGGCCGGCAGGGTGCCCGTCCGCTCACCGTCCTGCCGCCGTATCGGATCGGCCTGATCAATTCGCATACCGATTGTCCTCACTTCTTGGACCTGGACCCGTGGAACCCGAAGGACCGGTCCGGGGTGGATCGGCCGGGCCGCCGGAGGGGCGGCCCGGCCGGGTCGGTTCAGTTGGCGTCGAGAGCCTGGCGCAGCTGGTCCGCGAGGACCCGCAGCCGCTCACCGCGCATCACCGTGTAGTGGTCGCCGGGTACGTCGACGAGAGCGGCGTCGCCGGGGAAGTACTCCATCCAGCGGGACGCGGTCTCGACGGACGCACCGCCGTCCGCGGCCCGCAGCGACAGCACCCGGCCCGCGAAGGGGCTGGGCGCGTACCGCAGCAGGGCGCGGTAGTTGCTCTGGAACCGGCCGACGATGGAACTCAGCGTGTCGAGGTCGATGTCCTCGGACAGCGCCCCCGCCGCACGCGCCTCGGCGTGCAGCACCTCCACCGGCGGACGGCCGTCGAAGGCCTCGGCCGGCAGCTCCCACTCCACCCCGGCGAGGCCTGCCAGATCCCGGGCGAACCAGGACAGCAGCACCTCGTCGGAGACGGGCGCGCCCTCGGCCGGACCGGGCCGCTCCATCAGGTCGACCACGGCGAGCAGCTCCACCTCGGCCCCCGCCGCGGTGAGCTGGGCCGCCATCTCCAGGGCGATCACGCCACCCATCGACCAGCCGCCGACGCGGTACGGGCCGTCGGGCAGCGCCTCGCGGACCGCGGCGACGTAGTGGGCGGCCATGTCCTCGACGCTCAGCAGCTCCGTGTCCGGGAGCTGCAGCGCGTAGAACGGCTGGTCGTGGCCGAGGAGTTCGGCGAGCTCCGCGTAGCAGAGCACGTCACCGCCGACCGGGTGGACGAACACCAGCGGAGTCCGCCATCCCGTGGTGCGTACCGGCACGAGCGCCCTGCGGCCGTCCTCGACGCTGCCGGCCTCCCGGACCGCCTGGGCGAGCAGCTCGATGGTCGGGCGGGCGAAGAGGCTGGACAGCGGCAGGCTGCGGCCCAGACCGCGGGCGATCCTGGCCATCAGACGCACCGCGAGCAGCGAGTCCCCGCCGAGGTCGAAGAAGCTCGCGGTCACCCCGATCTCGGTGACACCGAAGAACTCCGCCCAGATCTCGGCGAGTCGGCGTTCCACCTCGTCGCGGGGGGCGACGAAGCCGGCGCCCTCGACGGCGACCTCGTCGGGAGCGGGCAGCGCCGCCCGGTTGACCTTGCCGTTGTCGCTGAGCGGAAGCTCGTCCAGGACGAGGACGCGCTGCGGCACCAGGTGCTGCGGGACCACCTTGCGCAGCGACTCGGTGATCCGCTGCTCGGTGTCGTCGCGCCCGTCGTCCAGGACGACGTACGCGATCAGCCGCTTGGGCCCGTGCTGCTCGCCCGCCGCGACGACCGCCGCGGCCCGTACGCCCTCGCACTGGGTGAGAGCGGCCTCCACCTCGCCCAGTTCGATGCGGTAGCCCTGGATCTTGACCTGCGAGTCCTGGCGGCCGAGGAACTCGATGGTGCCGTCCGGCAGGAAGCGGCCCAGGTCGCCGGTGCGGTAGAGCCGTTCACCGGAGACCGGGTGGTGCAGGAAGGCGGCGCTGGTCTTGGCCTCGTCGTTCAGATACCCGCGGGCCAGGCCGACGCCGGCGATGTAGAGGTCGCCGGGCACCCACACGGGGCACGGTCGCATCGCGCCGTCGAGCACGTGGAAGCGCTGGTTACGCATCGCCTTGCCGTAGGGGATGCTGACGCAGTCCTCGCTGACCTCCCCGATGGGGTGCAGGATCGACCAGATCGACGCCTCGGTGGCGCCGCCGAGGCTCCACAGCTCGGCGTCCTCGAGGAGCAGCCGGATCCGGCCGGGCAGGTTCACCGGGATCCAGTCCCCGCTCATCATGACCAGCCGCAGCGGCAGCCCGGTGAGCCGGTTCGCGAGGGCGTGCTCGGTGAACATCTCCATCAGCGCGGGCACGCTGTTCCAGATCGTCACCCCGTGCTCGGTGACGAGCTCCGCCCAGCGGGCGGGCTCGCGGTGCGCCGACGGCTCGGGCAGCACCAGGGCGCCACCCGCCGAAAGCAGTCCGAAGACGTCGTAGACCGACAGGTCGAAGTGCATCGCGGACAGTCCGAGGGCCCGGTCCGCCGCGGTGACGCGATAGCGCTCGTTGACGTCGACGATGGTGTTCAGGGCCGCGCCGTGCTCGATCATCACGCCCTTGGGCAGCCCGGTGGAGCCCGATGTGAAGATCACATAGGCGAGGTCGGTGGGCTTGGCGCCCGACGGCCCGAGCGGTTCGAGCTCTCCGCCCGACCCCGGGCTCGCGCCGTCACCCTGCCCGCCGGACCCTTCGTCGGCCCGCACCACGGTCCTGGCCACGCCCTGCGGCCAGTCGGCGATGTCGTCCACCCACGGCTGGGTGACCACCCGGGTGATCCCGGCACTGTCGAGCAGCACACGCAGCCGCTCGGCGGGCACCCGGGCGTCGATCGGCACGTACGCCGCCCCCGCCCGCAGGATGCCGAGGGCCGCGACGACCTGCTCCCAGCCCTTGTCCATGACGATGCCGACCAGGTCGCCGGGACCGGCCCCCAGCGCACGCAGCCGGTGACCCACCTGGTGCGACCCGCGCTCGAGATCCGCGTACGTCAGGGTCAGCGACCCCGTGACGACCGCGGGCGCGTCGGGGGTCTCCGCCGCGCGGGCGAGCACCGCGTCGTGCAGCAGCCCGTCGGGCACCGGCCCGTCGGTGGCGTTGGCCTCGGCCCGTACGTCCAGGTCGGCGACGGGTGCGAGGACGGGCCTGGGACGCTGCCAGGCCGCCGGGTCGCGGGACAGATCGCGCAGCGTCCGCTGGTACGCGGCGAACATCGCGTCGATGCAGCCCGCCGGGAACAGCTCCTCGATCACGTCCCAGTTCAGGAGGAGCTCACCGGCCTCCTCGACCGCCTGGTGGTCCAGCCACACCTGCGGGGTGCGGACCGAGCTGCTCACCTGACGGCCGTTCTCACCGATTCCGGCGAGGTACCGCACGACGCCACCGCGCTCGCCGTCCTGCTGACCGGCCATGTTCACCAGGCTGGTGAAGACGACCGGCGCGGCGGCCCGCACCGAGGCGCCGCGCGCCCGGTTCAGCTCCCGGAGCACCTGCACACCGCTGACCTGGCTGTGCTCCATGTCGCTCCACAGCCGGCTCTGGACCTCGCAGGCGCGGGCGGCGAACGAGTCGGTCGCCGAGTCACGGATCTCCAGCATCAGGGTCGTCGAGAACTGACCGATGACGTCGTCGACCTGCGGGTGCAGCGGCAGCCGGTTGAAGTAGAGCAGGTTCAGGGAGAAGTCGGGAGTGGCACTCCACTCCGCGATGACCTGCGCGTACGCGGTGCACAGCGCCGCCGACGGGCTGACCCCGGCCGTCGCCGCGTGCTGCTTGAACCGGTCCCAGTCCTCCCTGGCCAGGGTCGCGCCACGGTGGTTGAACACCGGCCGCTCCAGGCTCGACGGGCTGACGGCCAGCGGCAGCTGGGGCGCGGGCGGCAGGGTGTCGAGCCGGTCACGCCAGTAGGCGAGCGCCCGGTCGTACTCGGGGCCGGCCTCCAGGGCGCGGGCCTCCCTGACGTAGTCCCGGTAGCGCAGCCGCAGTTCGGGCAGCGTCTCACCGCGGTAGTGCGCCGCCCACTCCTTGAACAGGATCGACGTGCTGAAGCCGTCGATGATCAGGGCGTCGAAGCCCGCGTGCAGCCGGATCACCCGCTCGTCGACGCGGGTCACCCGCACGTCGAACAGCGGCCAGCGCGTGGTGTCGAAGACCTGGTGCCGCATCTCCTCGTACACGGCGACCAGTTCGGCCTCGCGCTCGGCCGGCTCCAGGGCGGACGCGTCGGTCTCCCGGATCACATAGGCCGGGACGTCGCGCTGGATGCGCTGCTCGCCCTCGGCGGTGAAGACCGCCCGCAGCATGTCGTGGCGCTCGATCATCGCCCGGAAGGACGCGCCGAGCCGGTCCAGGTCCACGTTCTCCAGGTCGATCTCGATCTGGAAGTACGTGGAGGTGTTGCCGAGTTCGAAGGCGTCGCCGCGGCCCACGAGGTAGGCCTGCTGGAGGTCGGTCAGACCGAACGGCTCGTAGCGCTCGGAGTCGTCCTCGACGACGACGGCTTCACCGTCGGCCCGCGGGGCTTCCGCCTCCGCACCCTCGTGGTTCTCCGCGCCGGAGCCGAGAGCGGCCAGGACGTCGTCCGCGATGTCTTCGGTGCTGCGGCCTTCGAGGAACGCCGCCATCGGCAGCAGGACGTCGAACTCCTTGTTCAGCGTCGTCCGGATCTTCATCGCGATCAGCGAGTCCAGACCGAGCGCCTGCAGCGACTGCCCGGCGTCGAGCCGGGCCGCCGTCGTCCCGAGGGCCCGGGCGACGGTCCGGGTCACGAAGGCCCGCGCCGCGTCCGGCTCCACGGCAGGTGTCGCCTCGACCGCTTCGGCCGGGGCCGTCGTGGTGGCGACGGCCGGGCCCACGACGCGCGGGGGCGCCTCGGGCGCCGGCTCCGGGGCCCGCACGGCCGCCGGTACGTGGTGCGCCGCCGGTGCCTGTGCCGTCCCGGCCTCCGCCGCCGACCGGGTCAGGGCGGGGACGAACCGTACGCCGTCGGCCTCGGCCACGAGCCGGCCGTTCGCCGAGACGAGCCGGACACGTGCCCGGGTGCCGCCTTCGAACAGTTCGGCATGACATCGGAGCCCGTCCTGGGGGCCGCCGCGGTCGTAGTGGACGAAGCGTTCCAGACCGGCCGGCACGAGGGCCGGGCCGTCCGCCGGGAAGCAGGCCAGCGCGGTCTGGAACATCGCGTCGACGAGCCCGGGGTGGATCACGTACGCCTCGGTCTCGCCGGGCACCGCGGACCGGATCTCGGCGGTGGCCTCGTTCCGGCCGAGCCTGATCCGCTCCACCCAGCGGGCGGCGGAGCCCAGGTACAGGGCGCGCTGCCACAGCAGCCGGTACAGCTCGTCGCCGGTCAGCTCGCGGCCCGACCCGCCCGCCGCGAGCGCCACCGTCGGAGCGGCCGCCGCCCCCGACCGGGCCAGGGCCTGCGCGTGCAGCTGCCAGCCACCGGCCGAGTCCTGTGCGTAGTAGCTGAACCGACCGCCGTTCACGATGAGCTGAGCCGCGCGCTCCGCACCGTCCGGCGCAAGGGCCAGATCGGCGGGCAGCTCCAGGTCCTGGACGGACACCGGTCCCGGTCCCGCGAGTTCGGTGACCGCCTCGATCAGCGACTCCACGAACACACCGGCGCTGACCACCGGCCGCCCGCCGACCACGAAGTCGCCGAGGCAGGGGTGTGCCGACGGGTCGAGCGGCGGGGAGAACTGCGCCTGTGCGAGCGGCGACGACGGCAGTCGGACACCCAGCAGGCTTGCCGACTCGGCAGCCGGCGGCACCGGAAGGGGCGCGCCGGACGCCGCCGAGGGGGCTTCCGGTTCGAGCCAGTAGTGCTGGCGTTGGAAGGGGTAGGTGGGGAGTTGGGTGGTGTGGGGTTGGTAGGGGTGGAGGAGTGTGGGCCAGTCGACGGTGATGCCGTGGGTCCAGGCTTCGGCGGCGGATTCGATGAAGCGTTCGAGGGTGCCGGTGTTGCGGTGGAGGGTGCCGATGGCGGCGCCGGTGTCGCCGAGGGTTTCGGTGATGCCGGAGATGAGGACGGGGTGTGCGCTGACTTCGATGAACACGGTGTCGGGTGCGGCGAGTTGGGTGACGACGTCGGCGAGGCGGACTTTGCTGCGCAGGTTGCGGAACCAGTAGGCCGAGTCCAGTTCGCTGGTGTCGAGGATTCCGCCGGTGACGGTGGAGTGGAAGGCGATCTTGCCGGTTCGGGGGGTGATGTCTTTGAGTTCGTTGGCGAGGGTGTCCTGGATCTGGTCGACGTGTGCGGAGTGGGATGCGTAGTCGACGGGTATGCGGCGGGCCCAGATGCCGGTGGTCTCGCAGTGGGTGAGGAGTGCGTCGAGTGCTTCGGGTCGGCCTGCGACGACGGTGGAGGAGGGGCCGTTGACGGCGGCGACGGTGATCTGTCCGGGCCATGCGGTGAGGATGTGCTGGGCTTGGGTTTCGGGGACGCTCATCCATGCCATGCCGCCGCCTCCGGACAGGACGCGGAGTGCTTTGGAGCGGAGGGCGACGACGCGGGCGCCGTCTTCGATGCTGAGGCCGTCGGCGACGACGGCGGCGGCGATTTCGCCTTGGGAGTGGCCGATGACGGCTGTGGGGTGGATGCCGTTGGCGCGCCAGAGGGCGGCGAGGGCGATCATCATGGCCCATGAGGCGGGCTGGACGACGTCGACGCGGTCGAGGCCGGGGGCGTTGTCCTCGCCGCGCAGGACGGCGGTGAGGGACCAGTCCACGAAGGGTGCGAGGGCGGTTTCGCAGTCGGTGATGGTCTGGGCGAAGACGGGGGAGGAGTCGAGGAGTTCGACGGCCATCCCGGCCCATTGCGACCCCTGACCCGGGAACACGAACACGGCACGGGAAGGGGACACACCGTTCTCGGCGTCGACCTCGCCGGAGGCGAGCGCGTCGAGCCCGGCGAGAAGCCCCTCCCTCCCCTCGGCGCCGGGGACGACAGCCCGGGACTCGAAGGCGGACCGCTTGGCGGCCAGGGAGAACGCCACATCGGCCGGACGGAGCTCGGGCCGCGCCCGTACGTACTCGGCCAGCCGGCCGGCGGCCTCGGCGAGCGCGTCGGCAGAACGCGCCGAGATCGTCCACGGCAGCGTCGCGCCGTCCAGCCGGTCCGTGCCGTCCGTCGCCTCGTCCTCGGCGACCGGTTCGGCCGTGGGGG
>NZ_LIPQ01000151.1:0-3819 GCF_001418135.1 Streptomyces aureus
GCGGGCGCAGGGGGGAGCGAGGAGCCGGAGCTAGTCGTCGTACTTCGCGTCCGCCGCCGCGTCCAGCGCCAGCCGATACCCCCGCTTCACCACCGTCTGGATCAGCTTCGGGGCGCCGAGGGACGTGCGGAGGCGGGCCATCGCCGTCTCGACGGCGTGCTCGTCACGACCCGCGCCGGGCAGCGCCCGCAGCAGGTCGGCGCGGGAGACCACCCAGCCGGGACGGCGGGCGAGGAGCCGGAGGAGGGCCATTCCGGCGGGCGGTACGGGCCGCAGGGCGCCGTCGACGAGGACGGCGTGCCCGCGGACCTCGACGCGGCGGCCCGCGACCGGCAGGACCTGGGAACGGGCGGGCAGTTCCCTGCAGAGCAGCTGGACCAGCGGGCCGAGCCGGAAGCGTTCGGGCTGGTACGTGTCGATGCCCTCCGCCTGGAGCGGCAGCGCCGTGACGGGGCCGACGCAGACGGCGAGCACCTCGTGCCGCAGCGCCTCGACGAGCCGGTCCCGCAGGCCCCTCTCCGCGGCCCGGGAGAAGAGGGAGACGGCGGCGGGGGCACTGGTGAAGGTGACGGCGTCCACGGTGCCGGCGAGGGTCGCGTCGAGGAGCCGGTCGAGCGGCCCGATGTCCTCCGGCGGCATCCAGCGGTAGACGGGGACGCCGACGACCTCCGCGCCGCCGGCCGTGAGCGCCTCCACGAAGCCGGGCAGCGGCTCCCCGTGCAGCTGGAGGGCGATCCGCCGGCCCGCCACGCCCTCGGCGAGGAGCCGGTCGAGGACCTCGGCCATGGACTCCGAGCCGGGCGACCAGGACTCGGTGAGTCCGGCGGCGCGTACGGCTCCCTTGACCTTGGGTCCCCGGGCGAGGAGCTCGACGTCCCGCAGGACGGCGAGGAGCTCCTCCCCGCAGCCCCAGCCCTCCGCCGCCTCGACCCAGCCCCGGAAGCCGATCGCCGTCGTGGCGACGACGACGTCCGGGGCGTGGCCGATGAGTTCCTTGGTGGCGGCGAGGAGTTCGGTGTCGTCCGCCAGGGGCACGATCCGCAGGGCGGGTCCGTGGACGACGGCGGCGCCGCGCCGGCGCAGCAACGCGATGAGTTCGTCCGCGCGCCGCGCCGCGGTGACGCCGACCGTGAAGCCGTTGAGGGGGCCGGCGGGGCCGTGTTCTTGCTGCTCGTCCATGAGGTCAGAGCCTGACGGGGACGCGTGACGGTCTCGGTTCGCCCGTATTTCCTGATCGTTACGGTCCGCGCCGGGCATCGGACGTCACACCTTCGCGTAGCCGGGCCGGGACTCCGGCTCGGTGACGTCCCCGGCGTTCTCCGGGACCGTGGCGGGGACCGCGACCGGAGCGCGAAGGTATACCGCCCAGGTGACGACCATGCAGGCCGCGTAGAAGGCCAGGAAGGCGACGAAGGCCGCCGTGCCGGTGCCTGAGGTCTGGAAGGACTGGCGGAAGGCGAGGTTGATGCCGAGGCCGCCGAGCGCGCCGACCGCTCCGATGAGGCCCATGGCGGCGCCGGAGAGGCGGCGTCCGTAGGCCTCGGCGGCCTCTCCGGCGAGGCCCTTGCGGTGCCCCTGGGCGAGGAAGATCGCCGGGATCATCTTGTACGTGGAGCCGTTGCCGAGACCGCTGAGGACGAAGAGGCCGATGAAGCCGACGAGGAAGACGGTGAGGGACTCGATCACGGAGGCGTAGATGACGACACCGGTCGCGAGGGCCATCGCGGCGAAGGTCCCCAGGGTGATGCGGGCGCCGCCGTGCCGGTCGGCGAGGGAGCCGCCGATCGGCCGGATGAGGGAGCCGAGCAGCGGGCCGATGAAGGTGAGCGAGGCGGCCTGGAGCGGGGTGCGGCCGAACTGGGTCTGGAGCACGAGGCCGAAGGCGAAGCTGTAGCCGATGAAGGAGCCGAAGGTGCCGATGTACAGGAAGGCCATGATCCAGGTGTGGCGGGCCCGGACGGCCTCCTTCGCGGCGCCGGTGTCGTTCTTCACGGGCGCGAGGTTGTCCATGAAGAGCGCGGCGCACACGGCGGCGACGACGATCAGCGGCAGGTAGACGCCGAGCACGATCCTCGGGTGCATCGCACCAGCCGTACCGATGACGAGGAGGCCGACGAGCTGGACGACGGGGACGCCGATGTTGCCGCCGCCCGCGTTGAGTCCGAGCGCCCAGCCCTTCTTCCGCAGCGGGAAGAAGGCGTTGATGTTGGTCATCGAGGAGGCGAAGTTGCCGCCGCCGACGCCGGTGAGGGCCGCCACCAGGACGAAGGTGGTGTACGAGGTCCCGGGCTCCATCACGGCGAAGGCGAAGCCGGTGGGCAGCAGGAGCATCAGGGCGCTGAGGACCGTCCAGTTCCGGCCGCCGAAGCGGGCGACGGCGAAGGTGTACGGGATGCGGATCAGCGCGCCGACGAACGTCGCGGTCGCGATCAGGAAGAACTTGCCCGCCGGGTCGACGCCGTACTGCGGTCCCATGAAGAGCACCATGACCGACCACAGGCTCCAGATGGAGAAGCCGATGTGCTCGGAGATCACGGAGTAGAGCAGGTTGCGCCGCGCGATCCGCTCCCCCTTCTCGCGCCAGAAGGTCTCGTCCTCCGGCTCCCACTGCTCGATCCACCGGCCGCCCATGTCGTACCTCCGCGGGTGTCGGGTCCTGGGGCGTCCACAGCCCCGGTCCACCTGTCCCCGACGCTAGGGAGGTCGCGTTTCGGCCCGGTGCCGCGAGGTGACGGCAACGGAACCTTGCTCTCACCCGGAGCGCGAGGCCTCTGTGAGCGCCGGTGCGCGCCCCGCACGCGCTTCGGCCCTCCCTCGGCGCCCCCTCAGGCACCCGGCGCCCCCTCGGGCGCCCGGCAGCACGGGCCCCCGGCAGCCCCTCAGGCGCCGGGCAGCCCCGGCGCCCGCTCCGGCAGCCCCGGCTCCCCCTCCGGCAGCCAGGACCCGGCCGGGCGGTCGTGCCAGCCCTCCCTGGCACCGATCTCGGCAGCCGCGGTCCGCAGCGCGTCCAGACCGGGATGGCGCAGCCCCTTGCGCCACACCAGGCTCACGGGCGACAGGGGTACGGGGTCGACGAGCGGCCGCAGCACACAGCCCGGCATGGGCGGGAAGTCGACGACGGCGAGCACCGGATTGCGGTGCTTGGCCATGATGCGGTGGAACTCCTCCTTGCCGACGGCGAGCGGCGCGGGCGGGGCGATCTCGATGCCGCGCCCGGCGAAGAGCCGGGCGGCGAGGTCGGTCCACTCGGGTGTGCGGTCGTTCCCCGCGCCCGCGTAGATCCGTTCCCCGGCGAGAGCGGCGAGCGGCACCTCGGCCAGACCGGCGAGCGGATGGTCGTCGGGGAGGACCACGGCCATCCGCTCGTACCGCACGAACTGGGAGTCGAGCCGCGCCCGCAGCCCGGCGTCGAGGCCGCCGTACCGGCCGAAGGAGGTGTCGAGCCGCCCGGCGAGCATCTCCCGCGCGGCGCCGGTGAGTCCACTCTCGTAGCGGGCCATCAACTCCTGGTCCGGGGCGAGTTCACGGGCCCGGCGCAGCACGTTCTCGGGGGCGAGTCCGGGGCTGTTGAGGTCGACGAGGAGCGGCCGGGGCGCGGCCCGGAAGGCCTCGGTCAGCTCGTCGTGCGCGGCCAACACCCGGAGCGCGTACGGGAGGAGGCGCTCGCCGTCAGGAGTGAGGGAGACCTGCCGGGTGGTCCGTACGAAGAGCTCGGCGCCCACTTCGCGCTCCAGGCGCCGGATGTCACGGCTGAGTGCCTGCTGGGCGACGTAGCGGCGGGCGGCGGCGCGGGTGAAGTGCAGCTCCTCGGCGACGGCG
>NZ_LIPQ01000151.1:3871-4095 GCF_001418135.1 Streptomyces aureus
GCGGGCACGATGGACCCCAGCGCGGAAGACGCGGACGCGGGAGACGCCGGCGCGGCGGCCGCCGGCATGGGGGAAGGTACCGGGGAGGGCATCGCCGCATTTAACAACACGGCTGCGTGAATGGCCACCGAACAGGTGTTGGACCCGGCCTGCCCCTTCCGGCGAGCCTTGATCCATGCCGCAACGCGACCTCACCCTCACCCCGGCGGGCCCGGCCCTCGCCC
>NZ_LIPQ01000152.1 GCF_001418135.1 Streptomyces aureus
GCCCTGCCTGCCCTGCGTGCCCGGCCTGGCCCGGTCGCCGCGACCGCCCCGCCGCCGCCTCGGCGTACGCGCGGACCAGGGGGCGGGTGTCGTCCGCGCGGTGGGCGAGGGCGAGGTGGCTGGGGCCGACGCCGTCCACGGGACGGGTGACGACGCCGTCGCGGGCGAGGAGCGGGGCGTTGCCGGCCGCGACCAGGCAGATGCCGAGGCCGCCGACGAGGGCCTCGTACGTCTCGTCGGCGCTGCCGATCTCCGCGCCGACGACCGGCGGGCGGCCGCCCCGGGAGTCCAGCGCCAGCCAGTGGTCCCGCAGTTCGGGGCCGGTGGCGGGCAGGGCGAGGAACGGTTCGTCGAGGAGGTCCGCGAAGTCGAGGCGTTCACGGGCGGCCAGCGGGTGGGTCTCCGGGAGGGCGACGAGCCGGGGTTCGGCGGCCACGACGACCCAGCGGAAGCGTTCCGCCGCGGGCAGCGGAAGCCAGACGAACGCCACATCGCTCGCGCCGTCGGCGAGTCCGGCCGTCGGGTCCTCCCACCCCACCTGGCGCAGCCTGAGCACGGCCTCCGGGTGGGCCTCGGTGAACCGCGAGCGGATCGCGGGCAGCAGCCCGCCGCGACCGGGGCTGGTGGACATGCCGACGACGAGCGTGGACCGCTCGGCGGCGCGGGCCCGCCGCACGGCCCCGTCCGCCTCCGCCCAGGCGGCGAGCACGGCGCGGGCGTGCGGCAGCAGGGCCGTACCGACGGCGGTGAGGCGGACGCCGTGCCGGTCGCGGTCGAAGAGGGGCGCGCCGAGCTGCCGCTCCAGGGCCCTGATCTGCTTGCTGAGCGCGGGCTGGGAGACGTACAGCCGCTCGGCGGCGCGGGTGAAGTGCAGCTCCTCGGCGACGGCGATGAAGTACCTCAGGTCCCGCCCGTGCACGTCCATGGTCATGACCATGAGCTATCACAACAGATCTTGGACCGACAACGGCCTTGTGACACACGCTGGTTGAGTCGTGGAAGCGATGACGAGAACCAGGAAGAGGGATCCCCATGAGCAAGGTCTGGCTGATCACGGGCGCCAACAGCGGTTTCGGACGCGCCTTCGCCGAGGCGGCGATCGCGGCCGGCGACATCGTGGTCGCCGCGGCCCGCCGCACCGAGACCCTGGACGACCTGGTCGCGGCCCACCCCGACCAGGTCGACCCGGTCGCACTCGACGTCACCGACACCGCCGCGGTCGGCACCGTCGTCGCGGAGGTCGCCGAGCGCCACGGCCGCATCGACGTCCTCGTCAACAACGCGGGCCGCACGCACGTCGGTTCGGTCGAGGAGACCTCCGACGCCGAGCTGCGCTCCCTGTTCGACGTCCACGTCTTCGGCCCGGCGGCGCTGACCCGCGCGGTCCTGCCCCACATGCGGGCCCGCCGCTCGGGCGCGATCGTGCAGCTCAGCAGCGTCGGCGGCCAGATGTCGATGGCCGGCTTCGGCGCCTACAGCGCGACGAAGTTCGCCCTGGAGGGCCTGTCGGAGGCGCTCGCGGCGGAGGTACGGCCGCTGGGCATCGACGTCCTGATCGTCGAACCGGGCGCCTTCCGTACGAGCCTCTTCGGCAACCACAGCCTGAGCGGCGACGGCATCGCGGACTACACGGACACGGTGGGCGCGACCCGCNNCCGCGGCGGTGCTGGCCGCGCTGAACGCCGACGAGACGCCGCTGCGGCTCGCCCTGGGGGACGACTCGATCGACACGATCCTGGGGCACCTCGACCTGGTGCGGGACGACCTCAGGACCTGGGAGAAGGTCGGCCGCGCGACGAAGCTGGACGGCCTGAGGTAACCCGGTTGTGGGCAACTGTTCCGC
>NZ_LIPQ01000153.1:0-24263 GCF_001418135.1 Streptomyces aureus
CGGTGCCGCGGCACCGGGGGACCGACAGGGGCCACGAGGCCGGCTACTCGGCCGTGACGTCCAGGAGTCTGCGCGTGCGGGCGCTCGCGCCGCTCAGGGTCAGCGCGATGTCCAGGCTCGCGCACATGCGGTGGGCCCGGGCGAGGGCGCTGAGGGTGGCCGGGGTGGGGTCGGCGGCCGGGACGGCGACGGTCACCCGGGTCGGCCGGAGCGTCTGGACCAGGGCCTGGATCTGGAGGGCGACGGCGGCCCGGTTGGTGACGTCCAGGTCGCGGTGGAGCGTCACGTGCAGCACATGGTGACGTACGACGTGGCTGATGAGCATGGTCCCTCCGCGCAGGACGACGAAGGCCCACGACTGGACACGCTGTGGGCGGTTCGTCCGAGGATGTCATGGCGACCGGCCCGGAACCCTTCTCGTGACGCCGACGGCGCGGAGTGTCCGGCCGGACCAGGCCGAATTCACGTACATGAATCCCCGGGGTCCCGCGACTAGGGTGGGACCGACCGGGTGAACCGGTCGACATTCCAGACGTCCCCCGCCCTCACCAGGCGACTCACCAGGCGGTGTTCATGACCCAGTTCGATCTGCCCCTCGACCAGCTCCGCACCTACCGGAGCACATCCGTGAAGCCCGAGGACTTCGACGCCTTCTGGGCGAAGACCCTCGGCGAGGCCCGCACGCACGCGCTCGACGCGCGCTTCGAGGCGGTCCCGACGGGGCTCTCCACGGTCGAGACCTTCGACGTCACCTTCGCAGGATTCGACGGCCAGCCGGTCAAGGGCTGGTTCGTCCTGCCCGTCGGCACCTCCCAACCACTGCCCGTCGTAGTGGAGTTCCTCGGGTACGGCGGTGGACGCGGCCTGCCGCACACCCATCTGCTCTGGGCCTCCGCCGGGTTCGCGCACTTCGTGATGGACACCCGCGGCCAGGGCAGTGGTTGGGCCACCGGTGACACCCCCGACCCGGTGGGCAGCGCACCCTCGTTCCCCGGTTTCATGACGCGCGGCGTCGAGGATCCGTACACCTACTACTACCGGCGCCTCTTCACCGACGCGGTCCGCGCCGTGGAAGCCGCCCGCTCGCACCCTCTGGTGGACGCGAGCCGCACGGCGGTGACCGGCGTCAGCCAGGGCGGTGGGATCACGCTCGCCGTGGCGGGGCTCGTAGGGGACCTGGTGGCGGTGGCGGCGGACGTGCCGTTCCTGTGCGACTTCCCGCGCGCGACGACGATCACGGACCGCGCTCCGTACCGCGAGATAGGCAACTACCTCAAGACGCATCGCGGCCGGGTGCGCCAGGTCCAGGACACCCTCTCCTACTTCGACGGGGTCCATTTCGCCGCCCGCGCCTCGGCCCCGGCCCTGTTCTCGACGGCGCTGGAGGACCTGACGTGCCCGCCGTCGACGGTGTTCGCGGCCTTCAACGCGTACGCCGGGGACGAGAAGGCGATCGAGGTCTACGACTTCAACGACCACGAGGGCGGCGAAACGTTCCAGCAGGCGGCCCAGCTCCGCTGGCTGCCGGGGAAGCTGCGGGGCTGACGAACGGTCGGTCGAACCTGCCCGCTCCGGTGGTGAAAGGATCACTGCCGTGAAGAGCACGCGCATATGGAGTGATGGACCGGTCGGCGACGAGGCGGCCGCGAACGACAGCCTGCTGCGGCTGCTCGGCGGAGCCGAGGCCGGTGCCGGGGGCGCCGGTGCCGGAGGCGCCGAGCCCGGGACCGGGGCCGTCGGGGTCGGGGCCGATGCCGGGCCCGGGACCGGCGGGACCGAGCGGCGGATCGTGACCGGTGCCCTCGTCTGCCGGTACTGCGACTGGGACCGGTTCGAGGTGACGTCGGACGAGTGCTTCTGCGAGGGCTGCTGCCTGCCGCTCGACGTACAGGACGAGGAGGGGTGCGGCGGTGCGGACCCGGTGGTCCGGGAGCTCCGGCCGCCCACGGCTCCCAACCCCGGGGCGGGCCTGAACATGGTCACGTGCCCCGCCGACCACGACCTGTTCCAGGTGGCCGCCGCGTACACGGTCGGCCCGGCCGGTCACATGCGCCGTCTGTCGGTCGGGCTGCGGTGTCCCGTCGACGGCGCGCTGAGCCTGCTCGTCGACGACGTGCGCATGGCGTCGGCCGACGGCCGGTGACCCACGGCTCGGCCTGACTCCTCGGCTTCTGGGCTCGTCCGCTCCTCGGCGCATCCGCTCCTGGTGGAACGCGCGCCGCGCGCAAGGGCCGGAGCCCGAGCCGTGCAGCGGGCTCGGGCTCCGGCGAGGTGCACGGTCGTCGTGCACGGGCGTGGTGCCCGCCTCCCGGACGGGCCGCACGCTCACTGGTTTCAGTGCCAGTACTTCATGGTCGTACCTCCTCCCCCGTGTCTGGACGCAGGGTGACCTCGAAGCGGTCGAGACCGCGGAGGGTCAGATTGCGCCGGTGTTCTGGTTCCGCGACTGCCCTCGCCTGCGGATAGTCCCTGGCCAGGGCACCCAGGACCGATCCGGTGAGCCGGATCGCCATGGACGCGCCCAGACAGGCATGGGCCCCGCGGCCGAACCCGAGGTGCGGGTTCGGGGCGCGGTCGAGTCGCAGCTCTGCGGGGTGGGCGAAGCGGAGCGGGTCGTGGTTGGCCGCGCCCAGGAAGAGCGTGACCGGATCACCCGCCTTCATCGTGACGCCACCCAGTTCGGTGTCGGTGACGCAGACCCGGGCGTCCGCCTGGACCGGTGCGTCGTACCGGATGAGTTCGTCCACGGCCGTGGCCGGGGTCGCCCGGAACGCTTCGAGCGCGCCGGGGGTGGTGAGGAGTGCGGCCGCCGCGTTGCCGAGGAGCCGGGAGGCGGATTCGTAGCCGGCGTGGAGGACGGCGCGCAGACTGTTGCGCAGAACCGTTTCTGCCACGCCGCTGTCCGCCGCGTGCTCGGCGACGTACGCGATGAGACCTTCCTTGGGCGGGTCCGCGAGCCATCCGCCCGCGTACTCCGCGAGCCGGGCGCGTGCCGCGACGGCCGGTTCGTGCTTCTCGGGCCAGAGGCCGGCGTCCATGCCGTCGACGACGGTGCGGGACATGGGGACGAACCAGTCGAGCCCGGGAGCCTCGACGCCCAGGAAGGCGGTCACGAAGCGGAGCGCCACCGGCTCGGCGAGCTCCCCGACGAGATCGAAGGAGGGGCGCCTGGCCAACTCCGCGAGCAGATCGGCGATCTGCCCCTCCAGGTCGTCGTGGAGCGCCTGCCGGTCCTGCGCCCGGAAGCCGTCGAGCAGCAGATGCCTGATGGCGGTGTGCTCCGGCGGGTCGAGAGTCTGGACGCTGAGCAGCGGGGCGGGGATCTCCTCCCCGGCGCGCCGCCAGTCGGAGGCGAAACGGTTGCTGTCGGTGAGCACGGCGAGGCAGTCGGCGTGCCGGGTCAGGACCCAGGAACCGAGCAGTTCGTGCCACAGGACGGGGGAGGTCTCACGCATCCGGGCGTACGACGGGTACGGGTTCCGCAGGATCGACGGACGGGCCAGATCCAGAATCGGGTCCACGGCTGCCGCTTGCTCCACGAAACGTCTCCCCCTTCGCATGGGGCCTGGTTGAGGCCTTGACTGCTACCGAGTCGAGCTGTGCGAGGCGCCGGTCACCGGTGGGTGGAGCGTCTCGCTGATCTTGTCACCGACGGTTCGCCGGCCCTTCTCCGAACATCGATCCGAGCCGAGCGCCGGTGACGCTACCACGCAACTGGGGTGGCTGGTATGACTACCTGCCAGAGATCTTTCACAAATCGTCGGGGAGTTACGGAAGATGACCGGTCAGGACCAGGCAATCGTTCACGATGTCCCGGTGAACGTTGCCCAACAGCCCAACCCCTACCCGCTCTTCGAGCGCATCCGAGAGCACGGTGTCGTCCAGCGCGTGCGGCTGAATCCCACTCTTGAAGTCTGGATGGTCACGGGTTACGACGAGGCCGTCGCCGCACTCACCGACCCGCGGCTGAGCAGTAGTCCCGTCGGGGTGAACGGACTTGAGGAGGAGATGGCCCACCAGGAGCGCACCAACGTCCTGATGGCGAGCATGCTCGTCGCCAACGGCGAGGACCACACGCGGCTGCGCAACCTCGTCTCGAAGGCCTTCACGGCCCGCCGGGTGGAGCAGCTCGCGCCCCGCGTCCAGGCGCACACCGACGCCTTCCTCGACGCCTTCGCGGCACGCGGAACCGCCGACCTCGTCTCCGAGTTCGCACTGCCGCTGCCCATGGCCGTCCTCAGCGAACTCATCGGCATCCCGGCCGAGGGGCAGCCCGACTTCGCCCGCCTCGCGGTCGGCCTGATCATGCCGCCCAACACCCCGGAGCGACTCGCCAAGGGCGCCCGGGCGCGGGCCGAACTCACCGAGTTCTTCGAGCCGTTGATCGCTCGGCGGAAGGCGGAACCGAAGGACGATCTGCTGAGCGCGCTGTGCGCCGCGCAGGCGGAGGAGCGGATCAGCGACCGTGAGCTGACGGCGATGGCGATCCTGCTGACGCTCGCCGGCCACGAGACGACGGCGAGCCTCATCGCCAACGGCGTCCACGCCCTGCTGCGCCACCCGGACCAGTTCGCCGCGCTCCGCGACGACCCCTCCCTGCTGCCGGGGGCGATCGAGGAACTCCTGCGCTACGAGGGCCCGGTGAGTCGCGGTGTCGCCCGCTTCACCACCGACGCTTACGAGATCGGCGGGGTCACCGTCCCGCCCGGCGAGATGATCATCATCGGACTCGCCGCCGCCAACCGCGACCCGGCCCGTTACGACCGTCCCGACATCCTCGACGTGGCACGCCGCGAGGTTCCGCAACAGCTCGCTTTCGGCCATGGCGTGCACTTCTGCCTGGGGGCGCCGCTGGCCCGCGCGGAGGCGCGGATCGCCATCGGTACGCTGCTGCGCCGCTTCCCCGACCTCCGGCTCGCCGACCCGGACGCGGATCTGAGCCGCCGCGAGGGCATCCTGCGCGGTATGGCGACCCTGCCCGTGGCCTTCACGCCCGAAGCCTGACCCGTCGCCCCGACGGCGGAGAGACGAACGGAGACAGACGGATGACTTCGGCTTCCGGTACGGCGGAGTTCGACGCGATCGCCCCCGGCTACGACGCCTCGCGCGGCGGCACGGCCCGGGCCGCCGGTTTCGCCGAGCAGCTCGCGCCACTGCTCGATCCCGACCGGCCGGTGCTCGACATCGGCGTGGGCACGGGCATCGTCGCGGCCGAACTGACCGCACGCGGACACGTGGTGTACGGGCTCGACCTGTCGGCCGGGATGCTCGCCCGGGCACTGGAGCGGCTCGGTCCGCGGGTGGCGGTGGCGGACGCCTGCCGGCTTCCGGTGCGGACCGCCTCGGTGAGCCAGGCGGTGTCCACCTGGCTGCTGCACACCGGGCCCGACCACGGCATGGTCTTCGACGAGGTGGCCCGGGTCCTGCGCCCCGGCGGCCGTTATCTGGTGATCCCGGCCGGGGGCACCCGTCCCACGGACGACATCGGGGCCGTGGTGGGCGAGCTTGAGGACCGGCTCGACCCGCTCCGGAGCCGTCAGGACGGTCCGTGGACCCTCGCGCCGATCGCCGAGGCCCGGGGACTCGTCTACCGGGGCACCGCCTCCGAACGCCCCACGACCTTCCGGGTGTCGCCCCGGGCGATGGCCCGCTCCCTGTCGGGCGGTCTCTTCACCGGCGCCTGGTCGGTCACGGGCGACGCCACCCGCCTGGTGGCCGAGGCCCAGGAGCGGCTCCTCGCACTCCCGGACCCGGACGTGCCCCGTGTACGGGAGATGGCCGACTTCGTCATGGTGTTCGAGAAGCCCTGAGGCCCGGAGCCGGAGCCGGGGGCCGGGGCCTGACGCCAGGGCCGTGGCGTCGGCCCGGCACCCAGGCCTCGCAGGTCAGGCGTCGGACCGCAGGTCGGCCGTCGGCCTCGCCGCTCCGCCGCGGCCGCGCAGGGACGACGCGTACGCTTCGTCCGGGTCGAGACGGCGCAGTTCCTCGGCGATCAGCTCGGCCGTCGTCCGGACCTTGAGGGCGAGGACCCGGCTGGGCTGCCCGGGGATGGAGAGCCGTGCCACCGGCCCCTCGGGCCGGTCGATGCGGATCTCTCCGTCCGCGGTGCCCATGCGGACTGCCGTGACGACGGGCCCGTCGGTGACGACCCGGTCGACGGGGACGCCCAGCCGGACCTCGAACCAGCGGGCGAGGAGTTCGGCGCTCGGGTTCTCGGCCTCGCTCTCGACGGCGGCCGAGGTCACGGTCAGCGGGGCCTGGTCCAGCGCGGCGGCGAGCATGGAGCGCCACGGGGTGAGCCGGGTCCACGCGAGGTCGGTGTCCCCGGGGGCGTACGAGGCGGCCCGCTTCTCCAGGGCGGCGAGGGGGTCCTCGACCGCGTACATGTCGGTGATGCGGCGCTGGGCGAGTGAGCCCAGCGGGTCGAGGGACGGCACCTCGGGAGCGTCGACGGGCCACCAGACGACGACGGGCGCGTCGGGCAGGAGCAGCGGCAGGACCACGGAGTCGGCGCGGTCGCCGAGTTCGCCGTGGAGCCGGAGCAGCACCGTCTCGCCCGAACCGGCGTCGGTGCCGAGCCGGACCTCGGCGTCGAGCCGGGTCTCGTGGCGTCCGCGGGGCGAGCGGGCGTGGCGCTTGATGACGACCAGGATGCGGGAGGGGTGCTCCCGGGAGGCGTCGTTGGCGGCCTTGACCGCGTCGTAGGCGTTCTCCTCGTCGGTGACGACGACGAGGGTGAGCACGACACCGGCGGCGGGTGTGCCGACGGCCCTGCGGCCTTCCAGGATCGCCTTGTTGATCTTGCTGGAGTTGGTGTCCGTCAGATCGATCTTCATGCGCGGCGACCGTCCCTTCCTCTGCGGCGAGCCTAACCCTCCCGCGCGGCGGACGCGTGCGGACCCCCGTCCTCGGCCGGCTTCACGCGGATTCCGGTGCCGCCTCCTCGGCCGCGGCCTCGGCGGCGGCCTGCTCGTCGGCCCGCCGGTTGACCACGGCCGCGGCGGCGATCGCGGTGCCGAGGAAGGCGGCCACCACCACCCATGGGCGGTCGAGGACATGGTCCGTGGCGTGGTCGAGGGAGTACCGGCCGGCGCCGGTGACCCCGATCGCGGCGGCGACGAAGCCCAGGAACGCCGGGTACTCGTAACCGCCGCTCTGGGCGAAGAAGCCGGCCGGGGCGTGGACGGCGACGGCGCCGGCCATCGCCCCGGCGGCCGCGGCTCCGGCGGCCGGGGTGGCGAGGCCGAGGGCGAGCAGGGCGCCGCCGCCCGCCTCGCCGAGACCGGCGGCGACGGCGCTCTCCCGGCCGGGGTGGAAGCCCATGGCCTCCATGGCCTTGGTGGTGCCCTCGATGCCGCCGCCGCCGAACCAGCCGAAGAGCTTCTGGGTGCCGTGCGCGGCGAGTACGGCTCCGGTGCCGACCCGCAGCACGAGGAGCCCGAGATCGCGTCGGTTGGGGTGGCCCATGGGATTCTCCAGGTGCGGGAGGAGGAAAGGGGCGGACTCGTACGCGGTCCACTGTCGTCGCCCTGTCCGGCCCTCGCCGCCCGGGACCCGGGCGAATACTCCACACGAGTCATCTTTTGCGGCACTTGTCCATGGATGCTTGGGTGAGGGGGCCGTCGCCGTCCCGGGATCCGCGAGCCGCGCCCCGCCACGGCCCGAGGGAAGTGGGTACGCATGACCGCCGAGTCCATCGGGACGGAAGCCCTGCGGGCGAGGGTCCGGGCCCTGATGCCCCGGGCGAAGGAGGACCTGACCGAGCTCGTGGCGATGCGGTCGGTCGCCGACCCTCGCCAGTTCCCGCCGGAGGAATGCGCGAAGACCGCCGACTTCCTCGTACGGGCCTTCACGGAGGCGGGACTCCAGGGCATGCGGAGGGTGACGACCCCGGACGGAACGGACGCCGTCGTGGGGCACGCGCCGGGCCCCGAGGGGGCGCCCACCGTGCTCCTGTACTGCCACTACGACGTGCAGCCACCGCTGGACGACGCGGCGTGGGAGACCCCGCCCTTCGAGCTCACGGAGCGCGACGGGCGCTGGTACGGCCGCGGTTCGGCCGACTGCAAGGGCAATATCGCCATGCACCTCACCGCCCTCCGTGCGCTCGGCGGTCCGGACGGCCGGGGCTTTCCCGTGAACATCAAGTTCGTGGCGGAGGGTTCGGAGGAGCAGGGCACCGGCGGCCTGGAGCGGCTCGTCCCCCTGCAGCCGGAACTGTTCGCCGCCGACACCCTGTTGATCTGTGACACCGGCAACTTCGCGCGCGGCCTGCCCACCACGACCACCTCGCTGCGCGGGCTCGCCAACGTCGTCGTCACCGTCTCCACCCTCAAGGGGGCGATGCACTCCGGCATGTTCGGCGGTCCCGCGCCCGACGCCCTGGCCGCGCTGATCCGGATCCTCGACAGCCTTCGCGACGAACACGGCAACACCGTGGTCAAGGGGCTGTCGGGCGACGGCGTCTGGGACGGGGTGGAGTACCCGGCCGAACAGTTCCGCGCCGATGTCGGCGTCCTCGACGGGGTGTCCCTGGTCGGTACGGGTTCGGTCGCCGACGAGCTCTGGGCGCGGCCCGCCGTCACGGTGCTCGGCATCGACTGCCCGCCGGTGGTGGGGTCTTCGGCCGCCGTGCAGGCCAGGGTGAGCGCCCGGGTGAGCCTGCGGATCCCGCCGGGGGTCGACGCCGACGACGCCCAGCGCGCCCTCGCCGCCCATCTGACCTCGGCCGCCCCCTGGGGCGCCCGGGTGGAAGTGGAGCCGGAGAGCGGCGGCCAGCCGTTCCGGGCGAGGACCGACGGCCCCGCCTACCGGGCTCTGGCGACGGCGCTCCGCGAGGCGTACGGGAAGGACATGGTCCAGTCGGGGCAGGGCGGTTCGATCCCGCTCTGCAACGTGCTCGCCGCCCAGTTCCCCACCGCCGAGATCGCCCTGATCGGCGTCGAGGAGCCCGGCTGTCTCATCCACGCGCCCAACGAGAGCGTGGACCCTTCCGAGATCGAGCACATGGCGCTGGCCGAGGCGCTCTTCCTCAGCACCTACGCCACCCCGCTCTGACCGCCCCAGCTCCCCCACCCCTCCACGGAAGGACGGGAACCGTCCATGACACGGACTCACGACGGCCCGAGGCACCAGGACGTACCGCCCGGCCCGCTGAGCGCGCTCGCGGGCGCCGCCTGGCAGGCGCTCCTCTTCGCCGGAATCGCGTCCCTGCTCCTCGGCATCATCGTGCTGGTCTGGCCGGACGCCTCGCTGTTCGTGGCGGGACTGCTCTTCGGCCTCTTCCTGCTCTTCAGCGGTGTGATGCAGCTGGTCGCCGCCTTCGGCACGCACACCACGACCGCGCTGCGCGTCATGGCCTTCATCAGCGGCGCCCTCTCGATCCTGCTGGGCCTGCTCTGCTTCCGGGGCGCGACGCAGTCGATCCTGCTGCTCGCGCTCTGGATCGGGATCGGCTGGCTGTTCCGCGGCATCACCGAGACTCTCGCGGCGGCCTCCGACGCCACGATGCCGGCGCGCGGCTGGCACATCTTCCTCGGCATCGTCAACGCGCTCGCCGGTGTGGTCCTCATCGTCTCCCCGCTGGAGTCGGCCAGGGTGCTCATGGTCCTCGGAGGCATCTGGCTGCTCGTCGTCGGCGCGGTCGAGATCGTTACGGCGTTCCAGGTGCGCGCCCGCGCCAGGAACCTTCCGCCGGGGGCCTGAGGGCGTCCGCGTCTCCCCCACCCGACCGCCGGTCCGACCGCTCGCCGTCCGCCCGATTCCCGGGCGGGCGGCGACTGCTGTTGACGCGTGCGCTACATTTTGCCGGTCCTTGACCACCGATCCCCCGTGATCGTGAATTCCCGGAGACCGGCACACCATGAGCGACATCGTCAACGGCCTCGGCCGGGCCGGCGCCTACGGCGCCCTCGGCGTGGTCCTGCTGATCCTCGGCATAGTCCTCGTGGATCTGCTGACCCCCGGCAAGCTCCGCCGGCAGATCTGGGAGGACCGCAACCGCAACGCCGCGATCCTGCTGAGCTCGGCGCTCCTGGGCATCGGCGGCATCGTCTTCACCTCGATCTGGACGACGTACGAGAACTTCGGCAAGGGCCTCGCGTCGACGGCCGCGTTCGGCCTGCTCGGCCTGGTGATGATGGCCGTGGCGTTCCTGGTCGTGGACCTGGTCACGCCGGGCAAGCTGGGCGCCACCCTGGTCGACCCCGAGCCGCACCCGGCGGTCTGGGTGACCGCCTCCTGCAACATCGCGGTCTCGGCGATCGTCTCCGCCTCGATCGCCTGAGCCCACCGCGAAGACGGCCGTGCCCTTCGGGGTTCAGCCCGCCATCGGCTCCACCTCCAGGAAGCGGCGCCCGCGCGGCCCCTTGTACAGCAGGGCCTCCCAGCCGAGTCGCGTCAGGGCGGGTACGCATGCGCCGAGGGCCGCCGCCTCCTCCTGGGCCGCTCCCGAGCCCGCCGGGCCCAGCCACTCGACCACGGCCGTTCCCGGCCGGTCCCCCGGCCGGACCCGGTAGCCCGTGGCGCTCCGCGCTCCGGAGGCGTCCACGGCCGAGGGCGTGAGGCCGCCCGACTCCAGGGCGAGGGCCACCGCGCGGACCGGCTGCCGGCGCTCCCAGTCGGCCGGGACGGCCTTCGGGTCGACGCCGTCCCCGCGGTGGGTCATCCGTCTGATCTGGAGCAGCCCGTCGAGGGCGGCCCGGACCTCCCTCGACCGCTGCTCGACGTCCGCCGGGGGCACCGGCGGGCCGTCCCCCGTGGCCGCCTCGAACGTGCCGCCACCCCCGTGGCCCGCCGTCACCGCAGCCGCCGGATGTCACCGCGGACCCGGTAGAAGCCTCCCGCGGCCGCGTGCAGGGCGTCGACCACGTACCGCGCGCCGGGCTCCCGGATCGCGCGCGGGAACTGCACGTTCCACCCGGAGTCGTAGCCCTCGGAGACGACCCGGACCCGTGTCCTGCCCGACTCGTTCACACACTCCACGACCACCGAACCGGCCGGGGCGACGCTGACGGTGGTGACGGCGGTGACGGTCGTCGCCGGCTCGTACACGGGCATGGCCGCGGCGAGCTTGATGTCCCGCGCGACCGGCACCGTACCGCCCTGGGCGGCCTGGATCGCCGCCTCGCTCGCGTCCACGCAGACCAGCGAACCGTCCGTGGTCACCAGGTAGAGGCGCTCGTCGCGGTACTGCATGGAGAGCGCGGAGCCCCCTCCCGTACCGAGCTTCCACAGCCGGGTGCCGTCCTCCGCGAAGCAGTAGACGGAGGAGGCCGAGTCGGCGGCGAAGACGAACCGGCCGCCGGGCGAGGTGGCGCAGGAGTACACGGGGCTGTCGCAGCCGTAGACCGCCTCGACGCGCCCGTCCTTCTTCGCGAGCCGCTGGACCTTCTTGCGGGCCGTGCCCGCGTAGACCGCGGTGTCCTCCTGCCAGCCGAAGAGCACCCCGCCCTCGGTGGCCGTGTGCCACAGCTCACCGCCGCCGTCCGGAGCGTGGGCGGCGACGCCCCGCGTGTCCCCGTAGTAGACGGCGTCCCCGTCGGCGCGGACCATCCAGGCGTGCTCGCCCTGGCCGCCCCGCGCCCACTGGTGCTCGTCCTCGTGGTCGATGACGGTGAGCCGGCCCGAGCGGTCGGCGACGTGCAGGACGCCCTCGTGGATGTCGAGCCAGAAGATGTCGACGTCGGTGGCGATGTCGTAGGCGGCGAAGGGCAGCTTCGACGACAGGTCGTACACCTTGCCGTCGTCACAGCCGGCGTAGATCCAGAAGTCGTCGGCGACCAGGCACTTGACGCCGTCGGGCAGGCTGAACCGGGCCTGCACCTCGCCGGAGCGGTCGAGCGTGAAGACGTCCCCCGCCTGGTTGCCGACCCAGCAGCGGTCCTCGTCGACGTGGATGCCGAAGGCGGCCGACCCGGTCCGGAAGCGCCACAGGACGGGGGCGACGGCGCGCGCGGTGGAGGGCGCGGAGGTCACCGCGCGGCGCGTCACGGCGCGGGCCGCCCGCTGCCCCCGGACCGCCGGGGCGTATCCCTTGCGGACCTTCTCCCCTATCTTCTTCGCCGCGGCCGCCTGCGCCTTCGCCGCCGTGGGGAACGTGGAGCTCTGCGTCTGGCCCGCCGTCCCGATCCGGCCGTAACGGACCGACACCGTGAGGTCCTCGACGGTCACTTCGTAGAACTTGTGGGCGCCGCCGTCGTCCTGCGACAGCTCCAGATAGGTCGTCGTCGTCATGGTGAAGACGGTAGGGGCACCCACTGACAACGGCCCCGGTCGACGCCGGGGGTGCGGCGCCGCGTGGGGTGGTCCCGGTCGTGTGGTCGGTACGGGACACGGCACGCGCGCCGCTCTCCGTCGAGGACCATCTCGTCCATCCGCGCGAGCGGGTGGAGGCGGCCCCGTCGCCCGGGTGCTCGCGCGGCCGCCTACGACGCCTTCCGGGGCGACGGGCCGACCCTGCGGGGCACAGAGGCGGTGTCGGCCGGTCGGGTCCGGCCGGTCGGGTCCGGTCGGCCGGTCAGGCCTCGACCGGGTCCGACGCCGCGTCCGGCACCGGGGCCGGCACCCGATCCGGCGTCGCCGCCCGGGGGTTCTCCTTGATCGTGATCCGGCCCTTGCGGATCGTGGCGAGGCGGGGCGCCCTGCGGGCGATCGCGCTGTCGTGGGTGACCATGACGAAGGTCAGCCCGTGTTCCTTCCAGAGCCCTTCGAGCAGCTCGACGATCTCGTCGCGCATCGACTCGTCGAGGTTTCCGGTGGGTTCGTCGGCCAGGAGCACCTTCGGGCGCTTGACGAGCGCGCGGGCGATCGCCACCCGCTGCTGCTGGCCGCCGGAGAGCTCGGACGGCAGATGCCCGCTGCGTTCGCCGAGCCCGACCGACTCCAGGGCCTCGGCGGCCCGGCTCCGCCGCTCGGCGGGCTTGACACCGAGCGGGACGAGCGCGGTCTCCACGTTCTCCTGGGCGGTGAGCGTGGGGATGAGGTTGAAGCTCTGGAAGACGAAGCCGATGTTCTGGCCGCGGACCGCGGTCAGCTTGCGTTCGGGGAGCGCGGCGAGGTCGGTGCCGTCGAGCAGGACCTGGCCCGAGGTCGGGCGGTCGAGGCCGCCGAGCATCTGGAGCAGCGTCGACTTGCCGCCGCCCGTGGGACCCTGGATGACCAGCCGGTCGCCCTGGGCGAGCGTGAGGTCGACCCCGGCGAGCGCGTCGACCCTCTCCTGCCCCCGCCGGTACTGCTTGGTGACGCCGATGAGTTCGTACATGGTCCAACTCCTTTGGTACGTAGGTGGGTTCCGGATCCGCTACTCGACGCGGCGCAGTGCGTCGGCGGGGCGCAGCCGCGAGGCGCGCCAGGCTCCGAAGGCTCCCGCGACGAGGCCGCCGCCGAGGGCGAGGAGCACGGCGAGACCCACCGTGGCGACGCTGACCGGGGCGGTGAGGGCGATGTCGACGGTCTTTCCGGCCGCCGTACCGGCGGGGCCGCCGCCGAAGCCCATGCCTCCTCGGCCGCCACCGCCGCCTCCACCGAACATGCCGCCGGTCGCGCCGAGTTCGGCGGTCAGGGTCGGGCTGACGGCGGTCACCGCGTACGCGCCGGCCAGGCCGATCGCGATGCCGAGGGCGCCGCCGATGCAGCCGTTGACGAGGGCCTCGCCGACCACCTGGCGGGTGACGCGGCCGCTCTTCCAGCCGAGCGCCTTGAGCGTGCCGAACTCGCGGACCCGGCGGGTGACGGCGGAGGAGGTGAGGAGGCCTGCGACGAGGACGGCGGCGAGCAGCACGGCGTACGAGAGCCACCTGCCCACGTTCGAGGCGAGGCCGGCGGCGGTGTCGAGCGAGCCGGAGACCGTCCGGGCCAGATCGGCGGAGGTGGTGACGGTGGTGCCGGTGACGTTCTTCTGGATGGCGGTCTTGACCGCGTCGATCCGAGTCGAGTCGGTCGCCTTCACATAGATCGTGGTGATCTTGGCCGCGGAGGCCGAGAGCGTCTGCGCCCGCTTCAGCGGCAGGTACACCTGGGCGGCGGCCTGTCCGCGGTCGGCGGTCGCGATGCCGATGATCTCGAACGTGACGTTCTTCACGGTCAGTTCGTCGCCGACGGCGAGGCCCTTCTCCTGGGCGTAGGCGCTGTCGACGACGGCGACCGCGGCGTCCGTCTCGGTGGTCCTGAAGGTACGGCCCTGGGAGACCGTGGAGGTGGTGAGGGGCCCGAGGTCGGGGGCGGTGACGTCGGTGCCGTAGAGCGTGAAGGAGTCGACGTCGAAGGCCGCGCCGCCGCCGGTGACGGTGTCCCCGGGGCCGGAACCGCCGCCGGAGCCACCCCCGGTGCCGCCGCCGTCGCCGCCGGTCCCGGTGCCCGGCCGGCCCTGCTGGGTCTGGCCGCGCTGGATCCGGCCCCGCGCGAACTCTCCGTCGATCTTGAGGTTGACGAGGCTGAGTCCGCCCACCGCGCGGTCGACACCCGGCTGTCCGGCGACCGTGGCGACGGTGGAGTCCGCGAGGGTCTGGAAGCCCTGGACCATCAGCCGGTCGCTGCTCTGCTCCTCGCCCTCGTCCTTGCCCTGGAACTCGAACCGTGGGCGCTGCGGCTGCGCACCGTCCGCGGGCCGCTCCTGGGCCTTGGTCACCGTCAGGTCCGTACCGAGGCCGTAGAGGGACTCCAGGACCTTGCCCTGGGCCTGGTTCATGCCGGAGGACACGGAGTTGACGACGATGACCAGCGCGATCCCGAGCGCGAGCCCGGAGGCGACGACGAGCGCCGCCTTTCTGCGGCGGCGCAGTTCGCGCCGGAGGTAGGTGAAGAACATGGGCGTGAAGCTAGGGGCGGCGTGTGATGACGGGATAAGGCCGGCGTGAGAGCGGCATGAGAGTGATCGATCTCCTGTACGCGCGGGTCCCGGCGATGGCAGGGTCGGCGTCATGTCGAACAGCAGCGAATGGACGCGGATGGGCCCGGTGACGGCACTCTTGGACGCCACCGGGCTGTTCTTCAAATCGGCGCGGGACGCCTTCCCCGGGGCGGTCGCGGCGGACTGGGCGGCCGCCGCGGCCCTCGACCCCGGTGCGGTCGGGCCCGACGGCGCGTGGCGGCTGGACTTCCGCTGCTTCGCCGTCGCCGACCCGGACGGTTCGGGCTGGACGCTGATCGACGCGGGCGTGGGACCCGCCGAGGGCCCCGGGGCGCCCTGGTGCCCCGTGCCCGGCCGCCTGCCGGACGTACTCGCACGGGCCGGCATCGACCGGGCGGACGTCCACACCGTCGTTCTGACGCATCTGCACGAGGACCACACCGGCTGGGCCGCCGACGCCACCGGCCGGCCGTTCTTCCCGGACGCCCGGTACGTCGTCCAGGGCGCGGAGACGGCCGCCCTCGACCGCCTCGACCCGGTGTGGGACTGGGTGGTGGAACCACTCCGCGCCTCGGGCCAACTGCACGAGGTCGACGGGAGGCACCGGCTGCGCCCGGGTGTCACGCTGCTGCCCACCCCCGGGCACACCCCCGGCCATCAGTCCGTCCTGGTCGAACGGCCGGACGGCCGGGACGTCCTGGTCACCGGCGATCTCCTCGTACACGCCGTGCAGCTCGCCGCGCCGGCCGTGGCCTACGCCCACGAGCGCGACCCCGCGACCGCCCGGACCTCCCGGGAGGACCTGCTCGCGCGCGCCGCCGCCGGCGGGGCGGTCCTCGCGACGGCCCACCTCACCCGGCCGTTCGTCGACGTACCGGGGAGTCGCGCGGGGTGGTGACCCCGCGGACGGCCCTCCGTCAGGCCCCCGGCCCCGGGGCGTACGCGAGGGGGTCGGCCAGGACGTCGTGGAGGACGAGGGCCGCCGCGCCCCGGGAGGCGTCGGTGGCGGCGGAGGCCGGACGGAGGCGGCCGGCGTCCGGGGTCCAGAGGCCGGAGACGACGCGGTCGGAGAGCTCCTCGGCCAGGGCGGGGACGAGCCACGGCATCAGCTGCGGGTAGATGCCGCCGAGGACGACGGCCTCGGGGTCGAGGAGGTTCACGGCGCCCGACAGCGCGCGCCCGAGCATCCGGCCCGCCTCGGCGAGCGCCGCGAGGGCACGCGGGTCCCCCGCCCCGGCGAGGTCCACCAGATCGGGGACGCCGGTGGCCCGCGCCGCTCCGAGGAGCGCGGCCTGGCCCGCGTACTGCTCCAGACACCCCCGTGAACCGCAGCGGCAGCGCGGACCCCCGGCGTCGACGACCAGATGGCCGATCTCGCCGGCGAAGCCGTGCGCGCCGCGCAGGAGTTCGCCGTGGACGACGATGGCGCCGCCCACACCGATCTCGCCCGTCAGGTGCAGAAAGGTCCGGAGGTCGCCGAGCGTGCCGAACCACAGCTCGGCGAGGGCCGCCATGTTGGCCTCGTTGTCGGAGGTGAGGGGGAGGCCCGCGGTGCCCGGGCGCAACGCGGTGAGGGCCTCGCCGAAGAGGCGCTCGGCGTCGACCTCGTACCAGCCGAGGTTGGGTGCCTGCCGGACGGCTCCGCCGGAGACGAGGCCCGGCAGGGCGAGGCCGGCGGCCGCCGGGGCGAGGTGTCGCTCGGCGGCCGTGTCGAGGACGTCGGCGGCGATCCGGGCGGCGTCGGCGAGCACTTCGGGGGCACCGGCGGCGCGGTTGTCGAGGCGCTCGGTCCGGCGGACGCGGTCGGTGCCGGTGAGGTCGACGACGCAGACCGTCACGTAGTCGACGTTGATCTCGACGCCGAGTCCGGCGGGACCGGTGTCCGCGGGTTTCAGGACGGTGCCCGGCCGTCCCGCCTGCCCGCTGAACGTCTTGCCCGATTCGACGAGGAAGCCCAGTTCGAGGAGTTGCTCGACGAGGGAGGAGACGGCGGGCCGGGTGAGTCCGACGCGGGCGGCGACGGCCGCCCGGGTCGTCTCGCCCGCGTCGTGGACGGTCCGCAGGACGAGACTCAGGTTGTGCCGGCGCACGCCCGACTTGTCGGCCTTGGGTTCCGTGGGCTGGTTCATGGTGAGCGCGAGCCTAGCCGCCCGTTTCGCTCACCCGGAAAACGGCTCCGCCGCCGGCCTGCGGCCCCACCCGCCCCGAACAGTTCAGTCACCGCGCTCTTGGGGGCCTAGGGTTGGCCGACGGCCCGCGCCGCGTCTTCCCGCACGCCGGGGACGAGGCCTCGTTCGACGCGGACGGACGCCGTACGGGCTGCGGCACCGCCGTACCCGTCGCGGACGCCGGGGCCCGGGGCTGACACCCCGGACGACGACCCGGTGACGGCCACGCTCGCCCTGCCCCGCTCACCACCGCGCCCCCGGGGCGCCCCACGAGAGGTCCACAACGATGAAGATCCTGGTCGTCGGCGCCGGTGCCACCGGCGGTTACTTCGGCGCCCTGCTCGCCCGCGCCACTGGACGTCACCTTCCTGGTCCGCCCGGCCCGTGCGGCGGCGCTGCGCGAGCGCGGGCTCCGGGTCGCGGGCCGGGACGAGGAGTGGGTCCTCACGCCCCGCCTCGTGACGGCCGACGCGCTCGACACCGCGTACGACCTCGTGCTGCTGTCGGTGAAGTCCACCGGCCTCGACCGGGCGATCGAGGACATGTGGATCGGCCTTCCGCCGACCTCCGCGCCCGACCCGGCCGCCGGGAAGCTGTTCTTCCTGAAGCCCGCCCCCGAGGGGATGCGCCGCGCCGCCGTCTCCCTCGACGGCCCCGCCGGAGACCTCCTCGACGCCGTCTCCATGGGGCCCCGCCCCTTCCCGTCCGTCGTCGCCCATGTCGCCGAACGCTGCGGCATCGCCGCCGAGGACGCCGACCAGAAGGTCCGCGGCGCCGTCGCACAGGGCCTCCTCTGCACCTTCCACGAGGCCGAGGACGGCTCCACCGACTACGACGTCCTGCTCACCCCCGACGACCCCAGCCCGGTGACGAAGAGGCTCACCGACCGCGTCAAGGCCGGCCTGCCCGCCTTCACCGCCGCGCCCGCCGCCGAACGCGGCGACGCGCTCGCCGAACTGCGCGGCGCCCTCGGCGAACTCAGCCACGCCGCGGGCCGCCCCGCCCACGTCACGGTCGAGGAGGACTACGTGATGCCGCCGCTCAGGGTGGCCACGGAACCCTGGAAGGAATCGCTGAAGGACCTCGGCCCGGCCGTCGAACTCCTCACCGTCTTCGACTGGCTGCACGACGTGCGCGTCCTCATGACCGCCGCGTTCGTCGAGCGCTTCGGCCCCGGGGCGAACGTCCCCCTCGCCGCCAACGCGCCCTTCGTCGTCGGCGAGGTCTCCCGCCGCGCCGCCGCCATGGCCGCCGTGTACGGCCCCGACGGCCCCGGCGACCCGACCGCGCTCAAGGGCATCGGCCCCGCCGACGGCTCCCTGGAGCGCATCTACGAGCTGCGCCGCGAGGTCACCGAGGCGCTCCACGCCCTCATCGGCCAGGCCGTCGAGCGCGGCGACGACACCCTTCGCATCAGCCCGGAGCAGGTCGCGGGCCTCACCGGAGACCTGCCGGAACGATTCCGCCGAGACCCGCTGATCTACGGCATCCTGCTCCAGCGCGGCGACGGCCACCTCGTCCTCAACGACGGCCTGCCGGGCCACGGCATGCTCTACGCCCGCTTCCTGGAGGCCGACCGGCGCCTCGGCGGCCGCGCGCTGCCCCGCCTCGCCGACCACGTACGCCGGGTGTACGGCTACGACGGCGCCCGCGTCACCGAGGACCTGGGCCTGCACCGCCTCAACGTCAACGCCCACACGCCGATCCTGCCCGGCGGCCTCACCCCCGACGACTGGTTCGGACTGCGGCTCGCCCACGACCCCGAGACCGACTCCCTGCGCGTCGAGGACGCCGAAGGCGCGCCGCTGCGGGTCCTGCCGCTCGGCACCGGCCACCCCGGCCTCTTCCCGCCGCCGCTGTCCGTCGCCTCCGGCCTCGCCATCAGCGGCCGCCTCTTCAACGCCCTCCCCAACAGCTGGCACGCCGCCACCCCCTGGGACCGGGCGACCACCCGCGTCGCGCCCCGGATGGCCGTCGGCGACGTCCTCATCGGCCGCCGCCGCTGGTACGGGGGAGAGGAGCTGGGCACCGCCCTGGCCGCCGGACCCGAGGAACACGAGCGGCTCCTCGCCCTCAACGCCTGGCGCGCCAAGTACGGCGTCCCCGAGGAGGTCGTCATCAAGACCGTCCCCGAGGACGAGGGCCCGCTCTCCGTCGGCGCCCCCGACATCCAGTCCAAGCGCCTCCAGCAGAAGCCCCAGTACGTGGACCTGAGCAGCGCGCTCGGCGCCCGCGTCCTGCCCCGGATGCTGGAGCGCCGCGGCGCCGACACCGGAGGCAGCTACCTGGAGGAGGCGCTGCCCGGCGTCGTCGACGGCACCCACGCCACCGAGTGGGTCGTCGAGGTCGGCCGGACCGCCGGCGGCCGCTTCACCTACCACCCGACCACCGAGGGGGAGGAGCGATGACGATGCCCGAGGCGGCACTCAGGACGCGACCCGACCTGCACTACGCGCCCGTCCCCGGCGGCGTCTACTTCAGCGGCGCCCGCGCCCAGTTCGTCCTGCGCGGCTCCGAGGTCCTGCACGCCGTCGCCCAGGGCTGCGTCCCGCTCCTGGAGGACGGTACCGACGAGGACGCGCTCGTCGCCGAGATCGGCACCGAACGCGCCCGCCCCGCCGTCCGTCTCCTCGTCGACAAGCTCCGCGAGAACGGACTGCTCCTCGACCCGGCCGCGCACACCGCGCCCGCACCGCCCGTCGGCGTACGGCAGCGGCACGCCGAGTCCCTCGCCCGCCTCGAAGGCCTCCTCGACGACCCGTACGCGGCCTTCGCCCGGCTCCAGGCCGCGACGGTCCTGGTCACCGGCCCGGCGACCGCGACCGGCCCGGCCGTGCGCGGTCTGCGCCGGGCCGGGGTCGGCACGGTTCTCACCGGCACGGAGGAGGCGGCCACCGCCCCGGACGCGGTCCTCGACATCCGCGAGGACGACGGGAGTCCGGCACCGTCCCCCGACGCGCCCCTCGTCGTCCCCGTCCTCCTCGGCGGCACCGGCGTCACCCTCGTCGGCCCCGCCCTCACCGCCCCGGGACATCCGGCCGTCCGGGCCGCGTTCCACGACCGGGCCCGCGCCTGGGCCGCCGCCGAGTCCACCGCCCCCGCGCCCCGCCCCGTGGCGGACGCGCTCGCCGGCGCCCTCGGGGCACAGCTCCTCATCGACACCCTCACCGGTACGGCGGACACGGGCCAGGCCCATGTCGTGCACGGGACGGACCTGGTCTCCGACCGGGTCACCGTCGAGGGAGCCCACCAGGCGGCCGCGACCGGCCGACCGGGCTCCCTCCCCGAGGGCCCGTTCCCCCTCGGCACCGCCCCCGCCGACCCCCGGCCCGAACCGGACGAGGCACGCGAGACGGCGACCCCGCTCGCCGCGCGCTGGACCGGACCGCTCGCCCTCACCGAGGGCGCCGACCTGCCCCAGATGCCGCTCGCCCTGCGCGCCGCCGAGCTCCGCGCCGGCGGCCGCCCCACGACCACGGTCCTCGCCTGGGCCGCCCATCAGGAGACCGCCACCGTGGCGGCCACCCTGCAGGCCCTGCGGGCCCTCATCCCCGGGGCTCCCACCCCGGCGGCCGGTCCGCACGCCCGCATCCCCGGGGCTCCCACCCCGGCGGCAGGGCTCACGAGGGAACACTGGCTCCTCGACGGCGCGCTGCGCCTGCTCGCCGAGGAGACGGCACCCCTTCCGGCGAAGACCGCCACCCCGCACGTGCCGCCCGCGGCCCTCCCGGCGGGCGCTCCCGCCGCGGCCGCGGGCGGCGTGGCGTGCGAGGGTCTCGACGCGGAGGGCCTGCGGATCCTCGCCGGACTCCGCGCCCTCCGGCCGCACGAGCCCGCGCTCCGGCTCCACGGCGTGCCCGGCCTCGACTGGAGGCTCGCCGAGGTGACCGCCGACGGCGTCACCCTCGGCCGCGCCTGGGGCGCCGACGCGGCGGAGGCCGCCCGGAACGCCCTCTGCACCGCTCTCGCCCACACCCAGACCGCGGACGGCCCCGGCACCGTCGACCCGCTCTCCACCGACGCCCTGCTCCTCGCCGACCGCGCCGCCCTGGACGGCCTCCGCGCCCAACTGGCCGCCCGCACCGGCACCACGTACCGGGGCGAGGCCCTCCGCCACGACCCCGTGCTCGGCGAGCTTCCCCTCTGGTACGGCCCCGTGGAGGCCCACGATGCCCACTGACACGCTCACCCCCGTCCCCGCACCGGCCCTCGCCCGGGGCCCCGGGCTCGACGTCCGTCCCGCCGACGAGGCCTGGCGCCCGGCGCTCGACGTCCTCGCGGACCTCCTCCCCGAGGGAACCGTCGCGGTCGACCGCGGCTGGCACCTCGACTGGGAGCGGGCACGGTTCGACGAGGCCGCCGCCGCAGGCCGGGCCCACCTCTCCGTACGCCTCCTGGGCGACGAGGTCCTGGTGGGGCCGCTCTGGCGGCCCGGCACCGACGCGGGCTGCGCCGGCTGCGCCGAGGTCCGCGACCGCACCGTCCCCGACCATCCGCTCGCCGGCGACCTGCGGCACGCTACCGCCGCACCCGGGCCGGGCGCGCCGCTCCTCCCCGAACTGCTCCGGGCGGCCCTGGAGCACCTGGTGAGGCGGCCGCTCGGGCCCGGCGAACTCTTCTCCGTCTCGCCGCGCGGCCTGCGCCGGCACCGGATCGCCCGCAGCTTCCACTGCCCGCTCTGCGGACCGGCGGACGAGCGGCTCGACGGTACGGAGACCCCGGCGCCGCTCACCCCGACCGACCGGCCCGCGTTCCCGGACGACTGCACCCGCACCGCCGCGAGCCGGCTCGTCGAGCGCGGGGTGCTCCAGGACCGCCTGGTCGACGACCGCTTCGGTCCCGTCCGCGCGCTCCTGCGCGAGTCCCGCGCCCCGTTCGCGATGAGCATGGCCGTGGTGCCGGACGCCCCGGCGATGGGCCACGGCCGCGCCCGGACCTTCGCCGAGACCGGGCCCGTGGCGATCCTGGAGGCGTACGAGCGCCTCGCGGGCTTCCCGTACGACATCCCCGTCCTCACCCACCGCTCGTACACCGAGGTCGCCGAGCACGCCGTGGACCCGGCCGGTCTCGGGCAGTACACGGCCGAACAGCTCGCCCACCCGACCAGCAGGGCCACCCCGTTCGACGCGGACACCCCGATGGACTGGGTGTGGGGTCACGACCTCGACGACGGGCGAGCCCTGCTCGTCCCCGCCGACCACGCCTTCTACCAGTACGAGTACAACCACCGCCGCGACCGCAGGGCCGCCCGCGCCGCCGGGACGCCCGGCCGCAAGCACTACTTCTACGAGTCGTCCAGCGGCTGCGCCGTGGGCGCCAACCTCGAAGAGGCCGCCCTGCACTCGCTGTTCGAGCTGGCGGAGCGGGACGCGTTCCTGCTCTCCTGGCACCGGGCCGCCCCGCTGCCGACCATCCCGAACTCCTCCCTCACCGACCCCACCAGCCGCGCCATGATCGAGGTGATGGAGTCGCGCGGCTTCGACGTGCACCTCCTCGTCGCCACCCAGGACATCGGCCTCCCGGTCGTCTGGGTCCTGGCGGTGAACCGCCTCAACCCCTTCCCCGCCACCTTCTCCTCGGCCGGCTCCGGCGCCGACCCGCAGTCCGCGATCCGCGGCGCCCTGCGCGAGGTCGCCCAGCTCGTCACCAACCCGGTCGACTGGACCCGCGAGACCGTCGAGCCGATGGTCGAGGACCCGTGGCTGGTCCAGGAGCTGGAGGACCACGTCCGCTTCTCCTCCCTGCCCGAGACCGCCGGCCGCGCCACCGCGGCGCTCGGCGGACCCCGGGTCACCCTCGACGAGGCCTTCCCCGACTGGCCGGGCCGGATGGAGCGCGGCTCCGGCGGGGACGTGCGCGGCGCCCTTGACTTCGTCCGCGGACTGTTCGCCGAGGCCGGGCTCGACCGGATCGTGCTCGTCGACCAGACCAGCCGCGAACACGCGGACGCGGGCATCCACGTGGCCCGCGCGGTCGTCCCCGGCATCGTCCCGATGTGCTTCGGCCACGCCCAGCAGCGGCTGGCCGGACTGCCCCGGCTCACCGCCGCCCTGCGCGGCACCGGGCAGGAGCACCGGGCGATCCCCCTCGACCCCCACCCGTTCCCGTGACGGCCCCGACGGCCCCGCGCGCGGTGGACGCCGACGCCGGGGTTCCGCCCCGGCGCGGCCCGGTCGACCTGCCCGGTCCCGAGGGCGACAACAGCATCGCCCGCGAGCCCCTCTGGTACGCGTACGGGGCCGGGGACGACGCGCCGGAGGCTCCCCCGTGGACCTGGGTGCCGCAACCGCCGCCCGACACGCACCTGCCGCCCCCGCCGCCCCGCGGGGGCGGCCCGCGCCGGGCCCTGCCGCTCGGCACCCACGACCGGCTCGCGGCGCTGCCCTACCCCGCGCCGCCACCCGGCGGCGCACGGGGCCGGGACGCGGCCGAACCGGTCGAGGACCGGCTCGGCCGCGCCCTCGTCACCGCCTTCGGACCGCAGCGCAGGGAGCCGGAGAACCCCTACAACGACCACCGGCCGTACGCCTCGCCGCGCTGCCTCTTCCCCGTCCACGCCTTCGTGGACGGGGGCGCGGGCATGCCGTGGCGCCTGCTCGAACCGGACCGGCACGCCCTCACCGGCGCCCCGGCGGCCCCCGCCCGGAACGTCGTGCTCACCGGCCGGTACACGACCGTGCCACCCGCCTACCAGTGGTTCCGCGGCTCGCTCATCGCCATCGAACTCGGTTTCGTCCTCAGGGCGTTGAGCCTCGGCCTCGAACTTTTCGACGTTCCCGCGCGGCTCCGACTTCCGGGCTCCGACGCCCACGCGCTGCTGCCCGCCCTGGGCCTGGACGACGCCTGGGCGTGGTCCCTGCCGTTCGTCGTGGAGCTGGACGACGGCGGGGGAGTGCCGGCCCGGGAGGCGGACTCCGTTACCGCGCCACCGGCCCACCTCGCCCGCACCGACCCCGCCCTCGCCGAGCTGATCCGCGTCAACCGGGAGCAGACCTACGACGGCGCCCCCGCCCCGCTCACCACCGCCGTCCCGGCGGGCCTCGGCCCCTCCGCGACCGTGCCGGACTGGGCGGAACTGCTCTGGCGGCGCCACTCCGGACGCATGCCGCGCGCCCTGCACGGCATGAGCGGCCGGCGCCGGAACGTGCCAGCCGAGGCGCTCGACAGCGCGGCCCGGTGGCTCTCCGTACCACCGCCCGGACCCGAACTCGCCATCGCCTTCGAGGCATTGACCGTCACCGCCGTCG
>NZ_LIPQ01000153.1:24303-24612 GCF_001418135.1 Streptomyces aureus
CCGGACCCGGGAGCTCTTCGAGCGCCTCGGGACCGCCGGCTGGGGCGCCGTCCAGCACGCCGCCGGCTGGGCCGCGCACGGGCTCTGCCTGTCCGCCGCCGCCTCCGGCCTCTTCGCCCGCCCCGTGCGGGCCTTCAAGGAGATACCCACCCAGCGCGTCCTCGGCCTGGACCCCGACGAGATGATCGTCCTGTCCGTGGTCGTGGGGGTACCGCAGGACACCGGCGGCGCGCTGCTCGACCTCAGACTCTGAAGGAGCGTCCCCGTGACCCCGACCCCGATCCCGACCCCGGCGGCGGCCCCGATCCC
>NZ_LIPQ01000154.1 GCF_001418135.1 Streptomyces aureus
CCTCGGCAAGTAACCGCGGCAGCGGTCCACAGCCGGCGACGGCGCCCGGATCCCCCGCCGGGCGCCATCGCCTTTCTCCCTGTCGATCCTGCTTAGGATCGATACGTGACCCAGCGCAACCGGACGGACCGGCACCACCGGACCGGAGCAGCCGCGGGCGGCCTCGCCGCCGCCCTCACCGCCCTCGCACTCCTCGCGGGCGGCTGTACGGAGGCCACCGGAGGGGTCCTGGGGACCCCCGGGGCCGCCGGGCTGCGCGACCCGTACTTCCCGAAGCTCGGCAACGGCGGCTACGACGTCAGCCACTACGCCCTCACCCTCGCGTACGACCCCGGGACCGGGCGGCTCGACGGCACTGCCGAGATCACCGCCCGCGCCACCCAGGACCTCAGCGCCTTCAACCTCGACCTCGCCGGGCTCACCGTCGACCGGGCGTCCGTCGACGACGCGCCCGCCGCGGTCAACCGGGCCGGGAACGAGCTGACGCTCCGGCCGCGCGAGGAGATCCGCGAGGGCGCGGAGTTCCGGACCACCGTCACGTACGGGGGCGTGCCCGAGCCGATCACGGACGCGGACGGTTCCCAGGAGGGCTGGCTGCGCACCGACGACGGTGCCGTGGCGGTGGGTGAACCGGCGGGCTCGATGACCTGGTTCCCGGGCAACCACCACCCCTCCGACAAGGCCGCGTACGAGCTGAGGCTCACCGTCCCGGCCGGGCTCGAAGGGCTCTCCAACGGCGTCAGGACCGCCCGCCGGAGCGCGGCGGACGGCCGAGTGACGACCGAGTGGCACACGGTCGAGCCGATGGCGAGCTATCTCGCGACGGTCGCGATCGGCCGGTACGAGACGGCGACCGGGGCGGTCGACGGGGCCCCCGGTTCCGTCCCCGTGCTCACGGCCGCCGAACGCCCGATCGCCGACGCGACCGCCCCGCTGCGCGACGAGATCCCCGAGATCATCGCCCGGCAGGCCCGGCGTTTCGGCCCGTACCCCTTCTCCACGGCCGGCGCGATCGTCACCGACAACGAGGCGCTCGGGTACGCCCTGGAGACCCAGACGCGGCCCGTCTTCCCGGCCTCCGCCTTCGACCGGACGACCCTGGTCCACGAGCTGGCCCACCAGTGGTTCGGGAACTCGGTCTCGCCCGCGAGCTGGCGGGACCTGTGGCTGAACGAGGGCTTCGCGACCTACGCCGAGTGGCTGTACACGGAGGAGTACGAGCACGTTCCCGCGCGGACGCACTTCGAGCGGGCTTTCGCCCAGGAGGCCAACTGGGCCTTCCCGCCGGCCGCCCCGCCCACCGCCGAGAACCTCTTCGACCCGCCCGTGTACCAGCGGGGCGCGATGGTCCTGCACAAGCTCCGCGAGACGGTCGGGGACCGCACCTTCGACGCGATCCTGCGCGGCTGGCCCGCGAAGTACCGTCACGCCAACGCCTCCACGGACGACTTCACCACCTACGCGGAGAGCGTGGCCGGGCGCGATCTGGACGAGCTGTGGGACGTGTGGCTGTACGGCGACGGCAAGCCGGCGAAACCCTGACGGTCCGCGGGCCCGGCGCCGGCCGGAGCGCTCTTCCCGGCCGGGGTCAGGCCAGCGCCTTCCGCATGACCACGCACGCGCGGCCGTGGGCGAGGTCCGGGCGGCGGTCGGTCTCCTGGTAGCCGAGGGAGGTCCAGAAGGCGAGGGCCTCCGGGTTGTTCTCCAGGACGGCGAGCCGCAGCCCCGTACGGCCCGCGGTGCGGAAGCGGTCCTCGACGTGCGCGGCGAGCCGGCGGCCGTGGCCCGCGCGCCGTTCGTCCCCGTGGACCATGAGGAGTCCGAGCCACGGCTCGGTCTCCCCCGGGTCGGGGTGCCGGCCGAGGGTGATGGCGACGGCGACGAGCCGGCCCTCGGAGCGGGCGAGCAGGACCTCGGCAGTGGGCTGCGCGAGTTCGTCGGCGAGGGCGGCCGCGACCTGCTCGGGCCGGATGTCGGACGGGTCCGGGAAGTCGCCGCTCAGCTGCTGGAACTCCTCGTTCGAGGCGTACAGCGCGGTGAGTTCGGTGAGCAGCGGGCCGGGGAGGGCTGCACCGTCCTCCAGGGCCTTGGGCGCGAGGGCTTCGACGATCACGCGGCAAGGGTAGAGCCCCGGCGGGGAAACCCGGCCGGGGCTCAAGGGTGCTGCGGGGCGTCGGTCAGAGGTTGACGCCGAAGTCGCGGGCGATGCCCTCCAGGCCCGAGGCATAGCCCTGGCCGACCGCGCGGAACTTCCACTCGGCGCCGTTGCGGTACAGCTCGCCGAAGACCATGGCGGTCTCGACGGCGGCGTCCTCGGAGAGGTCGTAGCGGGCGAGCTCGGCGCCGCCGGCCTGGTTCACGATGCGGATGTAGGCGTTGCGCACCTGGCCGAAGTTCTGCGAGCGGTTGACCGCGTCGTAGATGGAGACCGGGAAGACGATCTTGTCGACGTTCGGCGGGAGGGCCGCGAGGTTGACGTTGATCTGCTCGTCGTCGCCGCCGCCCTCGCCGGTGCGGTTGTCACCGGTGTGGACGATGGTCTGGTCCGGCGTCGACTTGTTGTTGAAGAAGACGAAGTGGGCGTCGGAGGCGACCTTGCCGGCGGCGTCCACGCCGATCGCCGAGGCGTCGAGGTCGAAGTCGGTGCCGGTGGTGGTGCGGACGTCCCAGCCGAGGCCCACGGTGACAGCGGCGAGGCCCGGGGCCTCCTTGGTCAGAGAGACGTTGCCGCCCTTGGACAGGCTCACAGCCATGGAAAGTCCCTTTCATCGTGGTGTCTTCGCCTGGAGAAACGCGTGGTGCCTCCGGACGGTTCCCGGCGCGCTCCCGGCGAAAACAGGATGACTCCGATGGCCCCCTGCGGGGAACATGGTGGGCATGTCCGGTCCGTATCCCATCCGCGGCTCCGTCTCGCTCCCCGAGGCCGAGCTCCAGTGGCGTTTCTCGCGTTCCTCGGGTCCGGGCGGTCAGCATGTGAACACCAGCGATTCCCAGGTCGAGCTGCGCTTCGACCTCGCGGCCACCGACGCGCTGCCGGAGGTGTGGAAGGCCCGCGCCCTGGAGCGCCTCGCCGGCCGCCTGGTGAACGGCGTCGTGACGGTCCGCGCCTCGGAGCACCGCTCCCAGTGGCGCAACCGCGAGACGGCGGCGGTGCGGCTCGCCGCGCTGCTCGCCGAGGCGACGGCCCCGCCGCCGAAGCCCCGCCGTCCGACGAAGATCCCCCGCGGGATCAACGAACGCCGGCTGCGCGAGAAGAAGCAGCGCTCGGAGACGAAGCGGACGCGCCAGTCCCGCGACTGGGGCTGAGGCCGCTCCACGGTGTCCCGGGCCCAGGACGGGTCAGGACAGGCTCCGGTACTTCCCCTGGTAGTACGTCAGCGGGCCGCCGCCCGCCGCTCCCGCGTCCACCGTCAGGACCCGGCCCACCACGAGCGTGTGGTCGCCGGCCACGACCCGGCTCTCCGTGCGGCACTCCAGGGTCGCCAGCGCGCCGCCCATGAGGGGGGCGCCGCTCTCCTCGCCGCGGGCGTACGGCAGGTCGGCGAAGAGGAGGCGGTCGCTGACGCGGTTCTTCATGGCGAAGCGCCCGGCGATGTGCCGCTGGTTCTCGCCGAGGATCGACACCGCCCAGACGGGTACGTCGGTGAGCAGGTCGTCCATGCGGGAGCCGTTGCGCAGGCTGACCAGGACCAGGGGCGGGTCGAGGGAGACCGACACGAAGGCCGTGGCGGTCATGCCGACGTCCTCGCCGCGCGGTCCGTCGTCGGGGTCGTGCGCGGTCACCAGGACCACACCGGCCGCGAGGCGGGACATCGCGGCCCGGAAGTCGTCGTTGCTCACCCCCTCAGCATGAGGGATGGCCAGATCGGACACGGGGGGCGGGGCGGGGATCTTCTGCAGCACACCCGCACGCTAGTCCCGGCCCGACGCGGCCCCCAGAGGGCCGGGACTAGCGTGCGGG
>NZ_LIPQ01000155.1 GCF_001418135.1 Streptomyces aureus
GTCGACCTTCAGGACGTCGATGGGGAACTCGCGGAGGTAGCTGAGCGAGGAGAACCCGGTGCCGAAGTCGTCGATGGCGATGGAGACGCCCAGGTCCTTCAGGGCGGCCATGGTGGTTCTGATCTGGGCGTCCCTGCGCATCAGGACGGTCTCGGTGAGTTCGAGGACGAGGGAGCCGGGCGCCAGCCCCGAGGAGTGGAGGGTGCGGCGTACTCCTTCGAGGAATCCCGGGTCGCGGAACTGGCGGGCGGAGACGTTCACGCTGGCGTACAGCGGGGCCTTGTGGGGGCGGGCGCGCTGCCAGCGGGCGATGTCGAGCGCGGCGTGTTCGAGGACCCAGGCGCCGAGGGGCATGATGTGGCCGCTCTCCTCGGCCAGGGCGATGAACTGGTTCGGCGGGACCATGCCGCGGCGGGCGTGCGGCCAGCGGACGAGCGCTTCGAGGCCGGCCGGTGTGCCGTCCCGCACCTCGACGATCGGCTGGTAGCGCAGGGCGAACGCCTTGTCGGCGATGGCCGTGTCCATGCCCGCCTGGAGTTCGTGCCGGGCGACGAGCCGGGAGTGGAACTCGGGGTGGAAGAGCCGCCAGCGCTTCTTGCCGGCCGCCTTGGCGGCGTACAGGGCGAGGTCGGCGTGGCCGAGGAGTTCCTCGGCGTGGGCGCTGTCGAGGACGGTCGCGACGCCGACGCTGGTCGACACGGACACGGCTCCGTCGGTGAGGTGGAAGGGCTGGCTCAGGGTGTGCACGATCTCCGCCGCGAGGGTCTCGGCGTCGCGGGGTTCGCGCGCGCCCTCGATGAGCACGGCGAACTCGTCGCCGCCGAGTCGGGCGGCGGTGTCGGTGAGCCGCAGGACGGAGGTGAGGCGGCGGGCGACGGCGACCAGGAGTTCGTCGCCGACGGAGTGGCCCATGGTGTCGTTGACGACCTTGAAGTCGTCGAGGTCGACGAAGAGCATGCAGGTCAGGGTGGATTCGCGGCGTCCCCTGAGGAGGGCCCGCTCGACCCGTTCGAGGAGCAGGACTCGGTTGGGGAGCCCGGTGAGGGAGTCGTGGAACGCCCGGTGGGTCAGCTCGCGTTCGAGTTTCCGCTGTTCGGTCACGTCGCGGAGGGTGAGGACGAGGCCGTGCACGGTGTTCTCGTCGCGGAGGTTGCTGCAGCGGACCTCCACCTCCAGGTCGGCCTGCCCGCCGTGGAGGAGCTTCCAGTCGTCCCGGGCGTCGACGGCGGCGCGGGTGCGGGCGTCGGCCAGGACGCGCAGGGCGGAGGCCGTGTCGGCGGGGGCGACGAGGTCGGTGAGGGGGGTGCCGGGGAGCAGGGAGCGGCCGAAGAGGGACTCGGCGGAGGGACTCGCGTACCGGACGGTGTCGTCGTCGTCGACGATGAGGATGACGTCGGAGGTGTTGTGCACGAGGGTACGGAAGTAGGCCTCGCTGGTACGGCGGTTGACCTCCTCGCTGAGGGCGAAGCGTTCGAGGGCGAGGGCCGCCTGGGAGGCGAGGGACTGGGCCGGGCCGGAGATCTCGGCGAGCTTCTTCTCGGGGCCGGCGATGAGCAGGACGCCGAGCAGCGGTTCGGGGCCCGCCGGGGCCTGGAGTTCCAGGGGGCAGAGCAGCGCGAAGTTCTCGGGGGCGAGCTCGGCGGCGACGGCGGGGTCGAGCCGGGACACGGGAAGGAGCCGGGTGCCGTCGGAGACGGTCTCGGGCCAGGTGCTCTCCGGGGACTGGCCGGCCGGGTCGCCTGCGGGACGGGGCGGATCGGTGGGGGGACGGGCCGGACCGGACGCGGAGGCGGTGGGGTGCCCGTTCCCGTGGGACTCGCTCGCGGGCGGCGTCGAGCCGGGCGAAGTCGGCGTGGGCCCGTTCGGCGTCCGGAGCGGTGACGTCGGGGGCCGGGTCAGGTCGTCCGTGTGGCAGCTCCACGGGTGGCCCGCGGTGGCGACGCCGCTCAGGCCGCCGCGGCGGTCCCGGGTGAGCAGGAGGACCCGGTGCCCGGTGCCGGGGCCGAAGAGGGTGGCGGACGCCGTCTCCACGGCTCCGGCGACCTCGCGGGGGCTCAGTGCGGCGACGAGGGAGGCGGCGGCCATCCGGAGGCTGCGTTCGCGCGCCTCTGCCTTGCCGTGGTCGTTCATCATGCCCCAGAGCCGGGCGAGGACCAGCAGGAACATCAGCGCCGAGAAGATCGCGATCACGGCGATGTCCTGGTCCCGGTCGTCCCGCAGTGACTGGAACAGCAGCAGGGCGGGGGCGACGAGCGAGGCGCCGGCGAGCAGGGCGAGCCGTCGCTCGGCCACGTGGGGCGCCGGCTCGGGGGCGCGCTCGGTGAGCCCGGTCATCGACGGGTGGAGGGCGGCGAGGCCCCAGGCGGTGAAGAAGACGACCCAGCCGAGGTCCCAGGGGGTGCCGACCTGCCAGGTGCCGCGCAGCTGGAGCGTGCCGTAGATGACGTCGGAGGCGAGGATGCCGCAGGTGCCGAGGGTGAGGAGCTGCACGGCCCGGGATCTGAGGCCTCCCGGTACGAGCAGCCGGGCGAGCATCGCGAGCATCAGCACGTCGCCGAGGGGATAGGCGATGGAGATGGCCTTCTCGATCCAGCTCATGTCCTCGCTCCTGGCGAGCGGGGTGATGAGGTTGACCCAGGAGAGCAGGGCGAGGCCCGAGGTGAGGATCAGCGCGTCGAGGACGACGCCGAGGTCGCGGCCGACGGCCCGGTAGCGGATGAAGCCGAACAGGCCGATGGCGAACAGCGGGTACGTGGCCAGGTACAGGGCGTCGGCGATGGAGGGGAACGGCCTGGTCTGGCCGAAGAACGCCTCCAGGGCGTTGTACGCCGTGTCGCCGCCCACGAAGGCGAGGTTGGCTGCGGCCAGCACCAGCCAGGGCCAGCGCCGTGACGGCTTGTGGACGTGGACACCGACGAGAATGGCGGCGACGCCGCCGAGGCCGATGAGCGCCCACAACACGGTGTGCCGGGCGGGGAACTGCAGATAGGCGGCCGTCAGCACGGCCACGATCACGAGGTACACCAGGGTCCATCGGCGCAGTGCCCGGGTCGCGGTGAGCGGCCTGCTGGGCTGGCGCAGCGACATCGTCGACCGCCCCCTTGCCGGGTCGGACGGACGCCGTCGGGAGCGCCCTGTTCGCGGATAGGACCCCGTACGGTGTCCATTCTCCGGGGCGCCCGGGGCACCTGCATCTCGGAGCCGATCGCGTGGGGACCGGAGGCACGGACGAGGGCTGGGTGGTCCGGCGTCAGGAGGAGGCCCTTGGGGCGGCCGGTGGGGCTCCGCGTCAGGGGGAGGCTTTTGGGGTGGCCGGTGGGACTCCGTGTCAGGGGAGGCCCCCGGGGTGGCCGGTGGGGCTCCGTGTCAGGAGGAGGCCCCCGGGGTGGCCGGTGGTCCGCGTCAGGAGGAGGCGCGGACCACGAGCTCCGTCGGGAGCATCTGGCGGGGCTGCTCGTCCGGCTCGCTGGGCGCGGCGATCTCCTGGAGCAGCAGCCGGGCCATGGTGCGGCCCATCTCCTCGATGGGCTGCCGGACGCTGGTCAGCGGCGGGTCCATGTGCCGGGCGACGGCCGAGTCGTCGACGCCGACGAGCGCCACGTCCTCGGGGACCCGGCGGCCCGCCTCGCGCAGGACGCCGCGCGCGCCCGCGGCCATGACGTCGGAGGCGGCGAAGACGGCGTCCAGGTCCGGCCTGCGGTCCAGGAGTCGACGCATGGCGCGCCGCCCGCCCTCCTCGGTGAAGTCCCCGGTGGCGACGAGCTCCTCGTCGGCGGGGAGCCCGGCCTCCGCGAGGCCCTCCCGGTAGCCGTCGAGACGGCAGCGGGCCACGTACATGTCGAGCGGTCCGGTGATCGTGGCGACGGCGCGTCGGCCGCGCGCGGCGAGATGGGCGACGGCGGTCCGGCCGGCGCCGGTGTTGTCGGAGTCGACGAAGGCGACCCGCTCGTCCTCGGTGCGGCGGCCGTTGAGGACGGCGGGCAGGCCGAGGGCGCGGACCTGGTCGGGCAGGGGGTCGGCGGCGTGCACGGAGACGAGGAGGACACCGTCGACGCGCTGGGCGGCGAGGTAGTGCTCGAAGCGCTGCCGCTCCTGCTCGCTGCGGATCAGGGTGAGCAGCAACTGCTTGTCGGCGTCGGCGAGTTCGCTGCTGACGCCGCGGATGATGTCGAGGAAGTACGGCTCCGCGAAGAGCCGGGCCTCGGTCTCGGGGATGACGAGCGCGACGGCGTCGGTCCGGCTGCCCGCCAGGGCGCGGGCGGCCCGGTTGGGTACGTAGCCGAGCTCGGCGACGGCCTGCTCGACGGCGGCCTTGGCCTGTTCGCTCACCCGGGGGGAGCCGTTGATGACCCGGGAGACGGTGCCGCGGCCGACTCCGGCCCTGGCCGCGACCTCCTCAAGGGTGGGCCTGCCGGTCTGCCGCCCGCTCACCGCCATGTGCCGCTTCTCCCCTCGGGCCGCCGCCCCGCCTGCGTGTGCACGCGAACCTATCAGGCGGGGCGAGGCCGCCCCGGGGCGCCGCGGAAGGGCCACGGGGCGCGCTCGGGCGACGGTCGGCGGATCACCCGGGCGACGGTCCCGGTGCGCTCGGGCGACGGTCGGCGGATCCTCCGGGCGACGGTCCCGGGTGCGCTCGGGCGGCGGTCCCGGCGACGCTCAGGCGCCGGTCGGGGCAAGCTCCGCCATGGCGCCCCAGCCCTGCTGCGGGACCTCGACGTTGATGATCTCGGGGGTGGTGGCGATGGCGCCGGCCATGGCCTCAAGACCGGCCGTGAAGTGCGGGGAGGCGACGTGGGCCGCGCCCGCCGCGGCGTCCGCGAAGGCCTCCAGGAGGACGAAGACGTTCGGGTCGTCGACGCTGCGGGACCAGTCGAAGAAGAGGTTGCCGGGCTCCTCGCGGGTGGCGCGGGTGAAGTCGGCGACCAGGTCGAGCCAGCGGTCGGCGTGATCGGGGCGGGCGGTGAAACGTACGGCGATGAAGATCATGCGGCAAGCCTGCGGCGCCCCGGCCCGCGCGGCCAGTCGGGCCGGTCAGGATTCCGGCAGGGCCGGAAACTCCGGTACGGCGCGGGTGAGCGCCGCGCGGATCCCGCCCTGCAGCCGCCCGAAGTCGGCGGTCGGCAGCGAGACGGACAGGGCGTGCACGATGCCGTCGCCGCGCGCGGGCAGCGCGACGGCGAGACAGGTGTACGCGAGGTCCGCCTCGCCCACGGACACGGCGACGCCCTGCCCGCGCACCCGCTCGACCTCGGCCTCGAAGCGGTCGGCGCTGGTGATCGTCCGTTCGGTGAAGCGGGCCATCCCGTGCTCCGCGAGATAGCGGCGGCGCAGCGGGCGCGGCAGCGCGGCGAGCAGCGCCTTGCCGTGGGCGGTCGCGTGGGCCCGCTGCTCGGGGCCCGGCACGAAGGGGTGGGCGGTGTCGGTGACCGGGGCGGTGGTGTCGACGACGGTGATCAGGCCGTCGCGGTAGGCGGTGTGGTACGCCTCCGCGCCCGTGGCCCGCCGCAGCCGGCCGAGGAGTTCGCCGGTGCCGGCGCCGAGTCCGTGGTGCCGCTGGTGGGAGCGGTGCAGGGCCGGGACGCGGGGCCCGGGGGCGTAACCCTCGGCGGTACGGACGAGGTAGCCGCGCGCGAGCAGGGGCCCGGTGAGGTGGTAGACGGTCGAGAGGGCGCAGCCGAGACGCCTGGCCAGCGCCTTCGCCCCGACGGGCCGGTCGGCGTCGGCGACGGCGTCGAGGACGGCGAGGGCCCGGTCGACGGACCGGGGCCCGGGGCTCGGGGACGGGGCAGGCATCGGTCCAGCTTAGGCGGGCGGGGCGGCGGGCACCCGGACCCGGCACTCTCCGTACCGGCTCCGCTTCCTTCCGTATCCCCGCAGGTCAAACACCGCTTATGTGCATAAGACACTCTTTCGGCGTACCGTCAGGTGTTCCCCTGATCCTCGACGCCACGGGAGAGCGCGTGCCCCGCTCCACGACCCACCATGCCCCGACGCCCCGCGAGGGGCGCCGTCCGCGTCTCCGGACAGCGGCGATCGCGACGGGTGTGGTCGCCCTCGCCGCGGGCGGCCTGTACGTGGCCGGGCTCGTCGCCACCGGGGACGACATATCCGCCGGCACCCGCGTCGGCGGCGTGGACATCGGCGGCATGAGCCGCGCCGGCGCCGAGGCCAAGCTGGCGGCGGAGGCCCCGGCCGCGTGGAGCGCCCCGATACCCGTGCGGGTCGGGGACAGCGCCTCGACCGTGAGGCCGGCGTCCGCCGGCCTCACCGTGGACCTGGCGAAGACCGCCGAGCTGGCGGCCGACCCCTCCCGCGACCCGTTCACCGTGATCGGGCGGCTCTTCTCGTCCGGCGACCGCGAGATCCAGCCGGTCCTCGCGTACGACGCGGACAAGGCGAACGCCGCCGTGGCCGAGTTGGCGAAGAAGAACGACCGCGCCGTGCGCGAGGGGTCCGTGGCCTTCCGCGAGGGCAAGGCCGTCGCGACCCGTCCCGTCACCGGCCAGAAACTGGACACGGGCAGGGCCGTCGAGACCCTGCGCGCCGCCTACCCCGCCACCACCGGCGCCTCGCCCGTCACCCTCCCGGTCGCCGTGACCGAGCCGAAGCTGCCCGCGGCCGAGGTGACCCGCTTCCTCGACACGTACGCGAACCCCGCCGTCTCGGGACCGGTGACGCTCACCGCGGGCGCGGACCGGCTGCGGATCTCCGCCGCGACGCTCGGCGACCACCTCACCGTGAAGAACGAGAACGGCCGGCTGACCGCCGACCTCGACGCCGAGGCGCTGCTGCGCGACCCGGACGTGGCGGACCCGATCTCCTCCCTGACGGGCGCGCCCGTCGAGGCGACCCTCGGCGTGCGGGACGGCAAGGTCGTCGTGGAGTCGGAGGGCAGGCCGGGCCACGAGGTGACCGCGAAGGCCCTCGGTGACGCCGTGCGCCCGCTGCTGACCCGGTCGGGCGCCGCCGCGCGCACCGCCGCCGTGGCCACGACGGTCACCCAGCCCGAGCTGACGTCCGGCTCCCTGGCGCGTCTCGGGATCACCGAGCAGATGTCGACGTTCACGGTGAACTTCCCGAGCGCGCCGTACCGGACGACGAACATCGGCCGGGCCGCCGAGCTCATCAACGGTTCGATCGTGCGTCCGGGCGAGGTGTGGAGCTTCAACAGGACGGTCGGCGAGCGCACCCCGGACAACGGTTTCGTCGACGGCACGATGATCCTGGACGGCCAGTACCGTTCCGCGCCCGGCGGCGGTGTGTCGGCGATGGCCACCACCATGTTCAACGCCATGTTCTTCGCCGGGGTGAAGCCCGTCGAGTACGGCGCCCACTCCTTCTACATCGAGCGCTACCCGGCGGGCCGCGAGGCGACCGTCGCCTGGGGCCAGCTCGACCTGAAGTTCCGCAACGACTCCGGGAAGCCGATCTACATCAAGGCCGGAGCGACGGACTCGTCCGTCACCGTGAGCTTCCTCGGGACGAAGAAGTACGACTCCGTGGAGGCGGTCGCCGGGGAGCGCACCAACCTCACCGAGCCGGGGAAGGCCGAGGGCACCGGCAAGGCCTGTGTGCCGCAGCCGCCGCTGGAGGGTTTCGACATCTCGGTCGACCGGGTCTTCAAGAACGACGGCGCCGAGGTCAAGCGGGAGACGTTCAAGACCCACTACACCCCGCGCGACGAGGTCACCTGCAAGCCGGTCGACGAGTCCGACAAGGAGACGGACGCCAGGTGACCGGCGGGTGGCCGACGGGGAGACGGACGGACGGAAGGGTGTCTTCCCGTACGGCCGGGGCATGACTCCGGAGCACGGCCCACCAGGCCAGGGCCGCCCTCAACCGTCCGGAGGCCCGCCTTGGCGCAGCGCAGCGACCCCTTCGAGCGGCTCCTCGCCGACGCCGTGCGCGCGGGCGTCTGCCCCGGCATGGTGTGGGCCGTGGGCGACGCCCGTACGACCCTGTCGGCGGGGGCCGTCGGTCTGCTCGACCCGGCGGACCCCGGCGGACCGATGCGGGACGACACCCTCTTCGACGTCGCCAGCCTCACCAAGATCCTGGCCGTCTGGGCGGTGGTCGGCACCCTCGTCGACGCCGGGAAGCTCGACCTGACGGCCCCGCTGGGCAGTTACTGGCCGGCGGCGGCGGGGCGGCCGCTCGCCGACGTGACGGCACATCACCTCCTCACCCACACCGCCGGCATGCCACTCCGGGCCAACCTCCGGCACCTGTACGGCTCCGATCCGCAGGACGTGCGGGACGGCGTCCTCGCCGAGCGGCTCCGGCACCGGCCGGGCGAGGCCGTCGCGTACACCGACCGGGCGGCCCTGATCCTCGGCTACCTCGCCGAGCACCTCACCCGCCGTCCGCTCCCCCGGCTCGCCGAGGAGCGGGTCTGGACCCCGCTCGGGATGACGGAGACCCGGTACGGTCCGTTGCCCGCCGCGCTCAGGGAACGGTGCGCGCCCACCGAGTACGACGAGGAGAGCGGCCGGCACCTCAAGGGCACCGTCCACGACTTCTCGGCCCGTCTTCTCGGCGGCGCCTGCGGGATCGCGGGGGTCTTCACGACCACCGGCGACGTCGGACGCTTCCTGCGCCACCTCCTCGCCCCGGTGCCCGGCACGTTCTCCGCCGAGTGGACGGCCGGCTCGCTCCGCGTCCGCACCGGCGGCCTCGAACCTCCCCGCGGCCTGTTCTGGCACCCGGCGCCGGGCACGGAACCCGCGGACGACGTCTGGTCCCACTTCGGCTTCACCGGCACGGGCATGTGGGTCTCACCGGCCCGGGACCGCTGGGCGGTCCTGCTCACCAACCGCCTCCACCTGACCCGGGATCCCGGCCCCCTGGCCCGCGTCAGGGAGGTGTTCCGGACCCTCGCCTTCCGGTGACGCGCCACGGGCGTCGCCTCGCGGGTCGTGAGCTTGGACACCCCTTTGATTGATCAAACAGGCCTGGGGTTACCATATGAGCGCCGCCTAGCTCGAAAGATAAACTTGTGACTGTCAATGACGACTCGTTCACCAGCTGGAAGAACCGCGAGGAGATCGCGGAGTCGATGATCCCGATCATCGGGAAGCTGCACCGGGAGCAGGACATCACCGTCCTGGTCCACAGCCGCTCCCTGGTGAACAAGTCGGTGGTCAGCATCCTCAAGACCCACCGGTTCGCCCGTCAGATAGCCGGCGAGGAGCTGTCGGTCACGGAGACGCTTCCGTTCCTCCAGACGCTCACCACCCTCGATCTCGGCCCGTCCCAGATCGACATCGGCATGCTCGCCGCCGACTACAAGACCGACAACCGCGGTCTCACGGTGGAGGAGTTCACCGCCGAGGCCGTCGCCGGTGCCACCGGTGAGAACAAGATCGAGCGCCGTGACGGCCGCGACGTCGTCCTCTACGGCTTCGGCCGCATCGGCCGCCTCGTCGCCCGCCTCCTCATCGAGAAGGCCGGCTCGGGCAACGGTCTGCGCCTGCGCGCGATCGTCGTCCGCGGCGGCGGCGAGCAGGACCTGGTGAAGCGCGCCTCGCTGCTGCGCCGTGACTCGATCCACGGCCAGTTCCAGGGCACGATCACGGTCGACGAGGCGAACAGCACGATCGTCGCCAACGGCAACACGATCAAGGTGATCTACGCCAACGACCCCTCCGAGGTCGACTACACGGCGTACGGCATCGAGAACGCCATCCTCATCGACAACACCGGCAAGTGGCGCGACCGCGAGGGCCTGTCGAAGCACCTGCGCCCCGGCATCGACAAGGTCGTCCTGACCGCGCCCGGCAAGGGTGACGTGCCGAACATCGTGCACGGCGTCAACCACGACACGATCAAGCCGGACGAGCAGATCCTCTCCTGCGCCTCCTGCACCACCAACGCGATCGTGCCGCCGCTGAAGGCGATGGACGACGAGTACGGCGTGCTCCGCGGTCACGTGGAGACGGTCCACTCGTTCACCAACGACCAGAACCTTCTGGACAACTACCACAAGGCGGACCGCCGCGGCCGTTCCGCGCCGCTCAACATGGTGATCACCGAGACCGGTGCCGCCTCTGCCGTCGCCAAGGCGCTGCCGGAGCTCAAGGCCCCGATCACGGGCAGCTCGATCCGCGTCCCCGTCCCGGACGTCTCGATCGCCATCCTGAGCCTGCGCCTGGGCCGCGAGACCACCCGCGACGAGGTCCTCGAGTACCTCCGCGACGTCTCGCTGCACTCGCCGCTGAAGCGTCAGATCGACTTCACCACGGCCCCCGACGCGGTCTCGATGGACTTCGTGGGCTCCCGCCACGCGTCGATCGTCGACGCCGGCGCGACCAAGGTCGACGGCGACAACGCGATCCTCTACCTGTGGTACGACAACGAGTTCGGCTACTCGTGCCAGGTCATCCGGGTCGTCCAGCACGTCTCCGGCGTGGAGTACCCGACCTTCCCGGCCCCGGCGGTCTGATCTCCGACCGCCCACCGGCACGGCGGCGCGCCGCACTTCCTCCGGGAGGTGCGGCGCGCCGCCTTTCGCCGTCCCCCTTCCTCCCCCGCCGCGCGAACCGACCGCCGCCGCCCGGCGTCCCTCCCCGCATGGACACGTTCACGCACGGGATACGCCAGCTCCTGCGGTTCGCGGTACTGGAGGTGCGGTGCTGCGCCTTCGCCGTCGCGCTCGTCGGGGGGATCGCCGTCTCGACCCTGCTGCCCGAGCTGCCGATCGCCCGTTACGACCTGCTGCTGCTGTACGGGATCGGCCTCACCGTCGTGGCCTGGAAGGTCGGGTGGGACACCGGGCGGGACATCGCGGTGATCGCCGCCTGCCACGCCACGGGCCTGCTCTTCGAGTTGGTCAAGGTACGGATGGGCTCGTGGAGTTATCCGGAGGAGGCGCTGACGAAGGTCGGCGGGGTGCCGCTGTACGGCGGTTTCCTGTACGCGGCGCTCGGCAGTTACGTCTGCCGGGCCCGGCGCCTGTTCGATCTGCGGCTGACGGGCTACCGGCCGCGCGCGACGGCCGCGCTCGCCGCCGCCGTGTACGTCAACTTCTTCAGCCACCACTGGCTGCCCGACGCCCGCTGGGCCCTGGCGGCGCTGCTTCTCGTGGCGACGGCGGGGACCTGGGTGCGCTTCCGGGTGGGCGACCGGGACCACCGGATGCCGCTGGCCCTGTCGTTCGTCCTGATCGGTTTCTTCCTCTGGGTCGCGGAGAACGCGGCCACGTACGTCGGCGCCTGGAGTTATCCGCACCAGCTGGACGGCTGGCAGCCGGTGTCCCTCGCCAAGTTCGGCGCCTGGGCGCTGCTGATGACGGTCACCTTCGTCCTGGCAATGTCTTCCCGCACGGCGCGACACGAGAATTGAGGCAATTTCGTGCACGGGTCCAGGGGACGTGGTACAGTCGACAGCAGTTGCAGTCGTGGTTCCCAAAGAAACTTACAAGTGCCTTTGACGATTCGACATCGTCAGGCACTTTCTGTGTTTTCGGTGCAGTTTTCCGGACGGGGCAATCATCACGGCGACGCCGGGGTCCGCACAGTGCGGCCCCCAGGGCTACGCCCCGAAGGAGAATTGACATGGCTAACGGCACCGTGAAGTGGTTCAACGCTGAAAAGGGCTTCGGCTTCATCGAGCAGGAGGGTGGCGGCCCGGACGTCTTCGCCCACTACTCCAACATCGCCACCTCTGGCTTCCGTGAGCTCCAGGAAGGCCAGAAGGTGACCTTCGACGTCACGCAGGGCCAGAAGGGCCCCCAGGCGGAGAACATCCTCCCCGCCTGACGTTGACACGTCCGACGCAGCCGGTGTCCTCACCCGTGTGGTGAGGGCCCCGGCTCGTCGCATTTTCCAGGCTTTTCCAGATATTCCCGGGCTTTTCACCGACCGTTCGCCGATTTCACCCCTCGGCGTGGCCGGAACCGCACGCCCGCGGCATTCGGTACGTTCCAGTAATTCATCGGGCCCGCGGCCCCTCGCGAATTCCTCGAAGCGCACCGTTTCGAGGAGGACCCATGAACAACCCGAACGGCGCGAAGAGCGCACCCCGTACGGACCGGGCGGGACGCGGCACCCCCGCCCGTGACGACTGGGCGGCGCTGCCCGCCGGCACCCCGGCGCTGCCGCCCGCCGCCACCTTCGCCGAGCTCGACCTGCCGGCCGAGGTCCACGACGTCCTCGCCGGGCTCGGCGTCGACACGCCGTTCCCGATCCAGTCCGCGACCCTGCCCGACGCCCTCGCGGGCCGTGACGTCCTGGGGCGCGGGCGCACCGGATCCGGCAAGACCCTCGCCTTCGGCCTGCCCCTGCTGGTCCGTGTCGCCGGCCGGCGCGCCGATGCGCGTAGGCCGCTCGCGCTGGTCCTCGTACCCACGCGCGAACTGGCCCAGCAGGTCACGGACGCCCTCGACCCGTTCGCCCGGGCCCTCGAACTGCGCCTGGCCACCGTCGTCGGCGGCATGTCGATCGGCCGGCAGGCCACGGCGCTGCGCGACGGGGCCGAGGTCCTGATCGCCACGCCCGGCCGGCTCATGGACCTCGTCGAGCGCAAGGACTGCCGACTGGACCGGGTGGGCGTCACCGTCCTCGACGAGGCCGACCAGATGGCCGACATGGGCTTCATGCCGCAGGTCACCGAGCTCCTCGACCTGGTGCCCGCCGGGGGCCAGCGCATGCTGTTCTCCGCCACGCTCGACCGCAACGTCGACCTCCTGGTCGAGCGGTACCTCACGGACCCGGTCGTCCACTCCGTCGACCCGTCGGCGGCGACCGTCACCACGATGGACCACCACGTGCTCCACGTGCACGGCGCCGACAAGTTCGCCACCGCCACGGAGATCGCCGCCCGCGAAGGCCGAGTCATCATGTTCCTGGCGACGAAGGCCTCCGTCGACCGGTTCACCAAGCACCTCCTCGGCAGCGGTGTACGCGCCGCCGCCCTGCACGGCGACAAGTCCCAGCCGCTGCGAACCCGCACCCTGGACCGCTTCCGCAGCGGCGAGGTCCCGGTGCTCGTCGCCACCAACGTGGCGGCGCGCGGCCTCCACGTCGACGAGCTCGGCCTCGTCGTCAACGTCGACCCGCCCGCCGACCACAAGGACTACCTGCACCGCGGCGGGCGCACCGCCCGCGCCGGGGAGTCCGGGGTCGTCGTCACCCTGGTCACCCCCGAGCAGCAGCGTGACGTGGCCCGGCTCATGGCGGACGCCGGCATCCGCCCCCGGGTCACCAAGGTCCGGTCGGGCGAGGCGGAGCTGAGCCGCATCACCGGCGCCCGTACCCCCTCGGGCGTGCCCGTCGGCGGCGCCGCGCTTGGTGCCCTCCTGGCTGCCCGCGGCGCCGACGACGG
>NZ_LIPQ01000156.1 GCF_001418135.1 Streptomyces aureus
CTGTGCCTGGACGGAGACGTCGAGGGCGGACACGGGTTCGTCGGCGACGATGATCTCGGGCTGGAGGGCCAGGCCGCGGGCGATGCCGATGCGCTGGCGCTGGCCGCCGGAGAACTGGTGCGGGTAGCGGTTGATGTACTCGGGGTTGAGGCCGACGACGTCCAGGAGGTCCTGCACCTTGCGGCGCCGGTCGCCCTTGGGGGCGACCTCCGGGTGGATCTCGTACGGCTCGCCGATGATGTCGCCGACGGTCATGCGCGGGTTGAGCGAGGTGTACGGGTCCTGGAACACCATCTGGATGTTGCGGCGGACGGCCTTGAGCGCGCGGGGGGAGAGTCTGCTGATGTCCTCGCCCTTGTAGCGGATCGAGCCGGACGTCGGCCGTTCGAGGTTGACCAGCATCTTCGCGACCGTCGACTTGCCGCAGCCGGACTCGCCGACGATGCCGAGGGTCTCGCCGGCGTGCAGGTCGAAGTCGACGCCGTCCACCGCCTTGACCGAGCCGACCTGCTTCTTGAAGACGATGCCCTGGGTGAGCGGGTAGTGCTTGTGGAGGTCCCGGACTTCGAGAATCGCCTCAGCCATGGAGGCACTCCTTCCAGAAGTGGCAGGCGCTGGAGCGCTTCACCGGGGACTCGGTCACGTCGTAGAGCGGGGGCACGTCGGTGCGGCAGACGTCCTGGGCCATGGGGCAGCGGGGATTGAAGGCGCAGCCGGGCGGGATGGCGAGGAGGTTGGGCGGGAGGCCCTTGATCGCGTAGAGCTCCTGGCCCTTCTGGTCAAGGCGTGGGATGGAGTCGAGCAGGCCGCGGGTGTAGGGGTGGGCGGGGGCCTTGTAGATCTCGTGGACGGGGGCATGTTCGACGATTCGGCCGGCGTACATGACGGCGATCTTGTCGGCGACGTCGGCGACGACGCCGAGGTCGTGGGTGATGAGGATCAGGCCCATGTTGAGTTCGCGCTGGAGCTCGGCGAGCAGGTCCATGACCTGGGCCTGGACGGTGACGTCGAGGGCGGTGGTGGGCTCGTCGGCGATGATCAGCTCGGGTTCGAGGGCGAGCGCCATCGCGATCATGATGCGCTGGCGCATGCCGCCGGAGAACTGGTGGGGGTACTGGCCGACGCGTTCCTTGGCGGCCGGGATGCGGACCCGGTCCATCAGCTCGACGGCCTTGGCCTTGGAGTCCTTGCGCGACATGCCCTTGTGGACCTGGAACATCTCGCCGAGCTGGTCGCCGACGCTGAGCACGGGGTTGAGGGAGGACAGCGCGTCCTGGAAGACCATCGCCATCTTGGCGCCGCGGATCTTGCGCCGCTCGTCCTCCTTGAGCTTCAGCAGGTCCTGGCCCTGGAAGAGGATCTCGCCCTGGCTGATCCTGCCCGGGGGGACGTCGAGGATGCCCATGACGGCCTGGGCGGTGACGGACTTGCCGGAGCCGGACTCGCCGAGGACGGCGAGGGTCTCCCCCGCGTCGACGGAGTAGTCGACGCCGTTGACGGCCTTGGCCACTCCTTCGCGGGTGTGGAACTCCACGTGCAGGTCGCGCACTTCGAGCAGCATGGGTCCCTACCTCAGCTTCGGGTCGAGGGCGTCGCGGACGGCGTCGCCGAGCATGATGAAGGCGAGCACGGTGATGGCGAGCGCGCCGGCCGGCCAGAGCAGCATGTGCGGCGCGTTGCGGATGTACTGCGACGCCGAGGAGATGTCGATGCCCCAGGAGACGGTCGGCGGCTTCAGGCCCACACCGAGGTAGGACAGGGTCGCCTCCAGCGCGATGTACGTGCCGAGGGCGATGGTGGCGACGACGATCACCGGGGCGATGGCGTTGGGCGTGATGTGGCGGAGCATCATCCGGGAGTTGGAGGCGCCGAGGGCCCGGGCGGCCTGCACGTAGTCGTTCTGTTTGGCGGTGATGACGGAGCCCCGGGCGATGCGGGAGAGCTGCGGCCAGCCGAGCAGCACCATGAAGCCGATGACGGGCCAGACGGTGGAGCTGGTCACCACGGAGAGGAGCACCAGGCCGCCGAGGACGACAGGGATGGCGAAGAAGACGTCGGTGATCCGGGAGAGGACGCCGTCCCAGGCGCCGCCGAAGAAGCCGGCGAGTCCGCCGAGGATGCTGCCGAGGACGGCGACGCCGAGGGTGGCGAGGACGCCGACGGTCACGGACGTCCGGGCGCCGTAGACGGTGCGGGTGTAGACGTCGCAGCCCTGACCGTTGAAGCCGAAGGGGTGGCCGGGCTGGGAGCCTTCCTGGGCCTTGGAGAGGTCGCAGTCGAGGGGGTCCCCGGAGGCGATCAGCTGGGGCCAGATGGAGATGACGACCAGGAAGAGGATCACCAGCGAGGAGATGATGAAGATCGGGTTCCGGCGGAGGTCGCGCCAGGCGTCGGACCACAGGGAGCGGGGCTTCTTGTCGGTGCCGGTGCCCAGGGGGCCGCCGGGCGCCCGCCCGCCGGAGGCGGCTGATGGACTCTGTTCCAGGGTCTCGCCTTCGGCCGTCGCGAGGTCGGACGCGCCGCCGGCGCCGGTGGGTGCGATGGCTCGGCCCTCTTCGTACGACTCAAGCGGCTCGGGCTGGTCAGGCATAGCGAATCCTCGGGTCAAGGACGGCGTACAGGAGGTCGACCAGGAGGTTGGCCAGCAGGAACACCAGCACGAGGATGGTCACGAAGCCCACGACGGTCTGGGTGTTCTGGCGGACGATGCCCTGGTAGAGCTGGTAGCCGACGCCGTGGATGTTGAAGATCCGTTCGGTGACGATGGCTCCGCCCATGAGGGCGCCGACGTCGGCACCGATGAACGTCACGACGGGGATGAGGCTGTTGCGGAGCAGGTGCCGGCTGATGACCCGGCGGCGGGGCAGGCCCTTGGCGACGGCGGTGCGGACGTAGTCGGCGCGCTTGTTCTCGGCGATCGAGGTCCGGGTGAGCCGGGTGACGTAGGCCAGGGAGACCGAGGCGAGGACCAGGCCGGGGACGATGAGTTCGCTGAAGGTGGCCTCGGGTGAGACGGCCGGTTTGATCCAGCCCCATTTGACGCCGAGGAGGAGCTGGACGAGGAGGCCGGTGACGAAGGTCGGGACGGAGAGGACGACCAGGGTCAGCAGCAGGACGCTGGTGTCGACGGGGCGGCCGCGCTTGAGGCCGGTGACGACGCCGAGGGTGATGCCGATGACGATCTCGAAGAAGATCGCGACGATGGTGAGCCGGATGGTGACGGGGAAGGCGCTGGCCATCAGCTCGGTGACGGGCTGCCCGTTGAAGGCGGTGCCGAAGTCCCCGGTGAAGACGTTGCCCATGTAGGTGAGGTATTGCTGCCAGACGGGCTTGTCGAGACCGAACTCCTTTTCCAGTTGGGCGGCGGTCGCCGGGTCGCACTGGCGGTCGCCGCACAGTCCGGCGATGGGGTCGCCCATCACGTTCACCATCAGGAAGATCAACAGCGTGGCGCCGAAGAAGACCGGGATCATCTGCAGCAGCCGCCGGATCACGTATCGACCCATGAGGGGCTCCGGGGGTTGGCTCCGGGGAGAGGACTGTGGAAGGCGTACGGCCCGGCGGCGCGGGGGTCCGCGGGCCGGGCCGTACGCCGCCGACCTGCTACGACGTCAGTTGACCTTGATCTGGTCGTAGACCGGGACGCTGAACGGGTTCAGGGAGACGTTGCTGACCCGCTCCGAGTAGCCCGCGCTGCCGTTCTGGTACCAGAGCGGGATGGCGCCCATGTCGTCGCGGAGGACTTCCTCGGCCTGCTGGAAGAGTCCGATGGCCTTCGCGGTGTCGGCCTCGGCGTTGGCCTCGTTCACCAGCTTGTCGAACTCGGGGTCCGAGTACTTTCCGTCGTTGGACGAGGCGTTGGTGAAGTACAGCGGCTGGAGGAAGTTCTGGATGAGCGGGTAGTCCATCTGCCAGCCGGCCCGGAACGGGCCGTCCATCTTCGACTGGGTGACCTGGTTGCGGAAGTCGGCGAAGGTGCCGACCGGGTTGCCGACGCAGGCCTTGTTGTTGCCGAGGGCCCGGTTGATGGAGTTGCAGACCGCGTCGACCCATTCCTTGTGGGAGCCGGTGTCGGCGTTGTACGAGATCTTCATGGTGCCGCCGGGGATGCCGCCGCCCTCGGCGACGAGCTTCTTCGCCTCGGCGGCGTCGTACTTGCAGAAGTCGCCGCAGATGTCCTTGAAGCCGCCCTCCTCGCCGAGGACCGGGGAGGTCCAGTCGACGGCGGGGGTGCGGGTCTTCTGGAAGATCGTCTCGGTGATCTGGTTGCGGTCGATCGCCATGGAGAGGCCCTGGCGGAGCTTCTCCTGTCCGGGCTTGTTCCAGGCCGGGTCGTAGAACGGGAAGGACAGGGTCTGGATGATGCCGGCGGGCACGTTGATGTACCGGTCGCCGAGGTCGGCCTGGACGTTCTTGAGCTGGGAGGCGGGGACGTCGTCGACGAGGTCGAGGTTGCCGGCCGTCAGGTCGGTGTAGGCGGTGTTGTTGTCGGTGTAGACCTTGAGGGTGATGCCGCCGTTCTGCGCCTTGTCGGCGCCGGGGTAGCCGTCCCAGCGCTTGAGGGCCATCTGGGAGCCCTTGGAGTACGAGTCGACGGTGTACGGGCCGTTGCCGATGGGCTTCGAGAGCCAGGCCGCGTGGTCCGTGTAGAAGGCCTGCGGGAGCGGGGAGAAGGCCGCGTAGCCCAGGGTGATGGGCCAGGTGGAGAACTTCTGGGTGAGCTTGACCGTGAAGGTCTGGGGGCCCGTGACCTTGAGACCGGACATGGTCTCGGCGGTCGGTTCGCCCTTCTCGGGGTGGACCTGGTCGTAGCCCTCGATCTGGCCGAAGAAGTAGGCGTTCTTCTGGTTGTTCTTCAGATGGGCGCCGTAGTTCCAGGCGTCGACGAAGGACTTGGCGGTGACCTTCTCGCCGTTGGAGAAGGTCCAGCCGTCCTTGACCGTGATGGTGAAGTTGGTCGAGTCCGTCGTGTCGATCTTCTCGGCGAGCATGTCCTTGGCCTCGCCGGTCTTCGGGTCGTACTGCTTGAGCCCTCGGAAGATCATGGAGAGGACCTTGCCGCCCTGGACCTCATTGGTGTTGGCGGGCTCCAGCGGGTTCTGCGGGTCGCCCCACGAGGAACTCACGATGCCGTCGGCCCCGCTGCCACCGCCGCTGTCGTCGCCGCCACAGGCGGTCGCCGCGAGGGCGACTGCGGTGGCCAGAGCGGCCCACTTGGCGTGCGTGGCTCCGCGCATGGAGTGCCTCCCGAATGTCCTAAGTCTGACTTAGGCCCCAATATCACCCGATATTGACGGGGCTGCACTTTTACTGCCGCCGGACGGTGGCCCGGAGGCAGGGGGCACGACGAGGGGCGCCCCGTTCCGTATGTACGGAACGGGGCGCCCTCGTGATGTCTGCCGGTCGGTGCGTCAGTGCACCGGCACGACCTGCTTCTCCTCGGCGAAGTGGCACGCCGAGAGGTGGGCGGCCGGGGTGTCCAGGCCGTCGAAGCGCTGCGGGATCGCCAGGAGCGGCGTCTCCTGCGAGCACTTCTCCTGCGCCTTCCAGCAACGGGTGCGGAAGCTGCAGCCCGACGGCGGGTTCGCCGGCGAGGGGACGTCACCGGTCAGGATGATCCGCTCGCGGTGCGCGCGGGCCTCCGGGTCCGGCACCGGCACCGCGGAGAGCAGCGCCTGGGTGTACGGGTGCGTCGGGTGCTCGTAGATCTGCTCGTCCGTACCGATCTCGGCCATCTTGCCGAGGTACATGACGCCGACGCGGTCGGAGATGTGCCGGCCGATCGACAGGTCGTGCGCGATGAAGAGGTAGGAGAGGTTGAACTCGTCCTGGAGCTTCCCCATCAGGTTGATGACCTGCGCCTGGACGGAGACGTCCAGGGCCGAGACCGGCTCGTCGCAGATGATGATCTCCGGGTTGAGCGCGAGGCCGCGGGCGATGCCGATGCGCTGGCGCTGACCGCCGGAGAACTGGTGCGGGTACCGGTTGATGTACTCCGGGTTCAGACCGACGACGTCGAGCAGCTCCTGCACCTTGCGGCGCCGGTCGCCCTTCGGAGCCACCTCGGGGTGGATGTCGAAGGGCTCGCCGATGATGTCGCCGACCGTCATGCGCGGGTTCAGCGAGGTGTACGGGTCCTGGAACACCATCTGGATGTTGCGGCGTACGGCCTTCAGCGCGCGGCCGCTCAGCTTGGTGATGTCCTGGCCCTTGTAGAAGACCTCGCCGGCGGTGGCGCTCTCCAGGTTCATCAGGAGCTTGGCGACCGTGGACTTGCCACAGCCGGACTCGCCCACGATGCCGAGGGTCTCGCCCTGGTAGAGGTCGAAGGAGACCCCGTCCACGGCCTTGACCGCGCCGACCTGCTTCTTGAAGACGATGCCCTGGGTCAGCGGGAAGTGCTTCTTCAGGTTGCGCACCTGGAGGATCGGCTCACCGCGGCCCACGGGGGCCTCGACGGCGGCGGCCACGGCCTCGTCGTTCTTGCTGAGGTCAGCCATGGATCGTCTCCTTCCAGAAGTGGCAGGCGCTCGTACGGCCCGGGAGATCCGCGCCGTCCTGCTCGGTGACCGGCACGAGGGCCGGGATCTCCGTACGGCAGATGTCGTCGGCCTTGGGGCAGCGCGGGTTGAAGGCGCAGCCGGTGGGCACGCGGAGCAGGTTGGGCGGGAGGCCCTTGATCGCGTAGAGCTCCTGGCCCTTCTGGTCCAGGCGCGGGATCGACTCCAGGAGACCCTTGGTGTAGGGGTGGGCCGGGCGCTTGTAGAGCTCGTGCACCGGCGCCTGCTCGACGATCCGGCCGGCGTACATCACGGCGATCTTGTCCGCGACGTCGGCGACGACGCCGAGGTCGTGGGTGATCAGGATCAGGCCCATGTTGTATTCCTGCTGGAGCTCCGCGAGGAGGTCCATGACCTGGGCCTGGACGGTCACGTCGAGAGCCGTGGTGGGCTCGTCGGCGATGATCAGGTCCGGCTCCAGGGCGAGCGCCATGGCGATCATGATGCGCTGGCGCATACCGCCGGAGAACTGGTGGGGGTAGTCGGAGACCCGCGCCTTGGCGGCGGGGATCTTGACCTTGTCCATCAGCTCGACGGCCTTGACCGTGGCGTCCTTCTTGGACAGACCCTGGTGCACCCGGAACATCTCGCCGAGCTGGTAGCCGACGCTGAGGACCGGGTTGAGGGAGGACAGCGCGTCCTGGAAGATCATCGCGATCTTCCGGCCGCGGATCTTCCGGCGCTCCTCCTCGGCCATCTTCAGCATGTCCTGGCCACGGAACAGGATCTCGCCCTGCGGGATCTTGCCGGGCGGCATGTCGAGGATGCCCATGATGGCCTGCGCCGTGACGGACTTGCCGGAGCCGGACTCGCCGAGGACGGCGAGGGTCTCGCCGGCGTTCACCGAGTAGTTGACACCGTTGACCGCCTTGGCCACACCGTCACGGGTGTGGAACTCGACGTGCAGGTCACGGACTTCGAGCAGCGGACCGGTGTGGTCGGCGCCGTCGCGGGGCGACGGGACCGTCGCGGTGTTGTCGATGATGGTCACCTTTACGCCCTCCTAGCGCAGCTTGGGGTCGAGGGCGTTGCGGACGGCTTCGCCGAGCATGATGAACGCCAGAACGGTGATGCTGAGCATGATCGAGGGCCACAGCAGGATGTGCTGCGCCACTCGGATCTGGTCGACACCGGTGGAGATGTCCACGCCCCACGAGACGGTCGGGGCGGCAAGGCCCAGACCCAGGTAGGACAGGGTGGCCTCGGCCGAGATGTAGCCGCCGAGCGCGATGGTCGCGACGACGATCACGGGGGCCATGGCGTTCGGCAGGATGTGCCGGAAGAGGATCCGGCCGGTGCCGGCGCCGAGGGCCTTCGCCGCGTGGACGTAGTCGGCGTGCTTGACCGTGATCACGGCGCCGCGCATCACGCGGGCCATCTGCGTCCAGCCGAGGAACGCGAGGGCGAAGACGACCACCCAGACGGTGCGCTCGACGAAGGACTGCAGGACGACCATGGCGCCGAGCAGGAACGGGATGCCGAAGAAGATGTCGGTCAGGCGCGAGAGCAGCGCGTCGATCCAGCCGCCGAAGTAGCCGGCGAGCATGCCCATCACACCGCCGACGAGCGTGACGATCGCGGTGACGGTGACGCCGACGATGATCGAGGCACGGGTGCCGTAGATGAGTCGGGCGTAGACGGAACGGCCCTGGCCGTCGTAGCCGAGCCAGCCCTCCGAACCGATGCTGCCGAGCTCCGGCTTGCCGAGGAAGTGCCTCACGAGGTCGCCCTTGGTGGGCGACGCGCTCGTGAAGAGGCCCGGGAAGGCGGCGACGAGGAGCAGGAAGAAGATCAGCACCGACGCCACGAGGAAGTACGGGTTGCGGCGCAGGTCGACCCAGGCGTCGCCCCAGAGGCTGCGGGCCTTCTCCTGCTTCGCTGCGGGAGCCGGGTCGGCGGGAAGCGCGACGGCGTCCTCGACGGCGGTCGCGGTCTTGGTCACGTCAAGCATACCGGATCCTCGGGTCCAGGACCGCGTACAGCAGGTCGATGAGCAGGCTGGTGACGAGGTAGATGATCACCAGGATGGTGACGAGGCCGACCAGGGTCGACCCTTCACGCCGGGTGATCGACTCGGCGATGAGGCCACCGACGCCCTTGATGTTGAAGATGCGCTCGGTGACGACCGCGCCGCCCATGAGGGCGCCGATGTCGGTGCCGAGGAAGGTGACCACGGGGATCATCGAGTTGCGCATCAGGTGCACACCGATGACGCGACGGCGGGGCAGACCCTTGGCGACGGCCGTACGCATGTAGTCGGCGCGCAGGTTCTCCGCCATGGAGGTCCGGGTGAGCCGGGCGACGTAGGCGAGGGAGAGTCCGCCGAGCACGATGGCCGGCGCGATCATCTCGGACACCAACTGGTCGTTGCTGACGTTCGGTTCGATCCAGCCCAGTTCGAAGGCGAACACCATCTTGATGATGAAGCCGAGGACGAAGACCGGGATCGAGATGATCAGCAGCGTGAAGATGAGGATCGCGTTGTCGGCGAGCCGGCCGGCCTTGAGACCGGCGATGATGCCGAGCCCGATGCCGAAGACCAGCTCGAACGCGAACGCCAGAGCGGCGAGCTGCAGAGTGACGGGGAACGCCTCACCCAGTACCTCGGTGATCGGGCGACCGTTGCGGATCTGGGTCCCGAAGTCGAAGTGCAGGATGATGTCGGTCATGTAGTTCCAGTACTGCTGCCAGAGCGGCAGATCCAGTCCCAGATCGTGTCTGATCTTCGCGAGGGTCGCGGGGTCAGCGCCCTTGTCCCCGAACATACCCGCCACGGGGTCGCCGGGCAGGCTGTAGACCATGAGGAAGATCAGCAGGGTGGTCCCGAGGAAAACCGGGATCATCTGGAGCAGTCGTCGTGCGACATAGCGCCCCATCATGCCTCCGTTGAAATATGACAGCAGCAGCGGACAGGCCCTCCCTCGGCAGCCGCGACCCGCAACGGGTACGCGAATGTCGTGGAAGGGCCCCCCAGCCACATACGTAAGGCGCCGAACGCGGGGCTGACATCCCGTCAGCCCCGCATCGGCAGGCGGACTACGCTTGGGTGATTACTTCTTGACCTCGACGCCGGTCAGGATCGGGTCACCGTCCTGGCCGTACGCCACGCCCGAAACCTTCTCGGAGTAGCCCGCGTTGACCTTGTAGTACCAGAGCGGGATGGACGGCATGTAGTTGACCAGGTCCTTCTCGATGGCCTGGAACTGCTTGACCGACTCATCGAGGGTCGCAGCCGAGTCCGCCTTGGCGATCTTGGCGTCGAGCTCCTTGTTGCTGAAGTCGCCCTGGTTGCCCGCCGCACCCGTACGGAACAGGTCCGAGACGAAGTTGGCGTTCACCGGGTAGTCGAGCACCCAGCCGGAGCGGTACAGGGACTTGACCTGCTTCGTCTTACGAGCGGTCAGGTCGGCCTGGAAGTCCGGCTTGCCGTCGCCGACGCACTGGACGTCGGTGGCCTGCTGGATGGAGTTGCAGACAGCGTCCACCCACTCCTTGTGGCCACCGTCGGCGTTGAACTGGATGGAGATCTTGTTGCCGGGGACGCCGCCGCCGGCCTTGATGAGCTCCTTGGCCTTCGCCGGGTCGAACTTGGTGACGCCGGCGCCACCGTCCTCCTGGAAGCCCAGGACACCCTTGGCGACCCAGCCGGTCGCGGGCTCACGCGTACCCTGCAGCACCGTCTTGGTGATGGTGGCGCGGTCGATGGCCATCGACAGACCCTGGATGACCTTCGGGTCGATCGCCTTCGGCTTCTTCCACTGGTCGGCGTAGAAGGCGACGGCGATGGTCTGGATCGCGGAGTACGGCTGGTCCACGGCGCGGTCGCCGAGGTCCTGGCGGTAGACCGGGAGGTCCTTCGGCGCGATCTGACGGAGCACGTCGACGTTGCCGGACTTCAGGTCCTCGTACGCGGCCTCGAGGGTGGTGTAGTTCTTGAAGACCACACCGCCGTTCTTCGCCTTGTTCGGGCCCTTGTAGGCGTCGTATCGAGTGATCTCGATCTTCTTCTTGTGGTCCCAGCTCTTGAACTTGTAGGGACCGTTGCCGACCGGCTTCTGGCCACCGGCCACCGGGTCCTTGTAGAAGGACTCGGCCAGCGGGGCGAAGACGATGTAGGCGAGCTTGTGGCCGAAGTACGGAACGGCCTTGGTGAGCTCGATCTTGAAGGTGGTCTCGTCGACGACCGTCAGACCGTCCATCTTGTCGGCGGTGGGCTTGGCGCCCTCGGCCTCGGGGTGGACCTTGTCGTAGCCCTTGATGTCCGCGAACCACGAGGACAGACCCTGGGCGTTCTTGACGTTGGCGTTCCAGTTCCACGCGTCCACGTAGGACTTGGAGGTCACCGGCGTGCCGTCGTGGAAGGTCCAGCCCGGCTTGAGCTTGACGGTCCAGGTCTTCGAGTCCGTCGTGGTGACCGACTCGGCGTTGATCATCTCCAGGGAGCCGTCGGCCTTGTAGTCGACCAGGGTCGAGAACAGGCCGGCCATCACGGCGGAGCCGTTGGACTCCATCGTGTCACCGGTGAGCAGGGGCTTCTCGGGCTCGCCCAGCTCGACGGAGAAGATTCCGTTCGGGTCAACAGCGCCCTTGGCGTCGCCGCTGTCGCTCTTACCCCCGCCACAGGCGGTCGCAGCAAGGGCAACGATGATCGCGCCCGTTACCCACTTGGCGCTCTTGGCACCGCGCATGGGTTCCTCCTCATGAGTCCACTTTTGTCACTACAAGAGGGGCACTCCGAGTTCTGCCGACACCCCTGACGGCTTTGCACTCAAGTGCCCCGAGTGTGCTCGTGAGTCGGCACTCCCCACAGTGCGTGACCCATTGACCCGAGCTCAATGGAGCCAACTATTAAGTACGTCCGGGCTGTAAACCACACTTAAGTGGTCTCGTTTTGATAACATCACCACACCCCCGGATACCGAAATCCGGACAAACTGAGCACAGACAGACACCCCCGAAACGGACCGTTAACACACGTACCGGAGAGCGATGGCCGATATGCGGACACCCGGCCTGCGAAATGAAGTTGACGGAAGTTGACGAAAAGCCCGGACTCCACCACTGCCTGTGGGGGTCCGGGCTCCGGTGCTGACGTCGTGTCGAACCGAAAGTGGGGTAGATCACTGGATCGTGATCTACCCCACTGTCATCAGCCGCATGCGGCCGAACTCAACCGATCTTCGGCCGGCTCAGCCGTATTACTTTCGGCCAGCTCGGCAGTACTGCCGCACGACGGTGCCGCCGGCACGACGCTGATGCCGCACGTCCGTACCGCTGCACGTCCGTACCGCTGCACGTCCGTACTGCCGCACGGCCCTACTGCCGCGCCGGCCCCACCACTTGGCTCGGCTCAGCCGTTCTTGGCGCGGGAGGACGCGCGGCCACGCGCGTTCTGGTCCAGGATCACCTTGCGGATGCGCACGGCCTCCGGGGTGACCTCGACGCACTCGTCGTCGCGGCAGAACTCCAGGGACTGCTCAAGGGAGAGCTTCCGCGGCGGGACGATCGCCTCGAAGGAGTCGGCCGAGGAGGAGCGCATGTTGGTGAGCTTCTTCTCCTTGGTGATGTTCACGTCCATGTCGTCGGAGCGCGAGTTCTCGCCGACGATCATGCCCTCGTACACCTCGGTGCCGGGGTCGGTGAACAGGACACCGCGCTCCTGGAGGTTCGTCATCGCGAAGGCGGTGACGGCACCGGCGCGGTCGGCGACCAGCGAACCGTTGTTACGGGTCGTCAGCGTGCCGAACCACGGCTCGTGACCCTCGTGGATCGAGTGGGCGATGCCCGTACCGCGGGTGTTGGTGAGGAACTCCGTACGGAAGCCGATGAGGCCACGGGACGGAACGACGAACTCCATGCGGACCCAGCCGGAGCCGTGGTTCGACATGTTGTCCATGCGGCCCTTGCGGACACCCATGAGCTGCGTGACCGCGCCCATGTGCTCCTCGGGGACGTCGACCGTGAGGCGCTCGACGGGCTCGTGGATCTTGCCGTCGACCTCCTTGGTGACGACCTGCGGCTTGCCGATGGTGAGCTCGAAGCCCTCACGGCGCATCTGCTCGACCAGGATGGCGAGCGCGAGCTCACCACGGCCCTGGACCTCCCAGGCGTCCGGGCGCTCGGTGTCGAGGACGCGGAGCGAGACGTTACCGATCAGCTCGCGGTCCAGACGGTCCTTGACCTGGCGGGCGGTGACCTTGCGCTGCTTGACCGCGGACTTGGCGTCCGCGCCCTTGCCCGTGCCGCCGCGGCCGACGAGCGGCGAGGTGTTGGTGCCGATGGTCATGGAGATGGCCGGCTGGTCGACCGTGATCAGCGGGAGCGCGATCGGGTTCTCCGGGTCGGCCAGGGTCTCGCCGATCATGATGTCGGGGATACCGGCGACGGCGCAGATGTCACCGGGGCCGGCGACCTCGGCCGGCTTGCGGGTGAGCGCCTCGGTCATCATCAGCTCGGTGATGCGGACGTTGGAGATCGTGCCGTCCCGCTTGATCCACGCGACCGTCTGGCCCTTGCGCAGCTCGCCCTGCTCGACGCGGAGCAGCGCGATACGGCCGAGGAAGTTGTCGGCGTCCAGGTTGGTGACGTGGGCCTGGAGCGGGGCCTCCTCGTCGTACACCGGGGCCGGGACGTGCTCCAGGATGGCGGAGAAGAACGGCTCCAGGTTGTCGCTGTCCGCGGGAACGGTGCCGTTCTCCGGCTTGGTCAGCGAGGCGACGCCGTCACGGCCGCAGGCGTAGACGATCGGGAACTCGATCTGGTCCTCGTCCGCGTCCAGGTCGAGGAAGAGGTCGTAGGTCTCGTTGACGACCTCGTCGATCCGGGAGTCCGGGCGGTCCGTCTTGTTGATGCAGAGGATGACGGGCTTGCGCTGCTGGAGGGCCTTGCGCAGCACGAAGCGGGTCTGCGGGAGCGGACCCTCGGAGGCGTCCACGAGGAGGACGACCGCGTCCACCATCGACAGACCGCGCTCGACCTCGCCACCGAAGTCGGCGTGACCGGGGGTGTCGATGATGTTGATCGTGATCGGGGCCCCGCCGTCCTTGGGGTGATACTTCACCGCCGTGTTCTTGGCGAGGATCGTGATGCCCTTCTCACGCTCCAGGTCGTTCGAGTCCATCATTCGGTCGTCGAGCTGCTGGTGGGCGGCGAAGGCACCGGCCTGCTTGAGCATGGCGTCGACGATGGTCGTCTTGCCATGGTCGACGTGGGCGACGATGGCGACGTTACGGATGTCGTGGCGCGTGGGCATGGGTGCTTGCGCTTCTCTCGGATCGTGGGATGCGGCGTCAGTTCCTCGTACGCCCGCCGGGCGGACGCGCCACGGCTATGTCCTATGGTACGGGGCTGCCGCGCAAGGGGCTTCCCCGGCCAAGATCCGAGAAGTTCTACTGCGAGTGAGCAAGGGTGTGGGGAAGGTCGTGCGACCGGGTCAAGGGGCCGACGCGATCCTGCCCGCCGGGATCACCGGCGGGCAAGGAAATTGAGCTGGTTCTGAGGTTGTGACCTGCGGTTTCAGGGCTTTCAGGGCTTTCGGTGCGGTCAGTGCCCCCAGGTGGGCGGCCCGGTCGTATCAGGGGGTGCGCTCGGCGCCGTGGGACGTCTCCCGCTTCTTGAAGCCGATGTCCTGGTAGCGCGGACCGGCCAGGCCCCAGGCACCGGCGTTCACCAGATCCGCCTTGGCGGCGACGAGCTGCGGGCGCTGATAGAGGGGAATGGAGCCGGCGGCGGCCCAGATCCGGGCGTCGGCCTGGCGCACCAGCTCCCGGGCCTCCTCCTCGTCGAGCGTCCCCGCCGCCTGGTCGAAGAGCTGGTCGATGCGGTCGGTGCCGACCCGCGAGTAGTTCTGCTCGACCAGGAGGGAGCCGTCCGACGCGGGCTCGGGCTTGGCGAAGATCGGCCGGGCGTCGGTCGCCGGGAAGGCGGAGGCGGGCCAGGAGTAGAGGGCCAGGTCGTAGTCGCCCGAGGCCACGTGGTCCTTGAAGAAGCTGTCGTCGGAGACCTTGGTGACCTCGGTACGGATGCCGACCGCGTCGAGCATCCGGACGATGTGGTCGCCGACCGTACGCAGCGACTCGGAGCCGGGGCCGGACGGCAGGACGAAGCGGAGGCTGAGCGCCTTGCCGTCCTTGCCGAGGGCCTTGCTCGCCTCGGGCGCCGTCACGGGGGCGGCGGTGCCGCGCGGCGCGTAGGCCCCGGCGACGCCCTTGTCCGTGCGCGCGATCGTCTGGGCGGCGTGCGCGCCGGCGCCCGTACCGGTGTCGAGTGCCTCGGCGCGGGCGAGGAGCGCGGCGCTCTGACGTGCGGCGGCGGGGGCCGGGGCGAGGATGTTGGTGCCGTTCTCGGGGCCGCCGGCGCCGATGACGGGGGCGGGGGCGGCTCGGCGCTCGCCCGGCTTGTCGTCTCCGACGATGTAGAGGCCCTCGTCGGAGGCGGTGTCGGCGGCCTGCTTCTGGGCGTCGATGGCGGCGGCGTCCTTCTTCTCTGCGCCTTCCTGCTTCGTGCCCTCCTCGCCGGCCTTCTCCTTTTCGCCGGCCTTCTGCTCCGCGGCCTTCTTCTCCGCGGCCTTCTTCTCGGCCTCGCTGCCCGCCTTGGTGCCCGCTTCCGCGGGCTTCCTGGCCGCGCCGCCGGGGACCCAGCCCGCGTCGGCGAGGAGGGCCCGCGCCTCCGCGGTGTCCTGGTTGCCGAGGGCGTCGCTGCTGTCCGCGTACGCTGCCTGGCCCGCGAGGGCCAGGTGGCTGCCGGGGGGATCCGCCGGGAGACCGAGCGGCTTGAGTACGGATTCGGCCAGTTCCCGGCGGTTGATCGCACGGGCCACCGCGCGCCGTACCCGCTCGTCGGCGAGCGGCCCGGACTCGCCGTTCAGCGAGAGCTGGGTGTAGGCGGGCTCCAGGGACTTGCGGACGACGTACTTCGCCAGGGTGTCCTGGGCGGTCGCGTACGCGGCGATGGCCTGCTGGTTCTTCTCGCGGGCGGCCTGGACCTCCGCCGCCTTCCCCTCGTCGGATCCGTGGGCGAGCGCCCAGGACTTCAGCGCCTTGGCGGGGGTGATCGAGGAGCCGGGGCCGTGGGCGGCCTGGGCGCCGCCGCGTCCGGCGCGGGCGTCACGGAGGGCGAGGGAGATGCGTTCGGCGGTGGACCGGTCGATCTCGGCCAGGTCGAGGGTGCCCGCGGCGAGGGCGTCGGCCCGGTCGGCGCGGGCGACGGCCTTGAGGACCATGCTGTCGAGCTTGGCGGGCTGCCCCCACCAGCGGGGGTTGCGGGCGAGGGTGACATCGCCGTTCTTGCGGTCGATCGCCTTCAGCAGGAACGGTCCTGCGGTGGCCTTGAGGGAGGTGCGGGCCCCGTCGTTGAAGGAGTTCGGGGAGCCCATCACCTGCTTCGGGTAGAGCGGGGTGAAGAGGGACTGCCAGTCGGCGTAGGGCTTGGAGAAGGTGACCCGTACCTCCAGGTCGTTCTTGCCCCGCTCGATTTTCTCGATCCGCTCGTAGCCGGAGTTCCGCGCGGTCCAGTACGCGGTGTCGCGGCCGCTGAGCGCCCGCCACTGGGCCACGAAGTCCGGTGCCCCGATCTCCCGTCCGTCGCTCCACACCGCCTGCTGGTTGAGCTTGTAGAGGACGACCTGCTTGGGCTCCGTCTCGACGACCTGCGCGGACTCCAGGTAGTCGGGGTTGCGCTGCGGCCGGCCCCGCTCGTCGATCGTGTAGAGGGAGGGGAGCACGGCTCCGGCGATCCGGGAGGTGGTGCCGTCGGCGTCGGCCTGGAAGGTGTTGAGGGTGGTGGGGAGCGCGTCGACGGCCCAGCGCAGCGTGCCTCCGTCGGCGACCTTGTCGCGGGCGGCGGGCGCGTTGTCCTGGGCGGCGGCCCGGACCTCGTCGGCCTCGTCGGAGCTGCATCCGGCGAGGACGGAGACGGCGAGGACGGCACTGGTGAGGGTGGCGACGGAGCGGAGCGTGCGGGAGCGGGGGCTCCTGGAGCATGTCCTCCCGCGAGGGGCGCCGAACTGGGACATGACTTGTACCCCTTCGTCCAGATTCATTCCATTTGGAGATGATCACACCTATTGCTCATACACTGAAAAGGACGGAGCGGATCCGGCCACGGCGACACGGCGGCACGTCCGGAAAACCCCACTCGTGCGGCCCAACCGTCGGAGAAGGAGCGCTCCGGACGAGTGGAATCCCGTGCACATGGCTTCCCAAGCGGGAATGTGACGCGCGACACTCCTGCCGAAGCCGCTCGCGGAAGTGAGGGCAACCATGTCCGTTCAGGACGATCTGGCAGCCGTCAAGCGCTGCCTCGAAGACCTGGTCCGCACCGTCGGACAGCTCGAGCGCTCCGTCACGGCCGAGCGGGGCACACCCGCCGCGCCGGCCTCGGGCCGCCTCGAAGGCCTGGTGACCATCCCCGACGCCCCGTACGACAGCGGTCTGTGGACGGACACGGACGACGAGGGACTGGGAGCACGCGACCGCCACGCGCCGTAGGCCGCCCGGCACCGCAGGCCGCCCACGCCGCAGGCCGCGCCGCAGGACGTACCGGCAACCGACCGTAGGAGGGCCTGTTGGCCACAGGTACGGAACCGCCCGGATCCACCACGGGGGTGCGCTCCCCGGGGCGCGCCGCCATCGCCGCCCGACATCTGCGCACCGACCGCTGGTGGCTCTCCCCCGCGGCGACGGCCGCCGGACTGCTCGCCTTCGTCGTGTACTCCACCTGGCGGGCCTTCGCCAACGCCGACTACTACGCCGCCCCCTACGTCTCGCCGTTCTACTCGCCCTGCCTCGCGGAGAACTGCGTCCCGATGGAGGACGGACCGAACTGGGAGATCTTCGGCAGCTGGTGGGGCCTCTCACCCGCCCTGCTGATCCTGGTCTTCCCCCTGGGCTTCCGGCTCACCTGCTACTACTACCGGAAGGCTTACTACCGGGGCTTCTGGGCGTCTCCCCCGGCCTGCGCGGTCGCCGAGCCCCACGCGTCGTACAGCGGCGAGACCCGCTTCCCGCTGCTCCTGCAGAACCTCCACCGGTACTTCTTCTACGCGGCGCTGCCGGTGGCCGGAATCCTCACGTACGACACGGTGCTCACCTTCCGGAACGCCGACTACGCCTGGGGCCACGCGGGGCTCGGGACGCTCATCTTCCTCGTCAACATCGCCCTCATCTGGGCGTACACCCTCTCCTGCCACTCCTGCCGGCACATCGTCGGCGGACGGCTCAAGCACTTCTCGAAGCATCCGGTCCGCTACCGGCTGTGGACCTGGGTGGGCCGGCTGAACGCCCGTCACATGCTGCTCGCCTGGTCCTCCCTGATCAGCGTCGCCCTCTGCGACCTGTACGTGTACCTGCTCGCCACCGGCACCTTCGACGACCCGAGGTTCTTCTGAGATGACGCACGTCGAGCGAGAGCAGTGGGACGTGGTCGTGGTCGGCGCGGGCGGCGCCGGGCTGCGGGCCGCGATCGAGGCACGCCGCGCGGGCGCCCGTACGGCGGTCATCTGCAAATCCCTCTTCGGCAAGGCCCACACCGTGATGGCCGAGGGCGGGATCGCCGCCTCCATGGCCAATGTGCACCCCCAGGACGACTGGAAGACCCACTTCCGCGACACCATGCGCGGCGGGAAGTTCCTCAACCAGTGGCGGATGGCCGAGCTGCACGCCCAGGAGGCCCCCGAGCGCGTCTGGGAGCTGGAGACCTGGGGCGCGCTCTTCGACCGCACCCCCGACGGCCGGATCTCGCAGCGCAACTTCGGCGGCCACGAGTACCCGCGGCTCGCGCACGTCGGCGACCGCACCGGCCTCGAACTGCTCCGCACCCTCCAGCAGCGGTCCGTCGGACTCCAGCAGGAGGACCACCGCGAGACCGGCGACCACGAAGGTCGGCTGAAGGTCTTCCAGGAGTTCACCGTCACCCGGATCCTCAAGGACGGGGACGGGCGGGTCTCCGGGGTCTTCTGCTACGAGCGGGAGAGCGGGCGCTTCCTCGTCCTCGAGGCGCCCGCGGTCGTCCTCGCGACCGGCGGCATCGGCAAGTCCTTCAAGGTGACCTCGAACTCCTGGGAGTACACCGGAGACGGGCACGCGCTCGCCCTCCTCGCGGGCGCCCCCCTGGTGAACATGGAGTTCGTGCAGTTCCACCCGACCGGCATGGTCTGGCCGCCGTCGGTGAAGGGCATCCTCGTCACCGAGTCCGTCCGCGGGGACGGCGGGGTCCTGCGGAACTCCGAGGGCCGGCGCTTCATGTTCGACTACGTCCCCGACGTCTTCAAGGAGAAGTACGCGGAGACGGAGGAGGAGGGCGACCGCTGGTACGAGGACCCCGACCACAACCGCCGCCCGCCCGAGCTGCTGCCGCGCGACGAGGTGGCGCGGGCCATCAACTCCGAGGTGAAGGCGGGTCGCGGGTCCCCGCACGGCGGGGTGTTCCTGGACGTGTCGACGCGGATGCCGGCCGAGACGATCAGGCGGCGGCTGCCCTCGATGTACCACCAGTTCAAGGAACTGGCCGATGTCGACATCACGGCGGAGGCCATGGAGGTGGGCCCCACCTGCCACTACGTGATGGGCGGGGTCAACGTCGACTCCGAGACCGCGGCGACGGTGGGGGTGCCCGGGCTGTTCGCGGCCGGTGAGGTGGCCGGCGGCATGCACGGATCCAACCGGCTCGGCGGCAACTCCCTCTCCGACCTGCTGGTCTTCGGCCGTCGGGCCGGTCTCTACGCGGCGCAGTACGCGCTGTCGGGGGTCGGCGGCGGGATCGTGGCGGCGGACGTCGACGCCGCGGCGGCGGAGGCGCTGGCCCCGTTCGGCTCGGCGTCCGGCGCAAGCGGCGGTCACGGGGCCGAGCGGAACGCGGACGCAAGCGGCGGCCGCGGGCCCGAGGGGGACGCCGGCCCCCCGGAGAACCCGTACACCCTGCACCAGGAACTCCAGCAGACCATGAACGACCTCGTCGGGATCATCCGGCGGGAGGGCGAGATGGCCGAGGCCCTGGACCGGATCGCCGCCCTGCGCGCCCGGGCCCGGCGGGTCACGGTCGAGGGCCACCGGCAGTTCAACCCCGGCTGGCACCTCGCCCTCGACCTGCGGAACATGCTCCTCGTCGGCGAGTGCGTGGCCCGCGCCGCCCTGGAGCGCACCGAGTCCCGCGGCGGACACACCCGCGAGGACTACCCGGCGATGGACCGCGCCTGGCGCCCGGTGAACCTGCTGTGCCGTCTCGACGGCGACGGGATCGCCCTCGAACGGACCCGCACGGAGCCCATACGACCCGACCTGCTCGCGCTGTTCGAACAGGACGAGCTGGCGAAGTACCTCGCCGAGGAGGAGCTGGAAGGCCTGGAAGGGAGTCACGGCGCATGAGCACCTACGACGCGCGGTTCCGGGTGTGGCGGGGAGACGTCGACGGCGGCGAACTGACCGACTACACGGTGGAGGTCCACGACGGCGAGGTCGTCCTCGACGTGGTGCACCGCCTGCAGGCCACGCAGACGCCGGATCTCGCGGTGCGGTGGAACTGCAAGGCGGGCAAGTGCGGTTCGTGCTCGGCCGAGATCAACGGCAGACCGCGGCTGCTCTGCATGACCCGGATGTCGGTGTTCGCCCGGGACGAGGTGATCACCGTGACCCCGATGCGCGCCTTCCCGGTCGTGCGCGACCTGGTCACGGACGTGTCCTTCAACTATGCGAAGGCCCGGGAGATCCCCGCCTTCGTGCCGCCCGCCGGGGTGGGTCCCGGCGAGTACCGGATGCGGCAGGAGGACGTGGAGCGCTCGCAGGAGTTCAGGAAGTGCATCGAGTGCTTCCTGTGCCAGGACACCTGCCATGTGGTGCGCGACCACGAGGAGAACAAGGGGGCCTTCGCCGGGCCCCGGTTCCTCATGCGGGTCGCGGAGCTCGACATGCACCCGCTGGACGCGGCCGAGGAGGCCGGGCTCGACCGGCGGCGGACGGCACAGGAGGAGCACGGACTCGGCTACTGCAACATCACCAAATGCTGTACGGAGGTGTGCCCGGAGTCCATCCACATCACCGACAACGCCCTGATCCCGATGAAGGAGCGGGTCGTGGACCGGAAGTACGACCCGCTGGTGTGGCTCGGCAACACGATCAGGCGGCGGAAGACGACGTAGGGCTCGTCTCCCGGGCACCTGCGTCCGCGCCGGCGCCGACTCCCGCTCCTGCGCCTGCGCCTGCGCTCCAGCGGCCGAGGAGCGGCTCGGCGAGGGTGCGGGCGGGGAGGCAGAGGGTCTGGCCGTGCCGGGCGAACAGCTCGTCGCGGGAGGTGAAGCGGCCCAGGTCGGCCCGCAGGTGGGCGGAGAGGTCACAGGGGGCCGATCCGGCGCAGGCCGCCGGGGCGTCCCAGTCGACGGTGGTCCGCGCCACGGCCTCGAACAGGGTCTCCGCGCCGGCGTTGGTGAAGGCGTCCGCGGGGGCCGGTTCGGTCTCCTCCCGGTTCGCGAAGAGCTCCGCGACCGGCACCCAGCTGTCGTCAAGCAGGAACTCGGGCCAGGCGAGCAGCACCTCCTCGGGGACGAACGGGCGCAGCTTCGGAAAGCGCGGATACCAGAAGGCACCGTCGACGAGCAGGCCCCGCACCCGCGTGGGCACGTCGAGGGACCGGGCCACCGCCTCCAGGACCGCCATGCGCTGACTGCACGAGCCGCGCCCGAGCCGCAGCGTCCGCGACACACGGCGCAGGTCCTCCACGGAGTACACCGGCCGCACGGTGGCGGCGATGATGCCGTGCGCGGTCCGGAGCCGCTCGCGGTCGGTCGTCGCGCCCCGCTCGTCCGCCGCGCGGCGCACCCGGGTCACGAGCGCGGCGACCCGCGGGTGCGCAAGATCCAGGATCGGCGTGGGACGGGTCGACCCGGCGATCTCCGCGTCGGGTGCGGGACCCGCGCCGGCGGTCCGGAAGGGCATCAAGAGACGGCTTGTCATGGCGGACTCCCCCAGTGCGCGGCGACGGTTCGCGCCGATGGCCCCCATCCTCCTCCGGCCCGTCCTCCCCCGGCACGCCGGGTCGGCACGCCGGGTCGCTTCGGGGAGCGCGACGTGGTGCCCGCGAGGCTCGGCGTCGGGCCCGCGCAGGCGACGGCGTGCCCGCCGGGGCTCGGCGTCGTGCCCGCGAGGCTCAGTGCCAGTTGGCGCGGTAGGCCGCCCAGTCGCCCTCCTCCGCGGCGAAGTCGACGTACAGCGCGACGCCGAACCGTGCGCGGTCGGGGTCGGTGCGCCCGAGGCCGAGTCTGACGCCCCGGACGGCCGCATCGACGGTCTCCGCGTTCTCGTGGTGGCCGAGGTCGTCCTCGTGGAAGAAGGGGAGCCCCATCAGGAGGTCGGTCGACTCGGGGGTCACTTCGAGGGCGAGGCTGGTCTGCTGGGCGACGTATCCGCCGTACAGGCTCTCCAGCGGCATCCACGTGTCGTACGACATGACGGCGATCTGGTCCACGCGCCGGGCGACCTGGCCGAAGAACTCCTGCGACCACCACTTCTCCTTGCCCGTGAGCAGGCTGTTGGCCGAGTGCAGGCCGGGGAGGGGGTCGATCTGGTGGGCGGCGATCGAGAGCTGCGCCTTCCGCGGCCGGGTGACCTCTCCGAGGTCGTCGAGGAGGGAGAGGTAGTCGGCGTCGTCGGAGAGCAGCGGCTCCAGGTCGAAGTGGACGCCGTCGAAGCCGACGTCCAGGATCTGCCGGGCCGAGGTCACGACGGCCGCGCGGGTCCCGGCCCTGTCGAGGTGCAGTCCGTCGGGTCCGTCGTTGGCCAGGACGTCACCGAGCCAGGCCTGCACCCGTATCCCGGGCATCGTGCGGTGCACGGCGTCGATGAACCACTTCGCGCGCGGGTACTTGGCGGCGGGCAGGGTGCCGTCGTGCTCCAGTGGCCCGGCGTGGACGTACAGGTCGCGTATGCCCGTGTCCTTGATCCGGGCGGCGAACGCGGCGATGTCGGCGTCCTTCTTCCGCCCGTCGACCCAGGCGTGGCCGAGCCAGACGGCGTCCTTGTCCCGGGTCTTCGCGTCGTCCCTGAGGTCGCCCGCGTAGCTGACGCGCAGGGCGAGCGCGCCGAACAGCGGGGGCACCACGAGGACGAGGACGAGACCGAGCACGAACCAGCGCCCCCGTCGCCACATTCTCCTCAGTCGTCCACTCACCCGAGCCCCCTCGTGCCGTCGTGTCACGTGTCCCACCGCTTCTCACCGTAGCGGCGGCTACCGACAGTGACGCGGGGCTGTGGAGAATGGTTTCCGTGGGGCTGTGGTGGCACTCCGGTCCCCGGTCGCCCGGTCGCGGGGTGACATACGCGGACATAACCTCCCCCTTGTGACGCGAATAGCCACCCGAGCCCTTCTCGCGGTACTGGTGGCGGCGTGGTGGCTCCTCGTGCCCGCCGTTCACGGTGCCCGTGCCGACGACCCCGTCGCCCTGTCCCAGGACGGGCAGATCACCGACCGGGTGGACGCCCTGGGCGACCGCCGCGCCTCCGTGGTCCAGGCCCTCGACCGGCTCTACGACGACCGGCGGATCCAGCTCTTCGTCGTCTACGTACGGGACTTCTCCGGCCGTACGGGCCAGGCCTGGGCCGACGCCACGGCCGAGCGCAACGGTCTCGGGGTCGACGACGTGCTGCTCGCCGTCGCCACCCACGACCGGCTGTACGGCTACTCCGCCGACCCGGACGCCCGCCTCACCCAGGGCGGGCTCGACGACGTGGCCCGGACCGCGATCGAACCGGCGCTCCGGCAGAACGACTGGGCGGGCGCCGCGATCGGCGCCGCCGACGGCTACTCCGCCGTCCTCGCCGGGCAGCCCGTCCCCACTCCGGCCATCACCCCCGGCCCCGCCGATCCGGGCGGCGCCGTCGACGACGGCACCTCGGCGACCGATCTGGTCCTGCCGGTGGTCCTGGTCGGCGGTGCCGGCGCGGTGGCGGCCTACGCGTTCGCCAAGCGGCGCCGGCGGACCGAGACCCGCACCACGCCGCAGGCCGGGCAGGGCTGGGGGCCGCCGCGGGAACCGGCGCCGCCGTCCTTCGACGAGCTCGACGGTCAGGCCCGGCGGACGCTGGTCGCCACCGACGACGCCGTCCGCACCAGCCAGGAGGAACTCGGTTTCGCGACCGCCCAGTTCGGCGAGGAGGCCGTCCGCCCCTTCACCGAGGCGGTCGCCTTCGCCGAGGAGCAGCTGACGGCCTCGTTCCGGCTGCGGCAGAAGCTCGACGACTCGTTCCCCGAGGACGACTCGACCCGGCGGACCATGCTGGACGAGATCCTGCGGCGCTGCGCGGAGGCCAACGCCCGGATGGACGCCGAGAGCGAGGACTTCGACCGGCTGCGGGCCCTGGAGCGGACCGCGCCCGAGGCGCTGGCGACCGTCGAGACCGCCTTCCGGGAGCAGACCGGGAGGATGGGCATGGCCGAGGCGGCCCTGACGGCGATGCGCGAGCGGTACGCCGAGACGGCCGCCGCGCCCGTCGCCGGCGACGTCGAACAGGCCAAGGACCGGCTCGTCTTCGCGACGACCCACATCGACCAGGCCCGCCGGCGGATCGACGACGGCGACAACGGCGGCGCCGCCGTCCACATCCGGGCGGCCGAGGGTGCCGTGCACCAGGCGGCCCGGCTGGTCGAGGCGGTGGACCGGCGGGCGCAGGAACTGGCCGAGGCGGTCGGCAAGCTGCCGGGCGCCGTGTCGGAGACGGATGCCGACCTGGCGGAGGCCCGGGGACTGCTGCAGGGGACCACCGAAGGGTCGACGGCCGATCTCCGGGGCCGCATCGCCCGCGCCGAATCGGTGCTCGGCGAGGTCCGGCGGGTCGTACCGGCCGGTGTCCATGACCCGCCGGAC
>NZ_LIPQ01000157.1 GCF_001418135.1 Streptomyces aureus
GTCTTCGGCATCGCCGTCCTCGCCGAGGTCACCGCCCTCGGCGGCGGTCTCTTCCGCGACGTGATCATCGGCGCCGTACCGCCCGCCGCCTTCACCGATCTCGGCTACTTCCTCATGCCGCTGATCGCCGCGGGCCTCGTCTTCTTCCTCCACCCGGAGGTCGAGCGCACCCAGACCGCCGTCAACGTCTTCGACGCCGCCGGCCTGGGACTCTTCTGCGTGACCGGTACGACGAAGGCGTACGACTACGGCCTCGGCCTCACCGCCTCCGCCGCGCTGGGTCTCGCGACGGCCGTCGGAGGCGGCGTCCTGCGTGACGTGCTCGCCAACGAGGTGCCGTCGCTGCTGCGCTGGGACCGGGACCTGTACGCCGTCCCCGCGATCGTCGGGGCGGCGATGGTCGTGCTCTGCATCCGTTTCGACATGCTCAACGCCTGGACCAGCGGCGCCGCCGTCCTCACCGCCTTCCTGCTCCGCCTGCTCGCGATGCGCTACCACTGGCGCGCGCCCCGCGCCTGGAACCGGCGGTCCTCCGCACGCGAGGAACCGGAAAAAGCTACCGCTCAGTAGCTTCCTGGGGTACCGTCGGAAACATGAGCACGAGCATCGAGACCCCCGTCGCGACGAGCGAGCGCGGACGCGAGGGCGAGCGCGACGACGAGCGCGCGTACGAGTTCGACCGCGACACCGCCGTCACGCTCCGGGAGCCCGGCGTCTACGACGCCGACCTCTCCGCGGGCTGGACGATCATCCACGCGGTCAACGGCGGCTACCTCCTCGCTCTGCTCGGCCGCGCCCTCGGCGACCACCTCCCGCACCCCGACCCGTTCACGATCTCGGCGCACTACCTCACGCCGTCCGTGCCGGGCCCCGCGGTGATCAGGACGGAGACCGTACGCACCGGCCGTACGCTCTCCACCGGCCAGGCCTCCCTCTTCCAGTACGCGGAGGACGGCACCGAGGTCGAGCGCATCCGGGTCCTCGCCTCGTACGGCGACCTCGGCACGCTCCCCGACGACGTCCGCACCACCGCGACGCCCCCGGAGATGGCCGCCATCGAGAACTGCTTCGCCGCCTCCGACGGCCCGACCCCGGCGATCCCCGGCTCCTCGGCGATCGCCGACCGGCTCGACCTGCGCCTCGACCCGGCCTGCGTCGGCTGGGCGATCGGAGCGCCGTCCGGCAAGGGCGAGATGCGCGCCTGGTTCGGTCTCGCGGACGGCCGCGAGCCGGACGCGCTGTCGCTGCTCCTGACGGTCGACGCGCTGCCGCCGACCTCCTTCGAGCTGGGCCTGAAGGGCTGGACCCCGACCGTCGAGCTCACCACCCACATCCGCTGCCGCCCGGCGCCGGGCCCGCTGCGGGTCTCCATCACCACCCGCAACCTGGCCGGCGGCTTCCTGGAGGAGGACGCGGAGGTCTGGGACAGCGCCGACCGTCTGGTGGCGCAGTCCCGCCAGCTGGCCCGCGCGCCGCGCGCCTGACGCCGTTCCGGCTCCGACCCCGGGCCGGAGCGCGACGACAGGCGACGACAGGGTCCGTACGCCCCGGGGCCGCACACCCCGGAGCGCGTACGGCCCGGAGCGCGTACGGCCCGGCCCCGATCCCGGTCCCGAAGGGGACCGGTCGGTGCCGGGACGGTCCCGGACGTGACCCATGGGCCGCGTCCGGGACCCGAGAACACTCCCCACCCCACCGGTGCCGGGACACCGGGCCGAGGCGACCCGGGCGCCGCGCGTCCGGCCGGGCGGAGGGCGCTCGGTGAGCGCTCCGGGAGTGCGCCGCGGGGCCCCGGTCGCGAGCCGCCGCCCGCCCCGTGCGGGCACCGCCCAGGACCCCGGCACCCGCCGCGCCCGGCGGCGTAAACCGGCCACCCGCCAGGGCCGGGGGCGCGGGCTCGTAGAATCGACCCACCATGGCTTACCTCGACCACGCCGCGACCACGCCCATGCTGCCCGAGGCGATCGAGGCGATGACCGCCCAGCTCGCCGTCACGGGCAACGCCTCCTCCCTGCACGCCGCCGGACGGCGGGCCCGGCGGACCGTCGAGGAAGGGCGCGAGACGCTCGCCGCCGCGCTCGGTGCGCGGCCGAGCGAGGTCGTCTTCACCTCCGGCGGCACCGAGGCCGACAATCTCGCCGTGAAGGGCCTCTACTGGGCCCGCCGCGACGCCGACCCCCGCCGCACCCGCGTCCTCGCCAGCCCGGTGGAGCACCACGCCGTGCTCGACGCCGTCGACTGGCTCGCCACCCACGAGGGTGCCGACGTCGAGTACCTGCCGGTCGACCGGTACGGCCGGGTGCACCCCGAGGCGCTGCGCGAGGCGATCGCCCGCGACCCCGACTCCGTCGCCCTCGCCACCGTCATGTGGGCCAACAACGAGATCGGCACCGTCATGCCGGTCCGCGAACTGGCCGACGTCGCCGCCGAGTTCGGCGTGCCGCTGCACGCCGACGCCGTCCAGGCCGTCGGTCAGATCGAGGTCGACTTCGCCGCCTCGGGACTCGCCGCGATGACCGTCTCCGGCCACAAGATCGGCGGCCCCTACGGCATCGGGGCCCTGCTCCTGGGCCGCGAGCACACCCCCGTACCCGTACTGCACGGCGGCGGCCAGGAGCGGCACGTCCGCTCCGGCACCCTCGACGTACCGGCCGTCGCGGCCTTCGCGGTGGCCGCCCGGCTCGCCACCGAGGGGCGCGAGGAGTTCGCCCGCCAGATCGGCGCGCTGCGCGACGAGCTCGTGGCCGAGGTCCGGGCGCTCGTCCCCGACGTGATCCTCGGCGGCGACCCCGTCGAGCGGCTCCCCGCCAACGCCCACTTCACCTTCCCCGGCTGCGAGGGCGACTCCCTGCTCCTGCTGCTGGACGCGGCCGGGATCGCCTGCTCCACCGGCTCCGCGTGCACCGCGGGCATCGCCCAGCCGAGCCACGTCCTCCTCGCCACCGGCACCGATCCGGACCTGGCGCGGGGCACCCTGCGCTTCTCGCTCGGCCACACCTCCACCAAGGAGGACGTCGCGGCGGTCGCGGACGCGATCGGCCCCGCCGTGGAACGGGCCCGGACCGCAGGCCTCAGCTGACCCCGCCCGAGCGCCCGGGTCCGCGATCACGCCCGAGCCGGCACCCGAGCCCGGGCCGCACTCGCGCCCGGACCGGCTACCCGCGCCCGGACCGGCACGCGTGCCAGGCCCTCACCCGTGCCCGGCCCCCACGCGTGCCCGGGCCCGAGGCCCCGCAAGCGACCCGCGTCGAAGGCGCCGCGCGCCCCGCGGCGAAGGCGCTCAGACGCGTGCCTTCGACGCCTCCCGCACCAGCTTCAGATAGCGGTCCCAGTCCCAGTGCGGCCCGGGGTCGGTGTGGTCGGTGCCCTCGACCTCGACATGCCCGATGATGTGCTCCCGGTCCACGGGTATCCCGTACCGGGCGCATATGTCGGCCGTCAGCCGCGCCGACCCCGCGTACATCGCCGCCGTGAAGTCCTGCGGCCGGTCGACGAAGCCCTCGTGCTCGATCCCGATGCTCCGCTCGTTCATGTCGCGGCTCCCGGCGTGGAACGCGACGTCGAGCTCCCGGATCATCTGCGCCACATGCCCGTCCTTGCGGACCACGTAGTGCGCGGCGGCCCCGTGCCCGGGGTCCTTGAAGACCTTCAGGGCGGTCGCGTAGCTGCCCTGGACGACATGGATCACGATCCGGTCGATCCGGTAGTCGTCCGGCCGGTCGGCCCGCCGCCAGTTGGCCCGCGACGCCGAGGTCCACTCGGCGGCCCGGTGGTCGAGCTCACCCTCGACCCGCTTCTTCTCCATCCCCGGCAGCCGCCACCAGGCACGCGCCAGCTCGTCCCTGGCCAGCGCCGCCGTCCCCAGGACGGCGACCCCGCCGCCGAGCAGCACCGCGCGCCGCCCCACCCGTCTGCCGGAAGCGCCGTTCTTTCCCGAACCGCCGGCCCCGCCCGTACCACTCGCCTTGCTCCCCATGCCACCGAGAACGCTTACTACCGCGACTCTGGTTCCCGGCGCCCCGTACCCTGGTAGCGCTATGACTCAGACTCCGCCCCCGCACCCCCAGACCCGTCCCCTCCGGGTACTTGCCGCCATGTCCGGCGGAGTGGACTCCGCCGTCGCCGCCGCCCGTGCCGCCGAGGCCGGCCACGACGTCACCGGTGTGCACCTCGCCCTCTCCGCGAACCCGCAGTCCTTCCGTACGGGAGCGCGCGGCTGCTGCACGATCGAGGACTCCCGCGACGCCCGCCGGGCGGCCGACGTCATCGGCATCCCGTTCTACGTGTGGGACCTCGCCGAGCGCTTCCGCGAGGACGTCGTCGACGACTTCGTCGCGGAGTACGAGGCCGGCCGCACGCCCAACCCGTGCCTGCGCTGCAACGAGAAGATCAAGTTCGCCGCGCTGCTCGACAAGGCCCTCGCCCTCGGCTTCGACGCGGTCTGCACCGGTCACTACGCCACGGTCGTCCTGAACGAGGACGGCACCCGCGAGCTGCACCGCGCCTCCGACATGGCGAAGGACCAGTCGTACGTGCTCGGGGTGCTCGACGAGAAGCAGCTCGCGCACGCGATGTTCCCGCTGGGCGACACGCTCACCACCAAGGACGAGATCCGGGCGGAGGCCGAGCGGCGCGGGCTCGCGGTCGCGAAGAAGCCCGACAGCCACGACATCTGCTTCATCGCGGACGGCGACACCCAGGGCTTCCTCGCCTCCCGCCTGGGCAAGGCGGAGGGTGACATCGTCGACGAGGCCGGTACGAAGGTCGGCAGCCACGAGGGCGCGTACGGCTTCACCATCGGCCAGCGCAAGGGCCTGCGGATCGGTCACCCGGCAGCCGACGGCAAGCCGCGCTACGTCCTGGACATCTCGCCGGTCGACAACCGGGTCACGGTGGGCCCCGTAGAGGCCCTGGACGTCACGGCGCTGACCGCGATCAAGCCCCGCTGGTGCGGCACGGCGCCGGAGGGCGAGGGCCGCTACACGGCCCAGCTCCGCGCCCACGGCGGCGAGACCGAGGTGACGGCGTCACTGACGGACGGCGAGCTCGCGGTCGCCTTCGACGAGCCGGTCCGCGGCGTGGCACCCGGCCAGGCGATCGTGCTCTACGACGGCACGCGCGTGGTCGGCTCGGCCACGATCGCGACGACGACCCGCCGCACGACGGCGGCGGCGACGGCGTAGGCACCGACGACATGATCACCGGCGAGCGGCGGCGGCGCAGGCCCCGGCGGCGGCGACGGCCCGGTGAGGGCCGGCGGTCGGTCAGCCCCGGGCCGCCTCCGCGGGCTCCCGCTCGTCGGTGAGGAACTCCTCCAGGACCGGGGCGAGGACGTGCGGGGCCACGTCGTACGTCTGGCCCGTCAACGTGCGGTGCCGGCCCCGGGGGAGAGCCTCCGTCAGGGCGCGGGCCGCCTGCCGGATGCTCACCGGGCTCGCGCCCCCGTCGACCACCAGCACGCGCGCGTGGACCCGGGCCAGGAGCCGCTCCGGCACCGCCCCGTCACCGAGGACGGCGAAGTCGTACGCGAGGGTGTGCGCCAGCTCCGCGACCCCGGGCCGCAGCTCCGCGGGCACCGTCGACTCCGCCAGGAACAGGTCGAGCGCCTCGGCCCGCCGCCCCCCGTCGAGCAGCACGGCCACCTGCCGCCGTCGCTCGGCGGCCGCCGCCGAGTACGGCGGCTCGAACACCGACACCGCGCCGGCCGGCAGCCCGGCGGCCACCGCGGCGAGGACCAGCGCGCCCCCCGTGCCCATCCCGTGCAGGGCCGCACCCGGCCCCGCCTCCCCGACCACCGCGGCCAGGTCCTCGATCTCCCGCTCCACCGCGTAGGGCCCGGTGTCGCCGCTCCCGCCGCGGCCCCTCCGGTCGTACGCCACGACCGAGAAGCTCCGGGCCAGGAACCCGCCCAGCGAACCCTCGCCCGCGGCCGTCCCCAGCGCGCCGCTCACCAGGACGAGCGGCGGCCCCTCCCCGTACCGCTCGTACGCGATCGGCGTCCCGTCCCGCGACGTGACCCGTCCCCGAACCCTGCTCAGCGTGGTGCTCACCTCGTCCATGGCAGGTGAGACCCGAGCCGTCACCGGAACTCATCGCCCGGCGGCGGGATTTCTCGGAGAAAGATTGAAGCCGCTGGTCAGGGCCTACGGTGGGGGCCATGAACATCTGTGTCTTCCTCTCCGCGGCCGACCTCGACGAGCGCTACACGGCCCCCGCCCGCGACTTCGCGCGGCTCCTCGGCAAGGCCGGCCACACCCTGGTCTGGGGCGGCTCCGACACCGGTCTGATGAAGGTCGTCGCCGACGGCGTCCAGGAGGCCGGCGGCCGACTCGTGGGCGTCTCCGTCGACTTCCTCGCCCACAAGGCCCGCCCGAACGCCGACGAGATGGTCGTCGCCAAGGACCTGGCCGAGCGCAAGGCGCTCCTCCTCGCCAAGTCCGACGCCGTCGTGGTCATGGTCGGCGGCACCGGCACCCTCGACGAGGCCACCGAGATCCTGGAGCTGAAGAAGCACGGCAAGCACACCAAGCCGGTCGTCCTGCTCAACACGGCGGGCTTCTACGACGGACTGAAGGCCCAGTTCCGCCGGATGGAGGAGGAGGGCTTCCTGCCGGTCCCCCTCACCGGCCTCGTCCTCTTCGCCGACGACGCCCCGACGGCCCTCACCCACCTGGAGGAGAACATCGCCGCCCGCTGATGCGAGCATGGTGCCCATGGCTACACATGTGATCACCGGAGCCGGTTCCGGCATCGGCGCGGCCGTCGCGCGCCGCCTCCACGCGCGCGGGGACGACCTCGTGCTCCACGCGCGCGACGCCGGGCGGGCCAAGGAGCTCGCCGCGCAGTTCCCCGGAGCCCGGACGCTCGTCGGGGACCTCGCCGACCCGGACCGGCTCTCCTGGGCGTTCTCGCACCAGACCATGCCGGAGCGGGTGGACAGCCTGCTGCACATCGCGGGCGTCGTCGACCTCGGGCCGATCGGGGACCTCACCCCCAAGACCTGGCACCACCAGCTCAACGTCAACCTCGTCGCCCCGGCCGAGCTGACCCGGCACCTCCTGCCGCAGCTGCGGGTCTCCCAGGGCCACGTCGTCTTCGTGAACTCGGGCGCCGGGCTCGCCGCGCACGCCGAGTGGGGCGCGTACGCCGCCTCCAAGCACGGCCTCAAGGCCCTCGCCGACTCCCTGCGCCACGAGGAGCACGGCAACGGCGTGCGGGTGACCTCGGTCTACCCGGGCCGTACCGCGAGCCCCATGCAGGCCAAGGTCCACTCCCAGGAGGGCAAGGAGTACGACCCGTCGAGGTGGATCGACCCCGAGTCGGTCGCGACGGCGATCCTCACGGCCATCGACCTGCCGCGCGACGCCGAGATCAACGACCTCACCGTTCGTCCGGGACGCCAGACATGAGCGAGACGCAGGCTGAGGACGACCCCGTTCTCTGGGGCCCCGCCACCGGCGTCGGCTCCATGCCGGGCGGCGACGCCCGGGAGACCGCGAAGACCGTCACCGGGTCCTTCGAGGACTTCCCGTTCCTCGCGGAGCTGCCCGCCCGCGGTCCCGGCGCCGACATGATCGGCCGGACCATCGGGATGCTCGTGGACCTCTACGCGCACGTGGAGCCGAGCGGCTGGCGGATCAGCGACCGGCCCGGCCGCGACACCAAGCGCGCCCGGTCCTGGCTGGGCGAGGACCTGGACGCCCTTGAGGAGTTCACCCAGGGATACGAGGGGCCGCTCAAGGTGCAGGCCGTGGGTCCCTGGACGCTCGCCGCGGCCCTGGAGCTGCGCGGCGGCGAGGCCGCCCTCGGCGACGCCGGCGCCTGCCGCGACCTCGTCGGATCGCTCGCCGAGGGCCTCCACGGGCACCTCGCGGACCTGCGCAAGCGGATCCCGGGCGCCCAGGTCGTCCTCCAGCTCGACGAGCCCTCCCTCACCGCCGTCCTGCGCGGTCACGTCCGCACCGCCAGCGGCTACCGCACCTACCGGGCCGTCGACCGGCAGGTCGTGGAGAGCGCGCTGCGGGAGGTGGTCGCCGTCCACGACGGGCCCGTGGTCGTCCACTCCTGCGCCCCCGACGTCCCGTTCGCGCTCCTCCGGCGGGCCGGCGCCTCGGGCGTCTCGTTCGACTTCTCCCTGCTCACCGAGCGTGACGAGGACACGATCGGCGAGGCGGTGGAGGCCGGCACCAAGCTCTTCGCCGGTGTGGTGGCGTCCACCGACGGCCCATTGTCCGACCCGGGCGGTAGCGTCATGGGTGTCAGGACGCTGTGGCGCAGGCTGGGGCTGAATCCGGGGACTCTCGCGGAGTCCGTGGTCGTCACTCCCACGTGCGGGCTCGCGGGCGCTTCGCCCGCCTACGCCCGCGCGGCGCTCGCCCACTGCGCCCGGGCGGCGAGATCGCTCGCGGACAACCCAGAGTGACCGGGTTTCGAGGCACGGGAGGACGGACGAAGGTGGCAGTCGAACAGGGGGCCCTGCCCGCCGAGGCACGGGAGAAGCACGCCGACCTGGCCGAGCAGGTCGAGGAGCACCGCTTCCGGTACTACGTGAAGGACCAGCCGGTCATCAGCGACGGCGACTTCGACAAACTCCTGCGCGCCCTGGAGGCGCTGGAGGAGGAGTACCCGGAGCTGCGGACGCCGGACTCGCCGACGCAGAAGGTCGCGGGGCAGTACGAGACCGAGTTCACCTCCGTCGAGCACCGCGAGCGGATGCTCTCCCTCGACAACGCCTTCGACGACGAGGAGCTGGCGACCTGGGCCGAGCGGGTCGCGAGGGACGTCGGCACCCCCGACTTCCACTACCTGTGCGAGCTCAAGGTCGATGGCCTCGCGGTCAACCTGACGTACGAGCACGGGCGGCTGACCCGGGCCGCCACCCGCGGCGACGGCCGCAACGGCGAGGACATCACGCCCAACGTCCGGACGATCGCCGACATCCCGGAGCGGCTGCGCGGGGACCGGATCCCGGACCTCGTGGAGATCCGCGGCGAGGTCTACTTCCCGATGGAGGCCTTCGAGGGGCTCAACGCCCGCCTGGTGGAGGCCGGCGACAAGCCCTTCGCCAACCCGAGGAACGCGGCGGCGGGTTCGCTCCGCCAGAAGGACCCCAAGGTCACCGCCTCCCGACCGCTCCACATGGTCGTCCACGGCATCGGCGCCCGCGAGGGCTTCGACATCGACTGCCTCTCCCACGCGTACGAGCTGCTGCGCGAGTGGGGCCTGCCCACCGCCCGGCACAACAAGGTGGTCGGCTCGCTCGACGAGGTGCGGGAGTTCATCGCGTACTTCGGGGAGAACCGTCACTCCGTGGAGCACGAGATCGACGGAGTCGTCGTCAAGCTCGACGAGATCCCGCTCCAGGGCCGGCTCGGCTCCACCGCGCGCGCCCCGCGCTGGGCCATCGCCTGGAAGTACGCGCCGGAGGAGGTCAACACCAAGCTGCTCGACATCAAGGTCGGCGTCGGCAGGACCGGCCGCGTGACCCCGTACGCGCAGGTGGAGCCGGTGACCGTGGCCGGCTCCGAGGTCGAGTTCGCCACCCTCCACAACCAGGAGGTGGTCAAGGCCAAGGGCGTGCTGATCGGCGACACCGTCGTGCTGCGCAAGGCGGGCGACGTCATCCCGGAGATCCTCGGTCCGGTCGCCGACCTGCGGGACGGCAGCGAGCGGGAGTTCGTGATGCCCGCCGAGTGCCCCGAGTGCGGGACGCCGCTGAAGGCGATGAAGGAGGGCGACATCGACCTCCGTTGCCCGAACGGCCGGACCTGCCCGGCGCAGCTGCGCGAGCGCCTCTTCTTCCTCGCCGGGCGCCAGTGCCTGGACATCGAGAACTTCGGCGCGGTGGCCGCGGCGGCGCTCACCCGCCCGCTGGAGCCCGCCGAGCCCCCGCTGGTGGACGAGGGCGACCTCTTCGACCTCACCATCGAGCAGCTGCTGCCGATCAAGGCGTACGTCCTCGACCCGGACAGCGGACTGCCCCGGCGGGACCCGAAGACCGGCGAGGAGAAGATCGTCACGGTCTTCGCCAACCAGAAGGGCGAGCCGAAGAAGAACGCCCTGGCGATGCTGGAGAACATCGCGGCCGCGAAGACGCGCCCCCTGGCCCGCTTCATCAACGGGCTCTCCATCCGGCACGTGGGGCCGGTGGCGGCCGAGGCGCTGGCCCGTGAGTTCCGCTCGCTGGAGCGGATCGAGCAGGCGAGCGAGGAGGAGCTGGCAGCCGTCGACGGGGTCGGCGGGATCATCGCGACCGCGGTGAAGCAGTGGTTCTCCGAGGAGTGGCACCGCGAGATCGTGCGCAAGTGGCGCGCGGCCGGGGTCACTCTGGAGGACGAGGGCGCCGGGGAGGATGTCGGCCCGCGTCCGCTGGAGGGCCTCACGGTCGTTGTGACCGGCACCCTGGAGAAGTTCACCAGGGATGGCGCAAAAGAGTCCCTCCAGAGCCTCGGTGCGAAGGTGACCGGTTCCGTTTCGAAGAAGACCGCCTTCGTCGTCGTCGGTGAAAACCCTGGTTCGAAGTACGACAAGGCGATGCAGCTGAAGGTTCCGGTTCTGGACGAGGACGGCTTCCAGATCCTGCTCGAACAAGGGCCCGACGCCGCTCGGGAGGCCGCGGTGCCCGTCGCGGGGTAGTCGCCGGCGGCCCGCCCGCACCCCGGCCGACGACCGCCCGACGACCGTGCGACGGTCACCCGTTCGGCGCATACCAGATCGTTACGGGTGGCCTGGTCGCATTCGGGCAAGAGAGGGAGAGCGCTGCCCGTCGACGCCCTCGGCGGCCTAGTCTGGTGACCGTGCGCCCAGTCCTGCACGATCGCGCGAGGGCTCTGCCGGTCGTGGCGTCAGGACAACGGCCCCGTGGCACGACGTGCGACCGGCAGTGCCCTCGGTCGTCCGACGGACGACGGACGGCCGGACGACGGACGGCCGCCTGACCGCGGCCCATCGCACACCGACGGCACCGCCGCCTGTGAGAGGGACGGGAATGGAACCGACCGAGAGCGCCGCCCCGGTCCCACGGCCGCACGGCCGTGTGGTGTCCCTGGGTTTCACCTCCCGGCTGCCCGCAGCCGTGCTGGGCATCGCCGCCGTCGTACTCGTCGTCGGCCTCCAGCAGGGCCTGAGCGCCGGCAGCGGCCTCTTCCCCGGCGGGGTCACCGGCTGGTCCCTCGCGGTCCTCACCGGCCTCATCGTCGGCCATCTGGTCGCGCTCGGCCGCGACCGCTGGTGGGGCGGCACCGGTTCGGGCGCCGCCCTCACCCTCGCCGTCCTCCTGCTCTACGGCTGGGTGCCGGCCGGACTCGTCTCGATGACCGTCGTCACCCTGGTCGGCGCCGCCCGCCGGCACCGCTGGCGACAGGGCCTGCTGCACGGTGCCGCCGATGTCCTCGGGGTCGGCGCAGCCGCCCTCCTCCTCGCCCTCTTCGGCGACGTCCCCACCGTCGAACAGCCCTGGCAGCCCCTCGACTGGACGATCGGGGACCTCCCGGAAGTCGTCCTCGCCGCCGCCACCTACCTCGTGGTGACCCGGCTCCTCCTGTGGTACACGCTCGCCCCGCAGAACCGCGGACTGCCCACCGTCGCCCGCACCGCGCTCCTGAGACAGGGACTCGTCGCCGTCGCCCTGCTCGGCATCGCCCCGCTGATCTGCGTCGTCGCCGCCACCCGGCCCGTCCTGCTGCCGCTCTTCGCCGTCCCCCTCATCGCCCTCGACTCCACCCTGTGGATCGCCCGCGCCCGCGCCGAGGAGCAGCTGCGGGACCCGCTGACCGGGCTCCCCAACCGCCAGTGGCTCCTCGAACGTGCGTGGACCGCCCTGGAGGAGGCCGAGGGCGAAGGGGCCCGCGCCGCCCTCGTCCTGATCGACCTCGACCGCTTCCGATCGGTCAACGACACCCTCGGACACCTCGCGGGCGACCGGCTGCTCCTCCAGATCGCCGACCGGCTCCGCCTCGCCCTGCCCCGCGGCGCCGAGGCCGCCCGGCTCGGCGGCGACGAGTTCGCCGTCCTGCTGCCCACCGCCGACTCCACCACCAGCGCCCAGCGGGTCGCCCGCCACCTCGTCGCCGAACTCTCCTCCCCGCTCGACCTCGACGGGCTCACCCTCGTCCTGGAGGCCAGCGCGGGCGTCGCCGTCTTCCCCGACCACGCCCTCGACGCCGAGGGCCTGCTGCGCCGTGCCGACGTCGCCATGTACCAGGCCAAGCGCGACCGCACCGGCGTCGAGGTCTACGAGTCCAAGCGCGACTCCAACACCCCCGACCGGCTCGGCCTCCTCGGCGACCTGCGCCGCGCCCTCGACGCCGGCGAGGTGGAACTCCACTACCAGCCCAAGGTCCGCTTCGACGGCCAGGTCGCCGGACTCGAAGCCCTCGTCCGCTGGGTCCACCCCGAGCGCGGCAAGGTCCCGCCGGACGAGTTCATCGCCATCGCCGAGTCCTCCGGCCTGATGCCGCACCTCACCGAGTACGTCCTGGAGACCGCCCTCGCCCAGGTCGCCCGCTGGCGCGCCCAGGGACTCGACGTCCCGGTCGCCGTCAACGTCTCGCCCCGCGACGTCCACACCCCCGGCTTCGCCGGCGCCGTCGCCGCCCGGCTCGCCCGCCACGGCGTCCCGGCCGGCGCACTCCAGCTGGAGATAACCGAGCACGTCCTCCTGGAGGACCCCCAGCGTGCCGCCGACACCCTCAACGGCCTCACCGGCCACGGCGTCAAGATGTCCCTCGACGACTTCGGCACCGGCTACTCCTCCCTCGTCCATCTGCGCCGGCTCCCCGTCAGCGAACTGAAGATCGACCGCTCGTTCGTGGCCCGGCTCGCCGTCGACACCGAGGACGCCGAGATCGTCCGCTGCACCGTCGACCTCGCCCACTCCCTCGGCCTCCTCGTCGTCGCCGAGGGCGTCGAGGACGACGAGACCTGGGAGCGCCTGCGCGACCTGGGCTGCGACGCCGTCCAGGGCTGGCTCGTGGCCGCCGCGATGCCGCCCGGCGAGGCCACCGCCTGGCTGCTCGCCCGCGGCGAGCACGGCTGGCGCCGACCCGCCGACATCGCCGCCGGACTCGACGTGGACCACCCCTCCGGCCAGGTCGTTCAGTAGGCCGTGTCCACCCGGGGAGACGACCCCGGGCAAACCGTTTCACGGGCAGCGGCACCGGCCCCATAGGATGGGCCCACACCATCAAGCTCACCCCGTGAGGATCCGCATGCCTGGCATCACGCGCGAGGAGGTCGCCCACCTCGCACGGCTGGCGCGTCTGGAGCTGAAGGGCGAAGAACTCGATCACTTCGCCGGCCAGCTCGACGACATCATCGGCGCGGTCGCCCGCGTCTCCGAGGTCGCCGACCAAGACGTACCGCCGACCTCCCACCCGCTGCCGCTGACCAATGTCATGCGCGCGGACGAGGTCCGTCCGTCGCTCACCCCCGAGCAGGCGCTCTCCGGCGCCCCGGCCCAGGAGCAGCAGCGTTTCAAGGTGCCGCAGATCCTGGGGGAGGACTAACAGTCATGACGGACAACATCATCAAGCTCACCGCGGCCGAGATCGCCGGGAGGATCGCCGCCGGCGAGCTGACCGCCGTCGAGGTCACCGAGGCGCACCTCGCCCGCATCGAGGCCGTCGACGAGAAGGTCCACGCCTTCCTGCACGTCGACCGTGAGGGCGCGCTCGCCCAGGCCCGTGCCGTCGACGAGAAGCGCGCCCGCGGCGAGAAGCTCGGCCCGCTCGCCGGTGTGCCGCTCGCCCTCAAGGACATCTTCACCACCGCCGGCATGCCGACGACCGTGGGCTCGAAGATGCTCGAGGGCTGGATCCCGCCGTACGACGCGACCCTGGTCAAGAACCTTAAGGCGGCCGACGTCGTCATCCTCGGCAAGACCAACATGGACGAGTTCGCCATGGGGTCCTCCACCGAGAACAGCGCGTACGGTCCGACCGGCAACCCCTGGGACCTGACCCGGATCCCCGGCGGCTCCGGCGGTGGCTCGTCCGCCGCCCTCGCCGCGTACGAGGCGCCCCTCGCCATCGGCACGGACACCGGCGGTTCGATCCGCCAGCCCGCCGCCGTCACCGGCACCGTCGGCGTCAAGCCGACCTACGGCGGCGTCTCCCGCTACGGCATGGTGGCGTTCTCGTCCTCCCTGGACCAGGGCGGCCCCTGCGCCCGTACGGTCCTGGACGCGGCCCTCCTGCACGAGGCGATCGCCGGGCACGACCCGCTCGACTCGACCTCCATCGACGCCCCGGTCCCGCCGGTCGTCGAGGCCGCGCGCAACGGCTCGGTCGCCGGCATGCGCGTCGGTGTCGTCAAGCAGTTCCGCGGCGAGGGCTACCAGGCCGGTGTCGTGCAGCGCTTCGACGAGTCCGTCGAGCTGCTCAAGTCGCTGGGCGCCGAGATCGTCGAGCTGGACTGCCCGACCTTCGACCTCGCCCTTTCGGCGTACTACCTGATCGCGCCCTCGGAGTGCTCCTCCAACCTGGCCCGCTTCGACGCCATGCGCTACGGCCTCCGGGTCGGCGACGACGGCACGCGGTCCGCCGAGGACGTCACCGCCCTCACCCGTGAGGCCGGCTTCGGCGACGAGGTCAAGCGCCGCATCATCCTGGGTACGTACGCGCTGAGCTCCGGCTACTACGACGCGTACTACGGCTCGGCCCAGAAGGTCCGGACCCTGATCACCCGGGAGTTCGAGAAGGCCTTCGAGGAGGTGGACGTGATCGTCTCCCCGACGACCCCCACCACCGCCTTCCCGATCGGCGAGCGCGCCGACGACCCGATGGCGATGTACCTCGCGGACCTGTGCACCATTCCGACCAACCTGGCCGGCAACGCCGCCATGTCGCTGCCCTGCGGCCTGGCGCCCGAGGACGGTCTGCCGGTCGGCCTGCAGATCATCGCTCCCGCCATGAAGGACGACCGGCTGTACAAGGTCGGCGCCGCCGTCGAGGCCGCCTTCGTGGAAAAGTGGGGGCACCCGCTGCTTGAGGAGGCTCCGTCGCTGTGAGTGCCATGGCAAAGAAGGCCAAGAACTTCAAGAAGTCCAAGACCGGCGTCTACGTCTCGCTCGCGACCACCGCGTTCGGTGCGATCAGCGTCGCGAAGCAGGCCAAGCTGGCCCGCACCGACAACGACATGCTGCGGCTGATCGACTCCGCCGTGTCCGCCGCCGCCATCGTTACCGGCCTGGCGATCCTCTACCGGGAGCTCAAGCGCCTGGGCGACGACGACGTCCTGCTGGGCTGAGAGGGAAAGTCTCACCGTGACTGTCACTGAACTGCTGTCGTACGAAGCGGCGCTCGCCGAGTACGACCCCGTCATGGGCCTGGAGGTCCATGTCGAGCTCGGCACCAAGACGAAGATGTTCTGCGGCTGCTCGACCGAGCTGGGCGCCGAGCCGAACTCGCAGACCTGCCCGACCTGCCTCGGTCTGCCGGGCTCGCTGCCCGTCGTCAACGCGATCGGCGTCGAGTCCGCCATCAAGATCGGCCTCGCGCTGCACTGCGAGATCGCCGAGTGGTGCCGCTTCGCCCGGAAGAACTACTTCTATCCGGACATGCCGAAGAACTTCCAGACCTCCCAGTACGACGAGCCGATCGCCTTCAACGGCTACCTGGACGTCCAGCTGGAGGACGGCGAGGTCTTCCGCGTGGAGATCGAGCGCGCCCACATGGAGGAGGACACCGGCAAGTCGCTGCACGTCGGCGGCGCCACCGGCCGTATCCACGGCGCGTCCCACTCGCTGCTCGACTACAACCGGGCCGGCATCCCGCTCATCGAGATCGTCACCAAGCCGATCGAGGGCGCGGGCGAGCGGGCCCCCGAGGTCGCCAAGGCGTACGTCGCCGAGCTGCGCGAGCTGATCCGCGCGCTCGACGTGTCCGAGGCGCGCATGGACAAGGGCCAGATGCGCTGCGACGTCAACCTGTCGCTGCGCCCCCACGGCACCAAGACCTTCGGCACCCGCTCGGAGACGAAGAACGTCAACTCGCTCCGTTCGGTGGAGCGCGCTGCCCGCTTCGAGATCCAGCGCCACGCCGCGGTGCTGTCCTCCGGCGGCACGATCGTGCAGGAGACCCGTCACTTCCACGAGGACGACGGCTCCACCACCTCCGGCCGCATCAAGGACAACGCCGAGGACTACCGGTACTTCCCGGAGCCCGACCTCGTCCCCGTCGCCCCGGCCCGTGCCTGGGTGGAGGAGCTGCGGGGCACGCTGCCCGAGCTGCCCCGGGTGCGCCGCAACCGGCTGCGCGAGGAGTGGGGCGTGTCGGAGCACGACATGCAGTCCATCCTCAACGCCGGCGCGGTCGACCCGATCGTGGCGACGATCGAGGCGGGCGCGGACGCGGCCTCGGCCCGCAAGTGGTGGATGGGCGAGCTCGCCCGCAGCGCCAACGAGCAGGGCGTGTCGCTCGAGGAGCTGGCGATCACTCCGGCGGACGTGGCCCGGGTCTCGGCCCTGGTCGCCGCCGGCGATCTGAACGACAAGCTGGCCCGTCAGGTCATCGAGGGCGTCCTCGCCGGCGAGGGCACCCCGGACGAGGTCGTCGAGAAGCGCGGTCTGAAGGTCGTCTCCGACGAGGGCGCGCTCGGCACGGCGGTCGAGGAGGCCATCGCGGCCAACGCGGCCATCGCCGACAAGATCCGCGGCGGCAAGGTCGCGGCGGTCGGCGCCCTGGTGGGCGCGGTCATGAAGGCCACCCGCGGCCAGGCGGACGCGGCGCGCGTGAAGGACCTGATCCTGGAGAAGCTGGGCGTCAGCGAGGGCTGATCCCCTTCTCGTACGGGCATGTGAACGGCCCCGCACCGGAGTTCCGGTGCGGGGCCGTCTCGCGTGCGGTTACCGCTTGAGGAGCGGGGCGGCGATGATCACGTACGCGTCCTGGTCGTAGCTGAGGGTGTCCTCGGCGCGGATGCGCAGCCGGAGGGCCCCGGCGACCGGGATGCTCTTGACGACCGGCTTCCCGAGCTGGACCGTATGGGAGAAGGATGCGGTCCGGTCGTCCACGGAGATGGTGATCCGTGCCTCTTCGGTCGGTGAGTCGTCGTCGATGCCCGCGGTGAACTCCAGGGTCTTCCACTTCCGTCCGAGGTCGAACTCCATGTACGACTCGTTGGAGCAACCGGCCGTGAAGGCCGAGCCGTGGTCCCGGGCGTTGAGCGTCGCGGCGGAGGTCACCGAGAAGCCGCCGAGTCCGTCGATCGGTGCGAGCCCGGTCAGGTCCGCCTCCTTGCTGTCCGGTACGGAGCCGGGGTCGCCGTCGGGCTCTCCGACTCCGCGGGGTCGGTGGTCTCCTCGCCGGGGGTCCCGGTCGTGGGCTCCTCGGAGGGCGTCGCTTCCGCGGTCGGTTCCTCGGGCGGCCGTCCGTCGGGGTCGCGGTCGTGGGATCGGACGTAGGGGAGGCGCTCGTCGTGACGGGGTTGCCGCCCTTGCCCTCGGTGCCCTTGTCCTCCTTGTCGCCGCGCAGTTGGACGCCGATCGCCGCGAGGACGGCGACCACCAGGACCCCGGCCACGGCCCCGATGAGCGGGGCCTTGCGGCGGCGGCGCGGTTCGGGTGCCCGGGGAGGGGCCGTCTCCGCCGCCGGGGACGCCGGGGGAGCCGTCGGCGGCCCGAAGCCGGGCGTGGGCGACGGTGGGCGGTTCGGCGGCGGCCTGCGGTACGGGGGGCTGCGGTACCGAGGCCTGCGGTACGGGGGGCTGCGCGGCCGCCACGGGCTGCGGGGCGACCGGCTGCGGTGCCACCACCGGCGCGGCCGCGGGCGGCGGAGGTGTCACCGGCAGGGGGGCGTCGACGGCTTCCGGGGCGGCGGGGCCGGGACCGCGTCCGCGACCGTCGCCGGGCGCGAGGTCGTCGTCGACACCACCCCGTGCCGTACGTCCTTCACCCAGGCCGACAGGGACAGCGGCCGCCGGCCCGGTTCGGCCGCGGCGGTGCTCAGCACCCGGTCCCGCTGCTCGGCCGGAAGCCCTGCGACCTGCGGCAGCAGGCCGAGCGCGGCCGCCGGCTGCTCGGGGGCGGTCGGCGGGGGCCCGCCAGTCGCGCAGGTCGAGGCCGTCGACATGGTTCATGACGAGGGCCAGGGCCCGGCCGGTGATCGGCCCGGACTCGCCGGACCGGTGGATCGGCGGCCCCTGGAAGTGCTCCCGTACGCCGACGACACCGGGCCGGTGGACGAAGCGCAGCAGCTCCGCCTGCTCGTTCCACTTCTGGCTGACCCGCTCGAAGACCTCGGGCGTGATGGTGGTCTTCGCGTCGAGGACCTTCACGACGACGGGCTCGGTACCACCGGCCAGCTCGATCTCGGCGAGATGGAGCACGGCCTCGCCGCCCCGCCCGATGGACCGCAGCAGCCGGTACCGGTCAGGTGCGGAGTCGGGCCCGATGTGGTGTGCCGTGTTGCTCGAATTTCCCCCAGGGCACAGTGATTGACAGAGAGTCAGCTTGCCGCTCCGACGGGTCCGCGGTCGACGCGGAGAGGGCCGGAGCGGAAGGGGAGGTCACTTGGACTCCTGTCACGTCCTCTTGGACGTTCACCACCGCGTCCCCGTCGGGTCTTCTTTCCGTCATCCCGTCTCACTACCGTCCCCGGCGTACCCCCCAATGGCTCGATGGCGAACCATTGGTCGTCGACTGGAGGTCGGTCTTGTCATCCGAGATGTCCCGCAGAAGGCTCCTCGCACTGGGCGGAGGCGCCCTCGGTGTTGCCGCGGCCGGCTCGTTGCTGCCGCCGTCGTTGCAGGCCGCGATGGCCGCGGAGCCGCCGGCCGGCGGGATGTCGGCGGTTCGGCACGTGGTGATCCTGATGCAGGAGAACCGTTCCTTCGATCACTACTTCGGCACCCTCCGCGGCGTCCGCGGCTTCTCCGACCGCAATGCCGTCGAGCTGCCCTCCGGCAAGCCCGTGTTCGAGCAGCCCGCCGCGCTCGGCCGGACCGTGCTGCCCTTCCCGATCCGCGGGGCCGCCGAGACACAGCAGAAGGACCTCCAGTACATCGGGGACCTCGACCACTCCTGGGGCGGCGGCGGCAAGGCCTGGCGCGACGGCTGGATGGACGGGTGGGTATCGGCCAAGACGGCCGCGACCATGGCCTACTACGACCGGCAGGACATCCCCCTGCACTACGAGCTCGCCGACACCTTCACCATCTGCGACGCCTACCACTCGTCCGTCCACACCTCGACGAGCCCCAACCGCAACCACCTCTGGTCCGGCTGGACCGGCTTCGAGGCCGACGGCAGCCGCGCCGTCACCAACGCCGCGTACGCCGAGGGCACCCACCCCGGCTACGGCTGGCCCACCTACGCCGAGCGGCTCGAAGCTGCCGGGCGCAGCTGGAAGACGTACACCGAGTGGGAGAACTTCACCGACAACAACATCGAGTTCTTCACCAGCTTCAAGAAGATCGCCCGCAAGGCGCTCGCCGCAACCGGCGGGCACACCTTCATGGAGTCCTTCTACGCCGCCGTCCGCGACACCGGCGACGCCGCCGAGCGCACCCGCCTCCTCGGTCTCCTGGAGGAGGGCGTGGCGACCCTCACCGACGCCGAGCGCTCCCTCTTCGAGCGCGGACTGCGCCGCGTCGAGAGCGGCACCCTCGCCGACGCCTTCCGCGCCGACGTCGCCGCCGGCACCCTCCCCGAGGTCTCCTACCTCGTGCCGTCCGCGATCGACTCCGAGCACCCCGGCTCCTCCTCGCCGATCGCCTCCGCGACCCTCGTCTACAAGGTGCTCGACGCCCTCGGCGCGCACCCGGACGTCTGGCGCCACACCGTCGTCCTGATCAACTACGACGAGAACGACGGCTTCTTCGACCATGTGCCGCCGCCGGTCCCGCCGGCCGGGAACACGGACGAGCGCTGGAAGGGCCTGCCCACCGGCCTCGGCATCCGCGTCCCGCTGCTCGTCGTCTCCCCCTGGTCGGTCGGCGGCTACGTCTGCTCCGAGACCTTCGACCACACCTCGGTGATCCGTTTCCTGGAGAAACTCACGGGCATCCAGGAGCCCAACATCACCCCATGGCGCCGGGCCGTCACCGGCGACCTCACCTCCGCCTTCGACTTCCGGCGGGGCCACCGGCAGCCCGACGTCGACCAGCCGGGGCCGATTCCGCCCTTCAGCGGCCGCTGGCGGCCGCAGCCCCCGGCCGTGCAGCGGATGCCCGTCCAGGAGCCCGGCGTCCGCCGCGCCCGCCCGCTGCCGTACCAGCCGGACGCCGCCGTGACCCCGGAGGCCTCCGCGGCCGGTTCCGTGCGCGTGGTGCTCAGCAACAAGGGGAAGGCGAGCGCGCACTTCGCGCTCTACCCGTACGCGGGTGAGTTCGCCGTGCCGCAGCACAAGGACGTCAGGGGGACGGGGGAGTGGACCGTCCCCGTTCCGGGTGATCATTACCGCTTCACGATCACCGGCCCCAACGGCTTCCGCCGCGAGTTCGAGGGGCCCGCGACCGGCGGCGCCGCGCTCGCCTCCCGGATCGATCACCACGACCGTGACCTGCATCTCACCGTACGGAACACGGGCTCGGCGCCCGTCTCCTTCACCGTGCGGCCGCTCGGGTACGTCGACGAGCACGACCTGGAGGACTGGACCCGCACCGTCACCGTGAAGCCCGGGAAGACCCGTACCGTCGTGCACTCGGCCGCCGACGCGCACGGCTGGTACGACATCGAGGTGACCGCGCCCGGCGGATTCCGCCGCCGGCTGATGGGTCACATCGAGAACGGCCGCGCGAGCGTCTCCGGCTGAGCACCCACGGTGAGCCGTTGTGCCCGGAGGGTCGGGACCGAGGTCCAGGACCTCCGTCCCGACCCTCCGGGCATGCCTGTGAGCATCGACACGAAACGGGCAAACGATCACGTTTGGCTGCCACAGTGGGCCCACATAGGTCAAGCGTTCTTTTTCGGGCTGTTCCCGCTGAAGATCCTCGAACCACCCAGGGAGCACGTCCTTTGGCAGCCATCGCACGGTGGTGCATCAAGCACCGCCTCGTCGCCGTCCTGCTGTGGCTCGTCGCCCTCGGCGGGGTCGGCACGGCGGCGGTCGTCGCCGGCAGCGCGTACTCCAACGACTACGAGGTCCCCGGCACCGAGTCCGGCCGTGCCACCGCCCTCCTGGAGCGCGGCTTCCACGGTCTCGGCGGTGACAGCGACACCATCGTCTGGCACACCGACAAGGGCAGCGTCCGCGCCGACGGCGTCGAGCGCCGCATGACCGCCATGCTCGACCAGGTCGCCGAGCTCCCCGGCATCGCCACCGTGACCTCCCCGTACGGCGACACCCGGGGCCAGGTCAGCGAGGACGGGCACACCGCCTACGCCACCGTCACCTTCCACGAGCAGGCCGACGACATCCCCGAGGCGCAGGCCCGGGCCCTCGTCGACACCGCGAAGGCCGCCGCGGACGAAGCCGACGGCCTCGCCGTCGAACTCGGCGGCAGCGCCGTCGCCCTCACCGAAGCCCCCGGCGGACACATCGCCGAAGTCGTCGGCGTCGCCGTCGCGGCCGTCGTCCTCTTCCTCGCCTTCGGCTCCCTCGCCGCCTCGGCGCTCCCCATCGCGACCGCGCTCGTCAGCGTCGGCATCGCCTACTCCGGGATCGTGCTCCTCGGCCATCTGATGACCGTCGCCGACTTCGCCCCCATGCTCGGCATGCTCGTCGGCCTCGGCGTCGGCATCGACTACGCCCTCTTCATCGTCACCCGGCACCGCAGAGGCCTGAAACGCGGCCTCTCCGTCGCCGAGGCCGCCGAGACCGCCGTCGCCACCACGGGCCGCGCCGTCGTCTTCGCCGGAGCCACCGTCTGCATCGCCCTCCTCGGCATGCTGATCCTGCGGCTCAGCTTCCTCAACGGCGTCGCCATCGCCGCCTCCCTCACCGTCGTCCTCACGGTGGCGGCCTCCGTCACCCTCCTGCCGGCGCTGCTCTCCCTCATCGGCATGCGGGCGCTGTCCCGGCGCGAACGCCGGACGCTCGCCGAGCACGGGCCGCAGCCCGAGCTGCCCACCGGCTTCGCCGCCCGCTGGTCCGCCTTCGTCGAGCGGCACCCCAAGCTCCTCGGGATCGTCGCCGCCGTCGTCATGGGCGTCCTCGCGCTGCCCACCCTCTCGCTCCACCTGGGCACCTCCGACCAGGGCAACGGCCCCGCCACCGCGACCACGCGGCAGGCGTACGACCTGATCGCCGACGGCTTCGGCCCCGGCGTGAACGGCCCCCTCACCCTGGTCGCCGGGCTCGACGGCGCCGACGACCGGGTCGCCCTCGACCAGCTGCCGGCCGCCCTGTCCGCCACCAAGGGCGTCGCGTCCGTCTCCCCGGTCGCGTACAACAGCTCCGGCGACACCGCCGTCCTCGTCGTCGTCCCCGATTCCTCGCCCCAGTCCAAGGCCACCAGCGAACTCGTCGACCGGCTCCGCACGGACGTCCTGCCGGCGGCCGAGAGCGGCACCTCGCTCGACGTGCACGTGGGCGGCGTCACCGCCTCGTACGACGACTTCGCCGAGATCATCATCGGCAAGCTGCCGCTCTTCGTCGGTGTCGTCATCGCGCTCGGCTGTCTGCTGCTCCTGCTCGCCTTCCGCTCCATCGGCATCCCGCTCAAGGCCGCCGCCATGAACATCGCCGCCGTCGCCGGTGCCTTCGGCGTCGTCGTGGCGATCTTCCAGTGGGGCTGGGGGAGCGAGCTCCTCGGCCTCGGCAGCGCCGGGCCGATCGAACCCTTCCTCCCGGTGATCATGGTCTCGGTCCTCTTCGGACTCTCCATGGACTACCAGGTCTTCCTGGTCAGCCGGATGTACGAGGAGTGGCTGGAGACCGGCGATAACCGGCGGGCGGTCCGGGTCGGCCTCGCCGAGACCAGCCGCGTCATCAACTCCGCCGCCGTGATCATGATCGCGGTCTTCCTCGCCTTCGTCCTCTCCGGCGACCGGGTCATCGCGATGTTCGGGATCGCGCTCGCGGCGGCCGTCGCCCTCGACGCCTTCGTGCTGCGGACGCTTCTCGTCCCCGCCCTCATGCACATGCTCGGCGGGGCGAACTGGTGGCTGCCCAAGTGGCTCGACCGCCTCCTGCCCCGGATCAGCATCGAAACGCCCGAGTGCCGCGAGGCCGCCGACGCGCGTGGGAAAATACCCGCTCAACGTGTGACGGCAGTGACGGCGGCCCCGGCTTCGGCCGAGGAGGAGAGGAACGACGGTGTTCGCGATATCGCTGGGTGACGACGGTGCGGAGCTGAGGCCCCTGGAGCCCTCGAAGGCCGCGGAGTTCCTCGCCCACATGGACCGCGGACGCGAGTTCATCGGCGAGCACATCGTCCTCCCCGACGTCGTCGCGGACCTCGACTCCGCCCGCTCCTTCCTCGGCACGTACGCCGAGAAGGCCGCGAACGACACCGGACGCATCTACGGCATCTGGACCGGGGGCACGCTCGTCGGCGGCGTCCTCTTCCGGACCTTCGACGCCACCTACGGCACCGCCGAGGCCGGCTGCTGGCTGGAGCCCTCCGCCGCCGGGAAGGGCCTGATCACCCGCGCCTGCCGGGTCATCATCGACTGGGCGATCGAGGAGCGCGGCATCCACCGCGTCGAGTGGCACGCCTCCGCGAAGAACGGGCCGAGCATCGCCGTCGCCCGCCGCCTGGGCATGACCCGCGAGGGCGTGCTGCGGGAGAACTACCCGCACCGCGGCGTCCGCGCCGACACCGAGGTCTGGGCCGTCCTGGCCCCGGAGTGGCGCGCGGCGAAGGCCTCGTAACCCGCTTTCCTCATACGGTTCTCATACGGGGCGCCTAGCGTGCCGCGCATGGACACGAAGACGACGACAGAGAAGACCGGCGAGAGCGCGGACGCCGCCGAGACGGCCGCGCCCGTCGAGGAGACGGCCGCGGTCGCGCTCGGCAAGCAGGACGCCGAACCGGCCACCGCCCCGATCGACGCGGACGAGGCCGAGAACGCGGACGAGGACGAGGACGACGAGCTCTCCGCCGAGGCGGCGGCTCCCGCCTCCGCCGGCATCGGCGGCGCCGCCGCGGCCGTGGTCTCCGCCGCTCTCGGCGCCGTCGCTCTCACCGGCACGTGGACCGGCAAGGTCGTCTCCGAGCGCGAGACCCTCCTCGGGCAGATCAAGACCTCCGGGTCCGGCACCCCGGCCCAGCAGATCTCCGAGATCTACGGCGACGCCTGGCACAGCACCGCCCTGGTCAACGGCGTCTTCGCGCTGATCGCCCTGCTCGTCGCCGTTCTCGTGCTCGTCCTCCCGGGGCGCCCCGCCTGGGTCCGCTCGGTCGCCGTCGCCGGTGCCGTCCTCGGCGGCCTGGGACTGCTCCTGTCGGTCGGCACCTACTTCGACCTGTTCCTGAGCCTGCCGACCGCCGGATCCTGACCCCTGAGGCAGCCCGGGGCGACGCCTAAGTCCCCCCAGGACCCGCCTAAGGACCCCCGTACCCCGAACATGCGGCACACGCCCGATGTGGTCGCACCCCCTGGGAAACGACAGTAGAGGCATCGCAAGGAGCGATACCGAAACCGCGAAGAACCAGGGAGCACCCGATGTTCGAGTACGAACTCCACCGCATGAACCACGCCCAGCTCGTCCGTGAGGCCGCCGCGCAGCGACTGTCCCACGAGGCCGCCGAGACGGTCGGCTCCGCCCGGGGCCTGCGCCGCCTCGGCCGCCGGAGCGGGAACAACGACGCGGAGGGGCGGGTGAGTGACGGCGGACGCGGTCGCTTCGTCCGGGCCGCGTGACCCCCGTATGGGCGATGGCATGGACGGCTGTGCGATGCTCGGCGCCGTGGAGACCAGGTCAGTCAGTCCCGTGTTCGTCGGCCGCGCCGGCGAACTCACCGCCCTCACCGAGGCGCTCTCCCGCGCGACCGCGGGGGAGCCCCAGGCCCTGCTCATCGGCGGCGAGGCGGGGGTCGGCAAGACCCGGCTCATCGAGGAGTTCCTCGGCACGGCCTGCGGACAGGGCGCCGTCGTCGCGCTCGGCGGCTGCGTCGAGCTCGGCGCCGACGGCCTGCCCTTCGCCCCCTTCGCCACCGCACTGCGCTCGCTCCGCCGCCGCCTCCCCGAAGAACTCGCCGCCGCGGCCGACGGCCAGCGGGCGGAACTCGCCCGGCTGCTCCCCGAACTGGGCGACCCCGGCAGCCACGAGTCCTCGGACGAGGACTCCACCGCACGCCTCTTCGAACTGACCGTACGGCTCCTGGAACGGCTCGCCGCCGACCGTACGATCGTGCTCGTCCTGGAAGACCTGCACTGGGCCGACGCCTCCACCCGGCACCTCCTCACCTACCTCCTCCGCACCCTGCGCCGCGGCCGCATCGTGGTCGTCGCCAGCTACCGCGCCGACGACATCCACCGCCGCCACCCGCTGCGCCCCCTCCTCGCCGAACTCGACCGGCTCCGCACCATCCGCCGCATCGAACTCGCCCGCTTCACCCGCACCGAGGTCCACCGCCAGCTCACCGGCATCCTCGCCGCCGAGCCCGACCCCGGCCTCGTCGAGGAGGTCTTCGAACGCTCCGACGGCAACGCCTTCTTCGTCGAGGAACTCATCGTCTCCCACGAGGCCGGCTGCGCCGCGGGCCAGCTCAGTGACTCCCTGCGCGACCTCCTGCTCGTCCGGGTCGAGACGCTCCCCGAGGACGCCCAGCGGATCGCCAGGATCGTCGCCGAGGGCGGCTCCACCGTCGAGTACGGGCTGCTCGCCGCCGTCGCCCGGCTTACCGAGGACGAACTCATCGAGGCCCTGCGGGCCGCCGTCGGCGCCAACCTCCTGCTCGCCGTCCCCGACGGCGACGGCTACCGCTTCCGTCACTCCCTGGTCCGCGAGGCCGTCAGCGACGACCTGCTCCCCGGCGAACGCTCCCGCCTCAACCGGCGCTACGCCGAAGCCCTGGAGGCCGACCCCGGGCTCGTCCGGGCCGACGAGCGCGCCAACCGGCTGGCCACCTACTGGTACCACGCGCACGACCCGTCCAAGGCCCTGCCCGCCGTCCTCAGCGCCTCCGTCGCGACCCGCAAGCGCCACGCCTACGCCGAGCAACTCCGCCTTCTCGAAAGGGCCATGGAGCTCTGGGACGAGGCCCCCGCGGAGATCCGCGGCTCGCTCCGGCCCATCGACTACGCCGAGGCCTACCCGGCCTGCGGCTGCGACCCCGAGACCGCCGCGCTCAGCTACCTCGACCTGCTCGCCGAGGCCGCCGTCGCCGCCCGGCTCAGCGGCGACCGCGAACGCGCCCTGAAGATCTGCAAGACGGCACTGCGCCTCCTCGACGACGCCGAGTCGGGCGACCCCCTGCGCGCCGCCTGGTTCTGGACCGAGCGCGCCCGCCTCCAGTCCAACCTCGGTCGCGGCGACGGCTGGGAGGAGATCGCCCGCGCCCAGGAACTCGTCAAGGGCCTCCCGCCGTCCGCCGTCCACGCCGTGGTCCTCGTCGGCGCCGCCGGCTGGGGCATGCTCCGCAACCCCGGACCCGACGCCCTCGCCGCCGCCGAACGCGCCGTCGAGTACGCCCGGCTCGTCAACGCCGAGTCGATCGAACTCAACGCCCGGCTCACCCTCGGCACCCTCATGACCGCCGCAGGCGACGTCGAGGCCGGCCTTGAGGAGATGCACGCGGTACGGGAACGCACCGCGGCCCTCGGCCAGTTCACCGAGACCGCCCGCGCCCACATCAACATCTCCTCCGCCCTGGAGTCCCTCGGCCGCTCGGCGGAGGCCGTCGAACTCGCCGACACGGGCCTCCGCGTCGCCCGCTCCTACGGACTCGTCGACAGCGTCGGCTGGGTCGAGGCCAACCGGGCCGAGTCGCTCTTCTCCCTCGGCCGCTGGGACGAGATCGGGGAGATCGCCGGACGCCTGCTCCGCTCGGCCACCAGCAGCAAGCCCCGCGGCTCGGCCTCCCTCCGCCTCGCCCAGCTCGCCGTCGCCCGCGGCGAACTCGCCGCGGCGTGCCGCCACCTCGCCGACGCCCGCGCCGCCTACGGCAGCCGCGACGCGATCCCTCAGTACGTCCTGCCCATGGCCCAGATCGAGATCGCCGTGGCCGCCGCGGAGGGACGCGTCGAGGACGTCCGGACCCAGCTGGCCGCCGCCGAGAAGGCGGGCTTCCCGCCCGGCACCCACCGCTACGGCTGGCCCCTCGTCCTCGCCGCCGTCACGGCCGAGGCCGACAGCCGGGGACTGCCCGCCGCCGACGAGGGCCGCGCCGAGGCGCTCGGCGTCGTCCGCCGCAGCGTCCGCCGCCTCGCCACCCCGGCCCCGGTCTGGGAGGCCTACTCCCGGCAGGTCTCCGAGGAGATCGCCCGCGCCGAGGGCCGCGAGACCGCCGCCCGCTGGGCCGAGGTCGTCGCCGCCTACGAACCGCTCGAACGTCCCCACCAGCTGGCCCGCGCCCGCCACCGCCTCGCCGACGCCCTGCTCGTCGAGGGCGGCCGCCGCGAGGAGGCCACGGCCCTGCTCCGGCAGGCCCACGCCACCGCGGTCCGACTCGGCGCCCGCCCGCTCCGCGAGGACGTGGAACTCCTCGCCGCCCGCGCCCGCCTCTCCCTGACCGAGGAGAAGCAGGCCCCGGCACCCGCGGAGCCGGGGGACGACACCTTCGGCCTCACCCCCCGCGAGCAGGACGTCCTGCGCCTCGTCGCGGCCGGCGACGCCGAGCTTGGCGAGGATGTTGGAGACGTGGACGCTGGCCGTCTTGGGTGAGATGAAGAGTTCCTCGGCGATCTGACGGTTGGTGCGGCCGGCCGCGACGAGGCGCAG